>JAJXWS010000051.1 GCA_021781495.1 Acidobacteriota bacterium | reverse complement strand
GGCCTATGCACTCCCGCGCAGGCGTCCTTCCATCGCGCCACTGCCGGAGACACCGAGCCCATGCTCTTCTCCGTCACACCCGCAGCCGCCCACACCGGCGCCTACACCATTCAGGCCGTGGCCCACTCCGGCGGACGCGCCTACACCACCGGCTGGCAAAGCATCGGGTATCCCGGCCTGCTGCCCTATAACCAATATCGCGACGCACAACTGCAAACCCGCAAGGTCGATGTCACACTCGCTCCCGGCCTGCGCGTCGGCTACGTCATGGGGACCGGCGATCTTGTTCCCACCGCGATGGAGGGCCTCGGCATCCAGCCGCGCATGCTCAGCGCCGCCGACCTCACCTCCGGCGATCTCTCCGCCTTCAACGTCATCGTCCTCGGCATCCGCGCATACTCCGTCCGGCCGGAGCTTGCCGCCGCTCAATCCCGCCTCAACAACTTCGTTCAGCGCGGCGGAACCCTCATCGTGCAGTACCAGAGCGCAAACTTCCCCGCTCCCTTGCCGCTCTCCATGGGCCGAATCCCAGAGCGGGTCATCGACGAACAGGACCCCGTCCAACTGCTCGCGCCCGCCAATCCGCTCCTCACCACGCCCAACCGCATCACCGCCGCTGACGTTGACAACTGGGTGGAAGAGCGCGGCCACTCCTTCCTCGACACATGGGACCCCGGCTACACCGCTCTCACGCAGACAGCCGACCCCGGCCAGGACCCGCAGCGCGGCGGCCTGCTCGTTGCCCACCCCGGCAAAGGCACTTATATCTACGTTGCCTATGCACTCTATCGACAGTTACCCGAGTTAGTGCCGGGCTCTTATCGCATCCTTGCCAACCTGCTCAGCGCGGGCGCTTCCGGCGCCGCAGCGCGCTGATGCGCCATCGCCAGTATTCACGCACCGTTCCGTTCGCGCGAATACTGCACACCCGCGCCAGTTCAATTGTGAATAAACGATAAATTAACGCCGCGTAAATAAAGACCGATAACTCACCTCTTCTTCCGTTAAAAATATGTAAATTCGTCATATATTCATCAAACTCTGTAAGGCTAATTCCTAGTTACAGCACGCATACGCCAGTTCATCACAGCGCTGCGCCACGCGTCTGTACATGTTTTCCGGGCATAGCAGCTCAACGGCGCCATGCAAGCTCAGTGGCAATATCAGCAGCCCTGGAAACAGAACGCGCTCCAGCACCACCCGGGCGCAGCAGAAATGCAAGACAAACTTATGAGGAAGATGAGAGGCTCAATGAACTTCAGACTCAAAACTGCTGCCGCTGCCATTCTGGCGGCCAGTCTTGTCAGCTCCAACGCCTACGCAGGCGATCCCCCTGCACCTGCAAAGAAGCACGTCGCAACCAAAAAGGCGGCGAAGCCCTCTGTGGAGGATCAGATTCAGGACCTTCGTCGCGATCTGGAAGGCGAGATCAACAGCCTGAAGTCCGATCTGGCAGAGAAGGATGCTCAGTTGAAGCAGGCGCAGCAGAAGGCTGCTGACGCCCAGGCCGAAGCCGCCAAGGCACAGGCCGCCGCTGATGCTCAGCAGCAGGCCACCACGCAGAACGCTGCGGCCGTCACCACCCTGCAGTCCACCGTGAACGACCTCAAGGGCAACTCCACCTCCCTGGCCGAAACGATCTCCGACGAAACCTCGCAGATCAAGAAGGCCATCCAGAACCCTGACGAGATTCACTTCAAGGGCATCACGCTCTCGCCCACCGGCTCCTTCATCGCGGCCGAAACCGCGTGGCGCCAGGGCGCAACCGGCGGCGGTCTGAACACCCCGTTCACCGGCGTGCCGCTCCAGAACTCTGACTACGCTCAGCTCAGCGAGTTCCAGGGCTCCGGCCGTCAGTCCCGTCTGGCCCTCAAGGCCATCGGCAAGCTCGACAAGATGACGCTGACCGCCTACTACGAAATGGACTGGCTCGGTACCGGCATCACCTCCAACAACAACCAGTCCAACAGCTACGTCCTGCGCCAGCGCCAGTTGTGGGCCGATGCCCGCCTGAACAATGGCTGGGACTTCTCCGGCGGCCAGGGCTGGTCGCTCGCTGCGGAAACCACCAAGGGACTGCAGAGAGGATCTGAGATTCTGCCGTCGACCATCGATCCTCAGTACGAAGCTGGCTTCGTGTGGACGCGCCAGTACAGCTTCCGCGTGACCAAGGACTTCAGCAAGAAGGCCTCCTTCGGCGTGTCCGCTGAAAATGCTGAGACTCTGAATCCTGCCGGCGCCAGCCTGCCCACCAACCTGCTCATCGGCACCGCGGGCAACGGCGGAGGCCTCTACAACCCCACCGCGAACTACTCCTTCAACCTCGCGCCAGACATGATCGCCAAGCTGGCGGTTGAGCCCGGCTGGGGCCACTGGGAACTCTTCGGCATCGGCCGCTTCTTCCGTGACCGCATCTATCCCACCGAAGCCACGCCTTACAACGACACCAAGGTCGGCGGCGGCATCGGCGGCGGCTTCCGTGCTCCTCTCTTCAACAACAAGGCCACCATCGGCCTCAAGGGCCTCTGGGGCCAGGGCGTTGGCCGTTACGGCTCGTCCACCATTGCGGACATCACGCTGCGTCCGAATGGCACCATCTCGCCGCTGCACGGCTTCTCGGCCCTCAGCACGGTGGAGCTCAACCCCACGTCCCGCCTCAACCTCTACTTCAACTACGGTGGCGACTACATCGGCCGCGACTACACCCTGGCCAGCAACGGCACCACGCAGGTCGGCTACGGCACGCGCACTGCCGACATGACCGGCTGCGCCGTGGAACCGAATCCTTCCGGCTCCAACGCCCCCGGCTTCAACCCTGCCAACCCGGCTCACTGCGGCGCCAACAACAAGGATGTGCAGGAGTTCACCGCCGGCGACTGGTACTACTTCTACAAGGGACCCAAGGGCGGCCTCCGCATGGGCCTCCAGTACAGCCGCTTCCAGCGCGACCTCTGGTCGGGCAACGGTGGCCTCACCAACCCCGGTGGCGGCGCTCGCGGCATCGACAACATGTTCTGGACCTCGTTCCGCTACTACCTGCCGTAAGCCACGCAATCGTAGCGTCACGCAGAACAACAGAAAGGGCAGCCCCGCAACGGGCTGCCCTTTCCGCTTTCCAGCTCTGCGTAACGCTTGCCGTTGTTTCTAATTCACGCGCGGCTCGCCCGTCGGCAGAAACGCCACTCCCGCAACATCCTTCCCAGACGCCAGCACATCCCGCAGCCGCTCCGGATTCGGCCCGCTGCGCGCCTCCGCATCTTCCACCAGCCGCAGCGCGCTGGCCGGCTTTGTCCCCGCAGGCAGCCGAAAGATCCATGGCACATTCGTCGACGTAAGCTTCTGGTCATCGCTCAGCGCCACCACCGGCACAAAAGCCTTCAGCGCCAGTTGCTCCGCCAGATGCGCCCCGGCGCGGTCCAGCGCCACAATCGCCAGCGCATGCTCATCCCATAGCGCATGCACCAGCTGCGTAGAGGCGACGCCCCAGTTCTGGTCGCTCGCCACCGGCAGCAGCTCAATCGTCCGTCCCCTGGCCGCGCCTTCCGCCACCTGCGCCTTCATCTCGGCGGACTCGGCAATCTTGCTGGCCTGCGGCCCGAACAGCACCACCCGCAGCGGCGCAGCCGGAACATTGCCTCGCTGCGGCCCCTCGTACTGCACGCCATCCTCGCCCACACGCGCATAGGGCTGCGGCTGCGCTGCGCCCGTCTGCTCTGCCGCCGTGCTCTTCGGCGCCTGCGGCTCTGCCATCGACGCGGGACGATACGTAATCTCGCCGTTGTGAACCTTGCCCAGATACATCGGCGCAACATTCTTCTGGTTCGGGTCAAAGACCATGTGCCCCGTTACGCCGTCATATTCCTGAATGTCCGCCAGTGCATCATGTATCCGCGCGCGATTCAGGCCCGCGCGGCAAATCGAGTCCAGCAGTTCATTCATCGCGTCATACGCCAGCGCGGCAAACTGCTCCGGCTTCTCCTGGAAGCGCTTTTCATATCGCTCGTTGAACTGCACCCACCGCGGATTCCTGCTGTTGGCGTCGTACGGAAACACCGCTTCGAAGCCCTCTGCGGCAGAGCCGGCCTGGGCCAGCATCTCCGGCCCCAGCGTCCGATACGATCCGAACACGCGCTGCTTCATCCCCAGCGACTGCATCTGCTTCAGGATGTTTGCCGTCTCCGTCTCGTCCGCCCAAAGCACAATCGAGTCCACGCGCGATGCGCGAATCACCTTTAGCTGGCGCGTAAAATCCGTATCGCCCGGCATGTACTTCTGCTCAATGATGATCGGATGTCCCAGTCTTCGCGCCGCATCGCGGACCTTGGGAACACCCATGCGCCCGTAGCGATTGTTCACGCGCAGAATCGCGGTGCGCTTCATTCCCAGCTCCGTGTACATGTGCCGCGCCAGCGTGAACGCCTGCACGCGGTCATCCTGCAGATCCGTGAAGTACCACGGGATGTACGTCTCGGGAATCGTCGGGTCCGTCGATGCCGAATTGACAATCGGGATCTCCGCCTTCAGCGCAACGCGCAGAATAATGTGCGTCGACTCCGAGCTGATGGAGCCGAAGATGGCCCAGTCCTCGTCGTCGTAGATCATCTGCACAGCCACGTCCGACGGCGATCCCCAGATGCCCGGATCCGTCGGCCGCTCCGGCCCGTAGGAAGCCTTGGCCTGCCAGTTGTCGTAGTCGTTGTGCAGCATCAGCTTGAACGGCTTGCCGCCATAGCCGCCGCGCGCATTGGCCTCCTCCACGGCCAGTTGCGCGCCATTGAGCATGCGCTTGCCAGACACCTCATCCGGATTGTGATCAATCGGCCCGTAGAACCCGATGCGCACTTCCTTCAGACCCTTCGGCTCCGGTATGTCCCTCCCCGCGCCGGTGTAGATGTTCGGATGGGTGTAGTTGAGGTAGTACGGCTTTGAGAACTTCTCAAACGGGCTCATGTCCGCCGGCTCACCCGCATACGGCTCTACCACGCGATCCTTGGGTGGACCCGGCGGATGCTTCCCGCACTCGCACACATGCGTTCCCTTATCCTGCGGCGTCGCGGGCGTCTGCGCAGACGTTCCCGCAACCGCGCCGCCAAGGCATAAGCTCACCACAACCAGCAACCACCCCTTGCGCATGGCAATGACTCCCTTTTTCTAGCCGTTCTTTTCCGTGCGGAACATTGCAATCGCCTCAATCTCGACCAGCAACTCGGGGCGGCACAGCTTGGCCTGGATACCGGTGGACGCCGGCAGCGGATCGAGTCCCTGCTCCTTGAAGAACAGCGTGCGCTCTTCATTGAAGGCATCGTAGTCGCGGTCAATGTCGCGCAGATAGCAACTGGTGCGCACAATGTCATGCCAGGTGCAGCCTTCGCTCTCCAGCAGCGCCGTAATGTTGGTCAGGGTGCGCCGCATCTGCGCGCGAAAATCGCCGATGTGCACGCTCACGCCGTTCTCATCAATAGACGCAGTCCCAGAGATTAGAAGAATCGTCAGGCCGTTCAGGTCAATGCGCATTCCGCGCGAAAACGAACTCGGCTTGTTATAGCAATAAGCCTCGTTCAGTACGTTCAGGTTGGTCATGGCGCGCTTCTGGATCGGTGCGTGCCCAATGGTCTCAAGTACGGCGGCAATGTCCTGCATCATATATGGCTCCTTATTTTTCAAGAATTCCGTGGCTCAACCCCTCAGCCGTAGCAACCCAGATGTCGCTCCCCTGAAAGTCGATATTGAGAATGTAGTTGTGTGCCGGAGCAGTGGTGACCGGAACCTTCGTGACGTGCCCCTCCGCGTCGCGCACCGTCATCTCCGGCTTGTGTGTGGTCAATGACGGCCGGTATACAGCCCAATTCGCACCGTCGTAATAGGCCAGTCCCTTGTCCGTGCAGAACCACGCCCGATTCGCATCCACGCCCTTCACAGCGTTGGTAAAGTTCGAAGGCAAACCACTATCCTTCGTCAAAAAGTTGTGCCAGTAGCGGCCGTCATAGCGGCTGTCGCCAAAGTAGGTGGAAGCCCACAGCACGTTGTCCACAAAACTCACCGAACTCGTGATCTCGTGAATCAGACCCTGGTCCTTGAAGAGCACAATCTCCGTCTCGCCGTCCGGGTCTTCGTACTTGTCCCACACCTTCGTCTTCTGGTCGTACTCCAGAATGCCGCTGCCCCACACCGCGTAGTACACCTTGGTCGGCGTGGCTGAAACGCCATACACCCAGATCTCCACCATCGGCGTGTTGCGCTCATTGAACAATGACCACTGGCCGGTGCGGATATTCAGCTTGCATCCCCCGGCGGCCGTGGCAACCCACACGTTCTCGCCTTCAATGGAAACGCCGTATACAACGTCGTTGCTCAAGCCGGAGTTCAGTTGCGTAAACGTATCGATCCGCCCGCCGGAGATGCGGCTCAGTCCGCCCATCGTCCCGGCCCACACATCGCCCGTGCGCTTGTCCAGCGCCAGCGACAACACCGCCCGATGTGCCAGTCCATCCTTCGTAGTGAACGTCTTCCATTTGCCGTTCTCATACAGGCCAAGGCCGTTGTCCGTTCCCGCCCAGATGCGGTCCCCATCCACCAGCACGGAGTAGACGTGATTGTTGGGCAGGCCATTCGCCGTGGTGAAGTTCTCAAAGCGATAGTGAGGCATCCTGGGCACAGCGCCATAGGCCGCCGCACAAAGCACAAGGAAACATGCCGCCACCGTCCACGCCTGCTTCTTCCACGCGACTTTCATCATCTTGTCCTCAGATACTCGATCAGGTCGTTCAACTCATCCTTGGTTAGATCGTTCGTGCGACCGTGCTTGTCTTCGGAGTTGTAGATCGTCCATATCTCTTCCAGCGTTGCCGCCGACCCATCATGCAGATACGGCGCCGTCAGGGCGATGTTCGTCAGTTGTGGCGTATCCAGCAGCCCCGAGTCATCCGTCGGCTTCTTGGTTCCCACGTCAAAGGACTTCTGGCTGGTCCCCTTCAGTCCGCTGTGGCAGTACACGCAGCGATTCTTCTCCGGAATCGGATTGCCGAACTTGTCCACCTTGCGCTCAAAGATCTCCTTGCCGCGCTCCTCGGCTGCGGTCAGTTCGTATCCAGGCAGCTTCCAGCGATTCGGCCTCGGCGGCATGCTGCGGATATAGGTCACCAGATCGGCCAGCGTCAGATCGTCGTAGTTCTCCGCGCGCCAGAAATACCGCTCCGTGCGCGGCCCGCACTCCGTCGGCAGATTCGGGTTGCCGCCGTTCCACTTGTACGGATCCGTCCCTTTGACGTCCTCCAGCAAGCGGTTATCCACAATGCCGCGGCCGAATCCATCCGGCTCCAGATCCCAGTTCAAGCCGTCAAAGGTCGAGTCGATATGGCAGTTGGCGCATCCAATCTGCCCTTGAAACGACTGCGCCGCCGAATAGAACGTCTGCTCCCCGTGCCGCAGCACGGATATCTGTTTCGGCCCCGACAGCGTCACCGTGCTGGCAACCTTGTTGCTCCGCGTGTCAATCACGCTGATCGTGTCATCCAGCCGGTTGGCCACAAGCAGTGTGCGGCCGTCATGCGAGAGCAGAACGCCGCGCGGATCGCGCCCAACCGCAACCCGCGTAATCACGTAGTTGGCGCTCGCGGAGAGATCGTACACAAACGGCTGCGGGTGCAGGTGGGCGTAGCGCAGCAGCCGCGGCACGTCAATCACCGTCAGCATCTGCGAGCCGCCGCTGGTCACATACATGCGCGACTTGTCCGGCGTAATCGTCACGCCAAACGGTCGCGCCGCATAACGCTCCAGTTCATCCAGCGGAACCTCGACCGGCTTGGGCCCAACATCAGCGCCGAAGAGCGTAAGCGTATCTTCAAAGGCTCCGCCATGCTCCAGGTGCGCCAGCGGAACCAGGTTCTTCGGGTGCAGCTCCGCAACCGCCGCCAGCCTGCCATCCGCGGACACCGCCACATGAAATACGCCGGCAATGCTGCGCAGCGCGATGCGATCGACAACCACGGCGCGCGCCGCATCGATGACCGTAACCTCCGACTCCGGCGCGGTGCGGAACGCAGTCGGATTCGGATACACATGCGTCACATACAAACGGCTCCCATCCGGCGACGGCGTAATGTAACTGGCGCCGCGCCCGGCAGAGAGCCGCTTCTCTTCCTGCCCTGTCTGCGCATTCAACACGGCAACATCGCTGCTGATGCGGTTTGCAACAAACAGATGTTTTCCGGCGCGGTCCTCCACCACGCTGGACGGCTCTGCGCCCACCGGCCACGTCGCCACCACGCTCAACGCCTTCGTATCGATAACGGAGATCGTGTCGTCCCACGTATTGGTCACAAACAGCCGCGCGCCGTCGACAGATAGCGAGAAGCCGCGCGGAAGATGCCCCACCGGAATCTTCTTCTCCTCCGCGTAGGTTGCCGCATTCAGCACCCGCACCTCATCGCTCTGCTGGCACAGCACAAACAGCTTTGCGCCGTCAGTCGACAACACCAATTCCTCAGGGGACGCGTAGGTAAGCACCTCGCCTGTCCGCCCGGTCATCACCGCGCGCGCAGGGCCACCCGTCCACAGCGCCACGCCAAACAGGACCGCTGCCGTGGAGAGCAGCCCACCCGCAATGCCGGCGCGCAACCGCACTTGAGTCTGCCGCATCATCGAGGCTCCTCCACCGTCAGCACGCGATCGACTCCCTGCTTTTCGACCGCCTGTTCGCGCCCGCTTGGCCAATGCACAATAATCTTGTCCACCTCGGTCGTCGTACCCAGGCCGTAGTGCAGGCGATCGTCGTTCTGCGACAGATACCCTGACTCCGCCACGCGCTCCTGCATGTAACGCTTGCCGCCTGCGTATACCTCAACGCGCGCGCCAATGCCGTCGCGGTTGCTCTTGGTTCCCTTCAGCTTGATCTCGACCCAGTGGCCGGTGTTCTTTGAGATGTTGTGCACCAGCGTGCCCCGCGCGCCCAGGTTCACAAGGAACGCGTCCACCTTGCCATCGTTGTCGTAGTCGCCAAAGCACGCTCCGCGAGCCACGGTGCGCTTGCTCAGCACCGCCCCCGCCTCGCGCGAGATGTCTTCATAACGCCCGTTGCCCAGTCCGCGATACAGCGTATGCTCCTGGGGAATCAGATGGATCAGGCCGCCATGGAAGATCAGTATGTCCAGTTGGCCATCGTTGTCGTAGTCGTAGATGCCCGATCCCCAGCTCACATACTGCGCGTTCCCCTGCGACACACCATTGGTCGCGCCAATATCGTCAAAGGTCAGCTTGCCGGTATTGCTGAGCATGCGGTTGTAGCGGCCATCCGTCACCCAAAGGTCCAGTCGTCCCTTGCCTTCTAGGTCAGCGAACACCGGGCCCATCGCAGAGGTCGACTCGCCATTCTGCCCAAACGCAGTCCCGGAATCGTTGCCAATCTCTTCAAACGTGCCGTCGTGTTTGTTGTGGAAGAGAAAGTTCTCCGTCCGGTCATTGGCAACGTAGATGTCATCCCATCCATCGCCGTCAAAGTCCGCCGCGGTCACGCCCATCGTGCGACCGATAAACGCCCCGATGCCGGACTTGTCCGTAACATCGGTAAACGTGCCATTACAGTTGTTGTGGTACAGGCGATTCGTTTCGCCCTCATAATCCAATGGTCCGGGATAGTTATCCGCGCCGTAAAACGCACGATACTTCGGATCGAACTTGACGTAGCGGCCGACAAAAAGATCCACGCAGCCATCCTTGTCATAGTCCAGCCATGTCGAACTGATCGACCAGCCATCCACCTTGATGCCGGCCTTCTCGGTCACATCCGTAAAGTGCCCGTTGCCGTCATTGTGATAAAGAATCACTCGCCCATATCCGGTTACCAGCAGATCCACATTCCCATCGTTGTCGTAATCCGCTGCCGTAACCGCCATGCTGTAGAGGTCGGGAGCAAGCCCTGCCTGCTCGGTCACATCCGTAAAGTGCCCATTGCCGTCATTGCGGTACAAGTGGTTATGCGGCAGCGGATCCGGCTTCTCCTTCAGCGGATACGGATGCATCGAGTCATCCAGCGGACGGCCATTTACTACATACAGGTCAGGCTTACCGTCGTTGTTGTAGTCGAACCACACGCAGCCCGCTCCGGTTCCCTCCAGCAGCGACCCCAGCTTGGCTGATCCAAAGCTGTGCACAAAATCAATGTGCGCCTTGTCGCTCGCATCCTCAAACAAGATCGGCGAAGACTGGGGAGCAGCACTACTCTGTGCCGCGGTCTGTGCGCCTTGCGCCGCAGCGGGCGTCTGCGCCTGCGCCGCCGGCACTGCCAGCAGTGAAAAAATAAAAAGCGCAATCGGAAAACGCGTCATGCCCTCAGTGTCCCCCCGATGTCATTGGCTGCGACGCACCTGCCTGTACGGCATGCGTAAGATCAACCGGCGTTGTGGTGCGCAGCAACACGGCGGGCACTCGATTCTCAGAGGAACGCTCCGGCCCCGTATGGCATCCCACGCAGATGCGCTGCTCCCCGCCACGAATCCACAACCACCCCTTCTGCTGCCGCAGTACAACCCCCTTCGCGTCCAGCAGGGCAAAGCGGATCGGCCTGTCGCCCGGCACCTGCACAAAGAAGGAGCCATCTTTCTCCACCGGCGCTGTGCCCATCGCAACCGCATGGCCCTTGGCATCCTGCGCCTCCAGCCGCACCCGCTCTGGCGTGCCCTTCAGCGCTCCGTCGCGCGAGAGCCTCGCATCCAGCGCCAGCACGTTGGCGTAATCCCACGGATGCAAACCCGAAGGGTGACGACGCGGCACGGTACGGCGCGCAACCACCACCGGCTCCAGCAGATTCTTTCCCGGCTCACTGACAATCGTCTGCATCGTGGCAGTTCCGGGCTTCCATAGCCGGATCTCGTAAGGTGATGTCGCCGCCGTACGTGCGCTCACCAGCCACTCGCCATCGGAGGTTTCCGTAATCGCGCCCGCAAACTCGCCTCGCGGTGTCGTGATCTTTTCTTCGTGCGCCAGCGGCGAGGTAAACCGAGCCAGCGAGTGCCCCTGCGTAAACACCACATCGCCTGAAGCCACCTGCGCGCCACCCCAGCGTGCCTGCCCGTGATCGCAACGATAGGACTCCACGCCCGAACCATCCGCGTAAACCAGGTACAACTCCGGCGTCGTACCGGAGCCAAGCGGGTAACCTGACTCGAACAGGATCCGCCCGTCCTCCAGAACGTTCACCGGAAACGCGCTCGTGTGCAGATACGTCAGCGGCGTAATCCCCGGACCGCCCGTCGGATTCAGCATGATGTAGTTCAGCAGGTGACCATCGTCCGCGGACTGCAGTTCGAATCCATGCGCCGTGCGCTGCGCCCACACCATGCGCGCGCCGGGCAGGTAGAGCGGCCTCACCGCATCCGTCGCCGTCGTAATCACCTTGCGAACCGAATGATCCTTGAGCGTCAGCTCCCAAATCTGCCAGGGATCGTTCTCTGTTTTCTTGCCGGCAAACAGAACCTGCTTGCCGTTGAAATAAACATCCGCATCCGCGGTTGCGGCAAAGCCCGTCACCAGCGGCTCCGCCTTGCCGTCGTGGATCAGCAGCAACTGCGCGCCCTTGGGGAAGCGCTCGCCGCCGCGCAACTCGGCCAGCGGCTCATACACGGGAGCGGCGGTCACAATCAAATCCGCGCCGATCTTCTCCACCGGATCCGGCGCAAATCCGCACATCGGAACCAACAACGCAATGCAGGCAGCAACCCAACCAACCCTAGCCCGATCCTTCATCCAACAGCCTCCATTGGCCGTGCGCCTGTCGGCTCACACAGCATGAGCCCACGCAGCGCAAGATAGGGATCGAGCATCGTCATCATCTCGTCAAACTCTGCAAAGTCCAAGGACTGGTCTCCGTCACTCCACGCCTTGTCGGGATTGGGATGAACCTCCACCAGCAGTCCATCCGCGCCTGCCGCGACTGCGATGCGCGCCAGCGCGGGAACCAGGTCCCGGCATCCGGCTGCATGACTGGGATCGGCGATCACCGGCAGATGCGAGATCTGCTTCAGAAGCGCAATGGCCGCCACATCAAACGTATTGCGCGTCGCCGTCTCAAACGTGCGAATGCCGCGCTCGCAAAGAATTACGTTGGGATTGCCGTTCTCCAGAATCAACTGCGCCGAGCGCAGCAGGTCGGCCACCGTGGCCATCATGCCGCGCTTCAGCAGAATCGGCCTGCCCGAGCGCGCAGCCGCCTCCAGCAGCGCGTAGTTCTCCATGTTGCGCGTGCCGATCTGCAGGATGTCCGCGTACTCCGCCACCAAAGGCACGTCGCACTCTGACATCACTTCGGTCACAATCGCCAGACCGCTTTCGTCGCGCACGCGGGCCAGCATCTTCAGCCCTTCCAGGCCATGCCCCTGAAATGCATACGGAGAACTGCGCGGCTTGAAGGCGCCACCCCGCAGGATCCGCGCACCGCAGCGGCGCACATGATCGGCGGTCGCCATCAGCTGGAACTCGGTTTCCACCGAGCATGGCCCAGCCATTGTGACGAAATCGGCGCCTATCTCAAGATCCAACACCGGCACAATCGTCTGCTGCCGGCGCGAACTCTTCAGGACATCCGGTGTTTCGGCGAACCTTTCCTGCCAACTTCTGCGCACCCTCTGCGCTCCAATCCGGGGAAGCGTCAGACTATCGTGCGGCAGTGTGACATGCATCCATCGAAAGATGGAACAAACATGTGATGGAGCTCACATCTTTCCTGCGCGAAGTATGCATATCTACAGGTGTTTGGCTACGATGACGCAGCAGCGCTGCTCGTCCAAGTTGGCGCAGCGCGCCACAGAGGTCACATACGCGCCATCGGAGGCGGCCGGTACCCAAACTCAGCATCCACAATAGCTGCAATGCCAAGCGCCGTCTCATCCTCATACGGACGCGCAACAATCTGCACGCCGATGGGCAATCCCTCCGGCGAGTGGCCAACCGGAACAACGGCCGCGGGCGCGGCCAGCGTATTGAACCACTGCGTGTGCCGCACGGCATCCAGATAGGAAACAGTGCGGCCTTCCACGCTCCACGCACGCTCCCCATGCCGAATCGCCGGAACGCTGGCCACCGGGCACAGCAGCACCGGGTGCGCGCGCATCTCGTTCAGTGCCTTACTGCGCAGCAGGTCGAGTTCCGCCCATGCGTCCAGCAACTGCGCCGGCGAAAACGGCGGTACCGATCCGGCAATCTCAAGAAACTCGCGGAAGATGGGGCTCAATTGCTGTTCTTTGCCGCGAATCGCTGGCGCATAGAACATGGCTCCGCATTGCACAAACAGCTTCCACCACAGTTTGCGCAGCGGCTCCAGCGCGCGCATCCGGATGGGCTCCACGCGGAAGCCTGCCTCGCGCAGCACCGTCGCAGCCGCATTCACGGCAGCGCGCGTCTCCGGAGTCACAGGAACCAGGCCGTCGTCCTCAAAGAAGCCGATGGTCTGGCTGCGCAGTTCTTCAAGCGGCCGCTCACGCCACGGAATGGGAGGACTGGATGGATCGCACAAATCCTGCCCGCCGAGCACGCGAAACAGAAGCGCCACGTCCGTCATGGTTCGGGCCATTGGCCCAATGGCGCCGAGCACGGAGAAAGGGCCGACACAGGGCGGCAGGTGCCCGCGTCCCGGAAAGCGGCCCGGCGTGGGCTTCAGTGAGCAGATGCCTGTAAAGTGCGCGGGAATGCGCACGGAACCGCCGCTGTCGCTGCCCAGCCCGGCTGCAGACATGCCCGCGGCAATGGCCGCCGACTCGCCGCCGCTCGATCCGCCCGGTGAGCGATCCAGGTCCCACGGATTCCTCGTGGTCCCGTACAGCAGGTTCGACGTCTCGTAGGCCATCAGGAACTCCGGGCAGTTGGTCGTGCCCAGAATCAGCGCTCCGGCCGCGCGCAGCCTGGCCACGGCCACGGCATCTTCCCGCGGCACCTCGCCCTTGTGCAGCAAGCTGCCAATCTCGCAGCGATAACCGGCCGTGGCAATGGACGACTTCACCGTTACCGGCAGTCCATGCAGCGGACCACGCGCGCCTTGAGCCTCATCCATCTGCCGGGCCTGCACGCGCACCCGATTGGCGTCATAGTCCACCAGTGCGTTCAGCTGCGGATTCAGCCTTTCAATCTGCCGAATATGCGCTTCCGCCAGTTCCTCAACGGATATCTCGCCCGAGCGCAGCAGCGCCAGCTGCTCCATCGCGGACCGCAGCACCAGTTCACTCATCGCTACCCCTCGCTATCTGGCTGCGCGAGCAGCGCATCCCGCATTGCTGGTTGCTTCCACTACGGATGCGCCGCTGCACTCGGCATCGGCAGCGCATCATCGCTGGGCGTGGAAGGCAGAACCCGGTAATCGAATCGATAGGAACGAACCGGCTCGCCCGTATCAAAGCGGTCGTTCCAGTTCAACTGATAGTTCAGCGCATCCGCGTCATCCGGGAACTTCTCGCTTGCCGGATACGGATACGAGCTCATCGTGTGGAATGGCAGCTGCGCCACGGTGTACGGCGACGCATCCCACCAATCCATATCCTTCACGTAGCCATTGGCATAGAAGAAGTAATCGCGCTTCCAGCCCGCGGGCAGCGCCGGCAGCTTGCTCACATCGAACTCCGTCGCAATCTCTTCGCCGCTGCCAAAGATGGCGTAGCGATCATCCACGCCCTTCACCAGTTCCGTCACGTCGCCCAGGCGGGTGTAGCTGCCGCGCTGGTGCTGGAACGGTCCCGTCAGGCTCACGCGATCATAGTCATAGTCCAGATCGCCCGGGCTGCTGCCTTCCGTCTGCTTTGGATAGCCGCGGAACTGCTCCGTCGCCATGGCCAGCGGCACCTCGGTGGTTCGGGCCTCAGCATCCGCGTGGTTATCAACCAACACCTGGTCCCAGTAAATCTCCAGGTTGCTCACCAGCCGGATGCGCCGCGTTCCCGCGGGCAACTTGCCGGTCAGGTCCACAACAATCGTGCGTTCCAGGCCTGCCGGGAAGCCTGCATCGCCGGGTACGCGCTGCCATGTTCCATCCGGCAGCTCCGCCTCCACGTAAGGCGAGATCGGCTTCACGCCGGCCTGCCATGCCGCATAAAGCGAGGTCGCGCTGAAGTAGTTCACATACCCCGTCATCAGCAGTCGCAGCGGCACTCCCGGCTGAACATTGCCCAGATCCAGGGTCAGGTTGTGCAGGTTGGCAAAGCCGTCGTACGGCAACGGCTTGAACCCGCTTGCAAACCTGTGATCGCGCCGGCTCAGCTCCGGCAGAACATCGCGGCCGTCGCCATCCCAGGCGCCCACCGGCAGGCGAGCACTCTCTGACGCCACCACGCGCCCCGAGGCAAACGGAGGATCGTCCAGGAACTTTTCGTCGGGATTCACTTCCACATTCCCCGGATGGTCCACCGCCACCAGCCGCAACTGGTCAATGTAGTTCACCTCTTCCATCGGCTCAATAAAGCGCAGGCTCAGTCTGCCCTTCACCGGAACCGCCGCATCGCCATCCACCTTGATCCACTCGCTCGGATTCGGTGTATTGCGCCGCGTCGGGGTGAACCAGTGGCCCACAACACCCGCGCCGATCACGTCCGTAACCAGCTTGTAGTGTTTGCCATTCCATGCGAACAGCACCGGGCAGGAACTGCCTCGGCGATCCGCTTCCTTCATGGCAATAACCTGCGTATGCGGCAGATCAATCTCATCCTGCAGCACACCCGTGGGCCACAGTATCCGCAGCAGGTCGATGCTTTCCGCCTTGCCCAGGCCGATAAGAACCTGAGGCGGAGCCTGCGTCTGGTAACCCGAAGCGCCTGCCAGCTCCCACTTCTGCCACTGTCCGCTGGCAAAGATCTCTACCTTCGCGCCAATAGCCGTCTTGTTATCCGCGTAGCCGCTCAGGTCAAGCCGCACAAAGTGGTTCTTGTTGCCGCCCACATTGCGCAGCAGCACGGGCGACGCCTTCGCCTGGGTCACAATCAGGTCCGGCGCGCCATCTCCATCCACATCAGCCGCAATCAGTCCCCGAGCATCATCGAGCTTCACACGGTCCAGCCCCAGCGAGCGGCTCACATCCTCAAACGTTCCATCCCCGCGATTCCGCCAGACGCACACGCGAGCACCCGCCTTGGTCTGCACAATCGCCGCCAGGTCCACCCAGCCATCATTGTCGATGTCGACCGGAGTCAGTCCCCAGGCCCGCAAAACACCTGAAGTGCTCAACGCAACCCGCTCAAAGCGCCGGCCCACGTTGTTGGGGCCGGGCACGTTGCGCCACAGCGTAACGCCGGGCGCTCCGGCATGCGTCACCGCAATGTCCATCCAGCCGTCCTTGTCGAAGTCCAGCACGGCAATTCCCTCCGTGGCCGGCAGCTTCGCATCATACAGCGGCTGCGTGGGATACTTCCCTTCGCGCGGATTCACGTAGATCAGCGGCGAGGCCGCCTCACCCGTTGTGGCAATATCCACCGCGCGATCGTTATTAAAGTCGGTAAGAATCACCGCTGCGGTTGCGCTGGCGCCGCCAAAGCCCGCGGGCTCGGTCCATTCTGTAAACGTCTTGTTACCGTTGTTCCTCCACAAAACGTTGTCTTCGCCACCAGCCTGGAGCGGCTGCCCGGTCACAAACAGGTCCAGGTCGCCGTCGTGGTCAAAGTCCACAAACGAGATTCCTGTAGGCCGATTCCGCGCGCTCAGTCCCGCGGCTGCCGTCACATCCTCAAACTTGCCCTTGCCCAGATTGTGAAAGAGCCGCACTCCATCGTCCGTCGCAACAGCCAGATCGTTCAGATTATCGGCGTCAAAGTCGCCCACGGTGCAGGCCACCGCATGCCCCTGCAGCTTCAGCCCCTCGGCCGCCGCATCCAGTTCCTCAAAGGAGCCGTCGCTCTTGCGGTGCAGCACGGCAATTGCCTGCTCGCCGCTCTGCAGCAGAATCAGATCCATCGATCCCGATCCGGTGGTATCCATCATGCAGGCACCGCCGGTTTCGCTGCCTGCGGAAGCCCGTGTCTTGGATGCAGCGGGCAACATGCTCTGCGCTTCGAGCTTTACCGGAATCATCTGCCGCTCGATTGCCTGAGGCTCCTCCACCGGCGTCACGGTCGAGTAATGTCCCTGCTCTCCATACGCCAGCCCGATTGCGGCGGAGATCTTGGTGGTGGTCATGTGCTGGAAGAGCTTGAAGTGGACCCGCGCCTCCTGCGTGTGCCCGGAGCGCTGCAATGCCCGCGCCATCGCAAACTCCGACGAGGCGTGCAGGGCGTTGATGGCCAGCGCCTGCTTCAGCACCACGATCGCCTTGTCGTACTCCTTCATCTCCTGGTAGCACACGCCCTCAAAGTAGTAGGAGTCCACGTCCCGGGGATCCAGCTTCGTCGCCTGCTGAAAGCTGGCAAGCGCCGTGTCCAGTTCGTTGTCCGCGTGCTGCGCCAGCCCCAGGTTGTACCAGGCCTGCGGATTGTCCGGGGCAAGCTGGATGGCCTGGTGCAGATACTTCTTGGCATCGTCCAGCTTCTGCAGGGTCATCAGGGCAATGCCCTCGTTAATGGCCGCCTGGGCCATCTTCGGGTCCTTCTGGAACGCCTGGGCAAATGCCTCCGCGGCCTTCTCCGTGAACTGCTGGCCCATCAGGGCCACGCCGCGATTGTTCAGCCGGATTGCCTCCGGGTTATAGCCTGGCTCAGCGCCCGCCACCGCAGTTGCCGCTGCAAACAGAACCAGGGCGCCAAGCCCGCCGATTCGCATCCATCTTTTGCCCAAGTGCATCTCCAGCGCGGCCGGGCATTTCCATCCCATAAAACCGCGGAACCCTCTAGTGTATGCGAGCAGGCAGTCCATCGGCACGGCTCTTGCCACCCTCTTTGCTCTCATCAAAAGCCCCAGCCCGCGCCAATTTATACTTCCTCTGTGTCGGCACATCTGGACCACATCCACTGGCATAGCTTTCTGCAACGCCCCGTCCTGCAGCCTCCCGCTGCGGAGGAGCTTGCCCTCTTGCGCCGCAGGCGAATCCTGATCACCGGCGCGGGAGGCTCCATCGGCTCTGCCCTAGCGCTGCGCCTTGCCGCCCTCAGCCCTGCCTGCCTGGTATTGCTGGAAGCCTCAGAGAGCCACCTGTTTGCTCTGCAAAATGTCCTCGCCGAACCCGCAATCCCCCTGCTCGGCAACGCTGCCAACCCGGCACTGATAGACGAAATCTTCGCGCGATACTCGCCCGATCTCGTCTTTCATGCCGCCGCATTCAAACATGTTCCCCTGCTTGAGGCGCACCCGCTGGAGGCCATCGAAAACAACGTCTTCGGCACGCAGGCCGTGGTCTCGGCCGCAGCCCGGCGCGCGCACGTCGTCCTGCTCTCCACAGACAAGTCCGTCGAGCCCGCTTCCATCCTCGGCGCCACCAAGCGCATCGCAGAGCAGATCGTGCTTGCCGCCGGTGGCACCGCTCTGCGCCTGGGCAATGTCCTCGGCTCACGCGGCAGCGTCGCTGAGATCTTCGCAGGCCAGATCGCAACCGGAGGCCCCATCACCGTCACCGATCCCGCCGCCCGGCGCTACTTCCTCACCGTGGACGAAGCCGTTCACCTTCTGCTGGCTGCCGCGATCGAACCTCTGCCGCCCAGGCTGCTTGCGCCCGCGCTGCCCGCCCCGCACTACATCGTGGATTTTGCCGAGTTCCTGGCGCGGCACCTCGCCCCCGGCCGCTCCATTCCCGTCCAGTTCACGCAGGCCCGGCCCGGCGACAAGGAAGACGAGCAACTCTGGTCCGCGTCGGAAAGCGCGCATCCCGCCTGCGCACCGGACCTCTTCGATATCCGGTTTGCGCCCATCGCAGCGGCGGAGTTGCAATGCGCCCTTGCCAGCCTGCGCGCCGCGCTCGACGCACGCAACACGGCTGCGGCGCTTGCCCTCGTGCGTCAGCTTGTTCCGGATTACACACCCGGCACTGCCGTTCTGGCGCTGGCAGGCGAGCACGCAACGCGAGTCACCCTATGACCAGCCCAACCTCCGGCCCAACCGGGCTTGCCTCCACCGCCAGCGCCAGACGACGCATCGGTGTCGTCACCACCTCCCGCGCCGACTACAGCCATCTGTACTGGCCGCTGCGTGAGCTGGCTGCGAACGCCGGCGTGGAACTCGGCGTCTTTGCCCTTGGCCCGCACCTTGCGCCGCAGTTCGGCAACACCATTCACGAAATTGAGCGGGACGGGTTCCCCATCCGCGCGCGCATTGAGTGCCTGCTCAACTCCGACTCCGACACCGGCATGGCCAAAACCATCGGCCTGGCCACTCTGGGCCTTGCCGACGCTCTCTCGGCATGGCGGCCTGACATCCTGCTGCTCATTGCTGATCGCTATGAGATGCTGGCGCCAGCCTCGGTCGCGCTCGCACTGCGCATCCCCATTGCGCACATTGAAGGCGGCGAGGTAAGCCAGGGAGCCATCGACGACCATGTTCGCAATGCTCTCACCAAGCTTGCGCACATCCACTTCACCTCCACGCAGACCGCGCGCCGCCGCGTGATTGCCATGGGCGAGGAGCCGTGGCGCGTGCATCACGCAGGTGCTCCCTCGCTCGACCACATGCGCCGCTCCACGCTGCTCTCTCGCTCCGCAATAGAGGCGCAGCTCGGCCTCACCTTCACCATGCCCACCCTGCTGGCGGCCTGGCATCCTGTCACGATTCTCCGCGATACCAACGCGGAGGCAGACGCCCTGTTCACGGCGTTGGCACAGGCTCCCGGTCAACTCGTCTTCGTCTATCCCAACTCGGATGCAGGCAGCCACGCACTGATCGAGCGCACGCAGGCTCTTGCCGCCACCCGCGCCAACACCCGTCTCTTCGTGAACCTGGAGGCCATCACGTACTGGAGCCTGCTGGGGCAGGTGGATGCGCTCGTAGGCAACTCCTCCAGCGGCATCATGGAAGCTGCCTCCTTTGCTCTGCCGGTCGTGAATGTCGGCATGCGCCAGCAAGGCCGCGAGCGCGCCGCCAACGTGATCGATGCTCCAGCTGATGCGCCTGCCATTCTCGATGCCATCCATCGCGCACTGGCGCCGGAGCTCCGAGCAGGCCTGCGCGAGATGAAAAACCCCTACGGCGACGGAACGGCGGCAACCACAATCGCCCGCGTGCTCACCACGGTTCCGCTGGATGGACTTCTCATCAAACGGCCGGTCCCCGTCGCGGCAGAGGATGCATGAACCCGTCCATTCCACTCTCTTCGCCCGATATTACTGAGGCCGAAATCGCAGCCGTCACCGCCGTGCTGCGCACGCCTCAGCTCAGCCTGGGGCCGGAACTGCATGCCTTTGAGCAGGCACTCGCCGCTTATCACGCGGTTCCACATGCCGTTGCGGTCAGCTCCGGCACCGCCGGGCTGCATCTGGCGCTGCTAACGCTTGGCATTGGAGAAGGCGACGAGGTCATCGTGCCCTCCTTCGCATTTGTGGCTGTTGCCAACACGGTGCTGCAGGTGCGCGCCACACCGGTCTTCGCGGAGATTGATCCCGTCACGCTGAATCTCGATCCCAACGCCGTCGAAGCAGCAATTACGCCGCGCACGCGGGCCATTCTTCTGGTGCATACCTTTGGCGTCCCGGCAGAGATGGACGCCTTTGCGGACATCGCCCGTCGCCATCACCTTGCCCTGATAGAGGACGCATGCGAAGCCATGGGAGCCGAGTTTGATGGCCGGCGCGCAGGCAGCTTCGGAGACCTCGCAGTCTTCGGCTTCTATCCCAACAAGCAGCTCACCACCGGGGAAGGCGGCGCCGTCCTTGCCCGGAACGCAGGCCATGCGGACCGCCTGCGCCTGCTGCGCAACCAGGGCCGCGCGCCCTCCGCCGATTGGCTTGACCACGCTGAAATCGGTTACAACTACCGCCTTTCCGATCTGGCCTGCGCGCTCGGCCGTGTGCAGCTCGCCCGCCTGGAAGAGATGCTCCGCATGCGCCGCGAAGCGGCAGAGCGCTACCATGCCCTGCTGGCTTCGATTCCCCGTCTGGAACTGCCGCAACTCACGGTTCCGCGTCGAACCATCAGCTGGTTCGTCTATGTGGTTCGCCTGCCCCACAATGTGGACCGCGAGCGCACTCGGGCTGCCCTTGCCGAGCGCGGCATCGCCACCGGGCGCTACTTCGCGCCCATCCACCTGCAGCCCGCCTGGCGAGCCATCGCCGGCACGTCTGCTGACGCATGGCCGATCACGGAATCGGTGGCCCGGCAAACGCTTGCCCTGCCCTTTTTCAACCGCATTACACCCGGACAACAGCAGCTGGTGGCCGATGCCCTGCATGAGGCAGTTTCCTCTTCCCGGTAAATCGAATAAGTGTTCCGGCCAGGTTCCGAGTTACCGGGCTGTAACACAAGCTTTGCGTCAATCTGACTCGCATTTGCTCACCAAAATCGCTGCCACGCATCCAAAATCAAGGGAGTGCAAGTCTTTCCCGAAACGCGTCTCGGATATTTTTATGCGGAGCCGGCAGTCCGGACGCATTGCGTCGAGATGTTCTTGACATCCGGCAAAAAGCGGTACACCATCAGGTAACGCCGTCTCCGGGGATGCGCAATCCACGAGGTGGTGTCCCGTCGTGGTCCTTCTTTATTCACTGACCGTTTCTCGTAACCAGGCTCCTGAAAACTGACATTCATCCCAGGTTGAAGGGCAGGTACGTCATGGTAGTTACTACGCAAAGTAAGGGCCGTGGAGTTATCGGACTTCATATTGGTGCAGATAACGTCCGGCGATATTTCCCTGAGCAGATACCGGCAATCGAGTTACTTCTGGGCCATTTGCACATCCAGTGCGATCTGGCACCGGAGTTTTGGCAAGGCCGTCCTGAGATCTACGATCCCAGGCTGTGCGCATGGCTTGAAGCCAAGAATCTCGGCTGCAAGGCGGGTCAATCCGCGGTTCCGCTGGCGCTGGTTCCGGCAGGCAGAAATGCCTTCCGGCTTCAGTCCGTGGCCGCTGGCCAATCCAAGACCAAACTGCAACAGCAGCCCACCGCGTAGGTTCCACCGGAATCGTCGCCGCGTCGCCCCGGCATGCGGCGGCGGTTTTTCCTGCGTTCGCCGCCACGGTCTTCTTCACATATCTCACCCGCCTGTCTGCAGCACATCTTATTGCCATCCCGCCTTGATAAACTCAAAGGGCAATGACCATTCAACAACTGGAAGAAGCAGTCGAACGTGCTTTTGCTGCTGGCGCCGCCGCCGTGGGCGATCAGTCTGCCATGGATGTCTTTCTTAAGCTGCGCGCCGCGCTCGAGAGCGGCGAAGTGCGGTCCGCCTCGCCGGATCCCGCGGAGCCAACCGGATGGCGCGTAAACGCATGGGTTAAGCGGGGCATTCTGCTCGGCTTTCGCCTTGGAGCGCTCGTCGAAGGGCCCGCCGCCGGTCTCTCTTTTGTGGACAAGCACACGTATCCGGCCCGGCACTTCACCGCAAACGACGGCGTCCGCATCGTCCCCGGCGGTTCCTCCGTCCGCGCCGGCGCTTATGTGGCGCGCGGCGTCGTCTGCATGCCTCCGATGTACATCAATGCCGGGGCCTGGGTGGATGAAGGCACCATGGTGGACTCGCATGCACTGGTGGGCTCGTGCGCCCAGATTGGCAAACGCGTTCACCTCAGCGCGGCAGCCCAGATCGGCGGCGTCCTTGAGCCGGTCAATGCGTCCCCGGTCGTGGTGGAAGACGATGTGCTTGTGGGCGGCAACTGCGGCATCTATGAAGGGACCATCGTGCGCAAGGGGGCGGTGCTTGCCTCGGGAACCATTCTGACCCGCGGCACTCCGGTCTTCGATCTCGTCAACGGAACCATCCTGCGCGCCACGGCGGATCAGCCGCTCGTCATCCCTGCCAACGCAGTTGTCGTCCCCGGCTCACGAGCGGTTACGCGGGGCAAGGGGCAGGAGTGGGGCCTGAGCCTCTACGCTCCCGTCATCGTCAAGTATCGCGACGACAAGACCGACCTCAGCACCACGCTGGAAGACCTGCTGCGCTGAGAAAAACAGCGCCGCACACGCGCTGCCTGCACTGGAGCGCGTGCCAAAGAAACGCGACAGGATCAACCCATGCTGCATCCTGATCCAGAACTACGGCAGATTCGCTGGGGCGTGGCCGGGCCGGGCCGCGCCGCCGCGCGTTTTGCCCAGGGTCTGCAAGCCGTTCCGGCAGCCTCGCTAAGCGCCGTGTGGGGGCGCACCGCGGAGCGGGCTCATGCCTACGCGCAGCGGTTTTCTGTCCCGCAAGTGTGCGACAGCCTCAGCCAGCTCGTCGCGGCGGATGTGGACGCCATCTACGTTGCCACCCACCCGGACACGCACGCGGAGATATGCCTGCAGGCCCTCGCCGCCGGCAAGCACGTGATGTGCGAGAAGCCCTCCGCCCTGAACGAGCAGCAGCTTCGCCGGATACTGGAGGCCGCGCACCGCCATGGCCGTCTGTTCATGGAGGCCATGAAGCCGCCCTTCTTTCCCCTCTACCGAAAGCTGCGCGAGTACCTGCAAGCCGACCCCATTGGCCCGGTGGGCTTCGTGCGCGCCGGGCACTGCGACTCCACCCTCGCCCCCGACTATCCGCTCCACTTTGCCGAGCTCGGCGGCGGTGGCGTCATGGGCATCGGTCCCTATGAGGCCTTTCTCGCGCTCGATTGGCTTGGCCCGCTGCGCCGCGTGCAAACCATGGGCCGACTTTCTCCGGCCGGCGTCGATGCATTTGCCCTTTTTCAGACAGAGCACGAGCGCGGCATGGCACAGCTGCACACCGGTCTTGATCTGTTGAGCCGCGGCGATGCATTGCTCTGCGCGCCGCGCGGCTACGTCACCATCCACGAAAACTGGTGGAACCCCGTGCGCGCCACTGTCCGCTACATCGACGGCAGAACCGTCGAGCTGCATGAGCCGTTCGTCGCCGGCGGATTCAACTACGAGACCGACCACTTCTGCCAGCTCATCCGCGGCGGCCAACTGGAGAGCCCCGAGATTACGCATGCTCTTTCGCTCGGCATGGCGCGGCTGCTTGAGGCTGCGCGTACGGCTCTCGGCGTCCGGTTCCCCGGCGAAGATACGTAGTCCAGCCCGCGCCTGCTACCGCCCGGCAGGCACCGGCTTCCGCTGGTGCATCGCGGTGTGGATGGC
Source organism: Acidobacteriota bacterium (assembly GCA_021781495.1). Taxonomy (GTDB): domain Bacteria; phylum Acidobacteriota; class Terriglobia; order Terriglobales; family Acidobacteriaceae; genus Telmatobacter. Next base: position 1,946 of record JAJXWS010000051.1, on the reverse strand, counting down.
ATCCAGGAGCGTGCCGGAGGGATCGTTGAAGTAGTTCCAGAACATGATGCCGCCAAGCCCGTGATGCAGCACATAATCACACTTCGTGGCAATCGATTCCGGATCCTCATACGTGACAAATTCGCGCTTCTCCGCGCTGTAAAGATACGGAACCGACGACGCATCGTCCCAGTAGCGCGTAAAGCCGTGACCCAGCATCGTTCCGGTGATCGCACCATAAGGCAAATCTCCTCCGGATGCGGCTTTGCCGGGCTGAAACAATCCGTGATGCGCGTCTGCCACATCGCTCCAGGCTTTTCCATAGAACGGAACACCCAGCAGAATCTTTGCGGCAGGCACACCCGCCTTCACAAAGGCCTTTACCGCGGCATCAGCCGATGCCCGCTTCGGGTCCGCTGGATCCGCATACAGCGGCGCATGATTGCCGGTCGTTGCGTCCGCACCGGGCACATAGGAGTCGTAGGTCATCAGGTTCACGGCATCCACAAACCGCTGCACCTGGTCCATCTGCGTATCCTCCAGGTACTGGAGCGATGCCCCCGCGGCAATGGTCAGATAGAGCCTGCTATGCGTTCTTCCGCTCTCCGCGTTCAGCCGCTGACGAAGCTCCCTCACCAGAGCGGTAAAGTTCTCCCTGTCCTCTTTGCGGTAGGAGTGGCCCGCTCCCGGCTGCCCCGGATACTCCCAGTCCAGATCCATTCCGTCGAGGTTGTATCGGCGCAGAAACTCGACCGCGCTCTCGATGAATCGCGCCCGGCTTTGTGGCGTGAGGGCTGCATTCGAAAAGCCACCGGACCAGTTCCAGCCGCCCACGGAGATGAGCACCTTCAGTTTCGGGTTCTCCCGCTTGAGGGCAACCACCTGCGGAAGATTCTGCGCATCGGCGGCAAAGCCCTCCACCATGCGGCCATCGGCAATGTTGGCAAAGGCGTAGTAGATCCACGTCAGATTGCGTGCATCCACCTGCCCCGGCTGCAATGTCATGTTCTGCGGGAAGACGTACCCGGCCACGATTGGCCCCGCAGCCGCACCTGCACAGCACGCTGGCACAACCATCAGCAGAGCGAACGTTACGGCGAAGAAACGAATCACGGATACAGGCATCGCAAACGTAAGCAAAAATCCCTCTGTGCCACTGCGACGGCTTTGAACTCACCGGGCGCCGAAGCCGGAACACAATGCGCCGCAGATCAAACTCTCTCTGCGAACCGTATGGTCTATGGACGCGCTCAATCCTGCTTCGGCATCGGCCGCTCATGAATAATCATCCACAGCGTTCCAAAGCGGTCTCGCAGTTGCGCAAAGCGAAGTGCGAAAAATGTCTCCGCCATCGGCATGTAGATTTCGCCGCCCTCGGCCAGCACGCCGTACACCCGCTCCGCTTCTTCGATGCTGTCTACCCCAAGGCACAGGTAGGCGCTGCGCATCGGCTGGAAGTTCCCCGGCACATCACTCGCCATCACTTCGATATCGCCGATGGAGATGGAGGCATGCAGGACGGCATCCTGCCACTCGGGCCCAACCGTGGACGGACCGGGCATCTGGCCGAACGTCATCATCGCGGTAATCCGGCCACCCAGATGCTTCTCATAGAAGCGAAACGCCTCACCCGCATTCCCGCCAAAGTTCAGATACGGTCTGAGTTTCATCCCGTTGCCCCTCCTTGTTCATGGGCAGAGCGACCGGGGCAAACCACGGATCAGCCGGTTGTCGCTCGTTCGTCTGCCATCTGCACTGAAGTTGCGACCGATGAGCGTTTTGCCGGTGGCAACCCTCACTCTGCCAACCCTACAGGTGTTAGCATCAAATACGACAGATGCATACGAAAAAGCTGAAAATAATTCCCCTCGGCGGTCTTGGCGAATTCGGCATGAACTGCCTCGCCCTCCGCTGGGAAGACGAAATCATCGTGATCGATGCCGGGCTGATGTTCCCCGAGTCCGAGC
>JAJXWS010000050.1 GCA_021781495.1 Acidobacteriota bacterium | reverse complement strand
GGTTCCGGACTGCCAATCTTCGGCATGTTCGGCATCCTCATGGCCTTCGGCCACTCCATCCTCGCCATGAGCGGTGAGGAGAGCCTTGCCCAGGTCAACCGCGAAATTCAGCACCCCAAGCTCAAGAATCTGAAACGCGCGGCAATCGTCATCGCCATCTACAGCCTGGTGTTCACCGGAGGCGCCACGCTGCTGGCCTCCATGCTGATCCCCACCTACGAACGCACCCACATCTATCAGGACAACCTGATTGCGGGCCTTGCGATGTATATGGTGGGTCCGGCCTTCTGGCGAATCGCGTTTCGCATCTTCGTAGTGGTGGTTGGCTTCCTCATTCTTTCCGGAGCCATCAACACATCCATGATCGGCTCCACGGGCGTACTGATGCGCGTAGCCGAAGACGGCGTTCTCACGGACTGGTTCCGCAAGCCGCATCCGCGGTACGGCACCAGCTATCGCATTGTCAACCTTGTCTTTGGCCTGCAGATGTTCACGATCATCGTGACCAGAGGCAATGTGATTACCCTCGGCGAGGCATATGCCTTTGGCGTGATCTGGTCCTTTACCTTCAACAGCCTTGCCATGCTCGTGCTGCGCTGGAAGTATCATGGCGATCGCGGCTGGAAGGTTCCGCCGAACATCGTGATCGGTAAGATTGAGATACCCCTTGGACTCATCTCAGTCTTTCTCGTGCTGCTTTCCACCGCAGTCGTCAATCTGTTTACCAAGTCGATTGCCACCGTCAGCGGTGTCATCTTTGCCGCAGCTTTCTTTGTGATCTTCACCATCTCGGAACGGCAGAACCTGCGCAAGCATGCCCTGACCGCGCGGCAGATGAAGGACCACTTCCAGCTTGAGCACCAGGACTCCATCAGCCGTGAGTCCGTCGCGATTCGCCCCGGCGCCGTGATGGTGACCATGCACGACGCCAACAACCCCATCGCATTGAAGTGGGTTTTATCGCGCACCAAGACAGAGGACCGTGACGTCGTGGTGCTGAGCGTGCGCATGATGGGCGTGGGCGGACCGGAATATCTCAGCGCCGAAGAACAGAGTTTTAGTGAGCACGAGCAGATGCTCTTTACCAAGGCTGTCTCCGTGGCTGAGAGCTTCGGCAAAAAGGTCTCGCTGCTCGTGGTGCCGGCAGGAGATATCTTTGCCGCGTTGGCGCAGGGAGCAAACTCGCTTGAAGTCGAGTCCGTCGTCTCCGGCCTTTCCAGTTCGCTCACCGCGGAAGATCAGGCCTACCACCTTGGCCAGGCATGGGAAGCACTGCCGGAACCCAAGCGTCAGTTCAATTTTTATGTGGTCGGCCCTTCTGGCGAAACCAAGGTCTTTTACATCGGGCCGCATGCCCCTACGCTCAGTCCAGACGACGTGCAGCTTGTGCATCGCCTGTGGCTGAACATGCGCCGCGATCCCTCGGTACAGGATCTGCACCACAGCGACATCATCACCTACGCTCTTACCCGGCTGGCCGGCCAGTATGCCCGCGAAAAGGCGGACGTGCTGCGCGATCTGCGGAACTATCGAACCGCGGAGTCTCCCACGTTGCGGATTGGTGGGCAGGAACTTACCGTTCCATCGCCTCCGGTGACTTCTCCCGAGCAGTCACAAACCCAGGCCAAGCAGCAGCGCTGAAGTAGATCCCCGAGTGTCCTATCCCAAATCCATCCACTTGCTTTGATCCGAACAACGCAAATGGATGGATTTTTTGTTTGTAAAAGAGTCTATAGTTCAGTATTGTTCTTTAAGACTGAGTGGCGACCCACGGCCCGCATGCTACGAAAGACCCTGGGGACTTATCCACTCATAATCGAGTAAGAACGAGTAAGAGGAGGAACCGTGGGAGTTACAGAGATTCTGGCTCAAATTGATCGTGAGATTGCCCAGTTGCAGCAGGCACGTGCGCTTTTGAGCGGAAGTGCACAGCCGGCCAGGAGATACGCATCGGCAGCCTCCCCCGCAGGCAAGAAGGCCGCGAAGAAGAAGAGAAATCTTACGCCCGAAGGACGGAAAAGAATTGCAGAGGCGGTAAAGCGCCGCTGGGCGGAGCAAAAGAAGGCGGCAGCATCCAAGTAAATCCCCGGCAAACGTAAAGGCCAGCTTGTTAGCTGGCCTTTACCATTTCCCGCGAACTTTGCGGACGGCACATCCTAGAGGGTGTCTCCCGGATTCCAGCGCGCAACGGTTACGCCCGGCTCCACCAGAGACGCCAGAGCATCCGGTGTTCCGTTCAGCACGGGGAAGGTGCCAAAGTGCAGGGGAAGAACCGCCGACGGCGCAATCAGCCGGGTTGCCAGCGCCGCTTCGCGCGGTCCCATCGTGTAGTGCCCGCCAATCGGCAGCAGGGCAACCTCCGGGTGATAAAGCTCGCCAATGATCTTCATATCCCCAAACACATTGGTGTCGCCCGCCGCATAGATTACAGGCCCATCGGCAACGGCCAGCACAAAGCCCGTTGCAACGCCCACATAGTGCGTGCCATTTTCATCCTGGGCAGCGGCAGAGTGCTTTGCTTCCACCATGGTGGCTGCCACATCGTCCAGTTGCACCGTGCCGCCAAGATTCATGCCCACGGTATCGGTTACGCCCTTGCCGGCAATGTAAGCCGCAAGTTCATAAATAGCCACCACCCTGGAGCCATGTTTCCGGGCAACAGGCACGGCGTCCGCAATGTGGTCCCCATGGCCATGGGTAAGAAGCATGTAATGAATCCGCGACGGAAGCACAAAGTCTTTGGGATACTTTGGATTCTGCTCGATAAACGGGTCAATCAGGATGTTGGTGCCCTTGGCCGTCTGGATCAGCACGGTTGCATGACCAAGCCAGGTGATGCGAGTTCCTTTCAACACATTCATTGTTCTCTCCGCAATACGATCCTTATCCGCGCCTGATTCCGGTCATAACCGGAACTTACCGGGTGATGATGACTTCCGAGACTCTGTCCTTGGCAAGAAACTGGCGAAAGCCGGACCACTTTGTAAACAAGCGCTCGATACTTCGATTGGTAAACACTCGCTGAACGGGATACGGATGCGAAATCTGCATCTCCACGCTATCTCCGTCGGACAGGTGGAAACGGCAGTAGGCGGTCTCCTCGCCTTCCATGCGCGTGTGGAAGAACGCCAGCACCTGTCCGCCGGGATTCATGGCAGAGTAGAGCCGCTCGACCACCGGCACCACAAAGGCCTCCGGCAGATAGTCCAGCGTCGTCCAAAGCAGGACAACATCAAACGTGCGCCCCGAGAACTCCAGGCATTGATTCAGAAATCCATCCACGTTCAGGATGGGCTTGTCATCCTCATCCACGCCGATTTTCCAGTCGGTGCTGCAGGCATCCTCCACCAGATCGGCCAGGAAGATGCTGTGCCCCAGGCTGGTCAGGTAGTTGATGTTCCCCGGCGAGGTCAGGCCCGTATCGATAACGCGTAGACCAGGCTCGGTCTGCAGCCGCTTGCGCAGCGCAGCCCACCCTCCGGAATGCCGAAACAGCCGTTGTCCCTTCCCACTTTGCGTGGGACTGGACGCTGAGCTGCCCTCGGGCTTTTTCTCAAACATGCGGCGAAGCAATCTGAACACCCCCTCGCGCCAAGGCAAAAGGCATTGCAACCATACAGGGCGTGGACTCAATGTAACGCCGAATTAATCAAAGCGGTAAAAATCGTGATGCCGGCTGCCAGCAGGGCCCGGTGGGAGGTTGTCTAGTTTGTTGTTCTCCCGTGCAGCCAGCCGGATGCTGATTAAGCCGTGCTTCCAGTGCTCGTGTCAGGTGCACTTTCAGGGCTCTTGGCAGCCTGGGTCAAATCCACCTTACCGCGGAAGACTGCATTGTCCTCCACCGCAAGCCGCAATGCACGGACATCTCCCTCCACGTGGCTTCCGGCCCGGAGTTCCACCCGGCCAGACGCGACGATATTGCCTTTGACGTGGCCAAGAATCAGCACGTCTTTGGCCGAGAGATCGGCGGCAACGCTGGCGTTGGGCCCAATGGTCAACCGGCTCTCTGACAGGCTGACGGTACCCTCGACTCGCCCGTCGATGACCAGATCTTCGTTTCCTCGCACTTCTCCGCGAATCACAATTGTTTTTCCAACCCGGGCAAGACCGTTCTCCGTTGCCATGTGCGTTCCCTTTCCAGGTATCAAATTGACCTCATTCCAGAACCCGCAGGGCGATGCACAATGCTACTGCCGCCGGGAATTTGACGGCGCATCGCCTTGATTCCCGGTATCGGGGACTGCCGGAAACAAAAAGAGGCACTGCCCGAACTATACGCAACCAGGGGGCATCCCTTCAATTCGCGCAACCACGCTCATAAAAGGGCGTCTAAGAGCTAGCATCAAAGGAGAGGTCCTGATTTCGGCAGAACGAATGGCATCCAGTCCCTTGATTGCGCGTAGCCTTGCATTCCTCCTGCTCCTCGCGCCCGCCCCGCTGCTGCCTCGCGCACAGGCGTCAGACGCTCCGGCGGATGGACTGGTGCAGCGAGCGCTCGCGGCGGAGTTGCGCAGCGCGCGCGATCCGCAACACCCCATGCGCTATCGCCTCCGAAAGGCCAGTCCGCGCTTCAGTTCGACCAAGGAGATTATCGAGACCAAAGACGGCGCTGTGGCCCGGCTTGTGGCCATCAATGACCAGGCGCTGAGCCCAGTGGACGAACAGAAGGAGCAGGCGCGGCTCGACGGACTACTGCAGGACCCCAGCCGCCAGCGGCACCGCAAACAGGTGGAGGATGCCGATGCCAACCGCGCCATGAAAGTGCTGCGCATGTTGCCGCAGGCCTTCACGTACACCTACGCGGGAGCGGAAACCGGCCCGGGCGGCAAACTGCAAAAGTACACGTTCCGCCCCAATCCCAACTTCGACCCGCCGGATTTGGAGACGCAGGTGCTGACGGCCATGCAGGGCGCCATTTGGATCGACCCTGTCCAGGCGCGCGTGGCCCGGCTGGAGGGTCACCTGATCCGCGATGTGGACTTCGGCTGGGGCATCCTCGGGCGACTCTACCGGGGCGGATGGATTGTGATTGAGCAGGAGGATGTGGGCAACCACCAGTGGAGAACCGTGCGGTTCCAGATGGTGATGAGCGGACGTGTGCTGTTCAAGCCAAGGGTCTTCGATACCGTGCAGGAGCAGACCCAGTTCAGCCCTATGCCGGTCGGGTTGGACTACGTTCAGGCCATCCGGATGCTGCGCGCCGGGCCGGAAAACGCCAGGGTGACTCGACGATAGGCCGCGCTTCGCGTTACCGCAAAAGCAAACCGGCTCTCCCCGCGCGGGAAGAGCCGGCTGTGCAATCGCACTCGATTACTTGATCTTGGCGAAGATCACGACCAGCGTGAAGAGGGTCAGTGACTCGATGAAGGCCAGGCCCAGAACCAGCAGAAGCTGAATGCCAGCGCGCGTTCCGGGGTTGCGGGCCAACGCTTCCGTTGCCGAACCCACGGCCTTGCCCTGGCCGATGCCGCACATACCGGCGGCCAGACCCATGCCGATACCCGCACCGATGGGAGCGAAGTTGATGACGGCCGAGCCACCGTCTGCAAAGGCCGGAATGGCGAAGCAGAGCGCCGCCAGGGCCAGGAACATGTACTGAAGTTTCTGCATAGTTCTCCAGCTTCCCTCAAAATTGACCGCCAGGGGGTGGTTGAGGCTCACCGTGCTGGCCCCCTCACACTCGCGATCCTACCGTGTACCCGGAGCAGAAGCGTTCTCCGGCGGAATCCTTTTTCTCCCGCGCTTGCGGGCATCGAATACGGCTGCGTTCTAGTGGTCGTGCGCAGTCGCCTGAGAAAGATAAATCATGGCCAGTAGCATGAACACGTACGCCTGAATGATGGAAACCGCAAAGTGCAGAAAGAGCGGCAGCACTGGAATCGCCAGCGGAACCATCGAAAAGGCCACCAGCGTAAGCAGATCGCTGGCCAGCATGTTGGCATAAAGACGGATTGTCAGGGACATGACGCGCGCAAAGTGCGAGATGATCTCAATCGGGAACAGCAGCGGCGCCAACCACCACAACGGGCCGGCAAAGTGCTTGAGGTAACCGATGGGCCCCTGCACGCGAACCCCGTGGAAGTTGTAATAGAGGAAGGTCAGCACCGCGATACCGAGCGGCACCACGGGCTGGCTGGTCGGGGTAGTCACCCGCGGAATTAGTCCAAGGAAGTTGTTGAGCAGCACAAACAGCCCGACACAGGTGACGAAGGCCTGAAAGCGCGCATATCCATGACCGATGACCTGTTCGCCCTGGTTGCCGGTGAACTCGTGAATCATCTCGGCCACCTGTTGCATGGCATTGGGATTTTCCACAGACAGGGTCAGCCGGACGATCAGAAAGAAGACGATCAGCCCGCCAGCCACCATCAGCTCAAGCGCGAAGGTGTCATTAATGGCCGTGGAAGGAATGGCCGGGATGCCCAGCGCATGCAGCGCGGCGGCAACATAGGAGCCAAACCATTGATTCAAAAGACGCGTAAACGCGAGCGATTCCGGCATGGAGAACTTGAATCTTTCTGTTTCAGGGCTATCCGGCCGATCAGTCCTTCAGCAGCCGCAGCGCTTCCCAGGCCACAGCCACAACGGCCAGACCCAGCCCACAGAGAAGCGCAACGACAGAACCCTGGAAACATTTCAGGCTACCATAAATCACCGCCGCAAAGATGGTGAGTCTGAGCACAAAAAACAGTGCAACCGCGACGGCGCTCCGGGGCGGCTTCTGCTTGTCCAGCTTGGCGTTGATCAAGCGGATAAGTCGTTGCCACTCAAGGATGCTGACTGCGGAGATGGCCGCGCCCGTGGCCTCCATGCCCGCATTGCGCCAGCCGCTGGCGATAAAGAGTACAACCGCCAGAATTCCCCCAAGAATCAGGGTGTTGCGGATGGCTCTGTGGAGGAGCGCTGCCAGGGTCTCATCGGTTAGAGCCGCGATGGGATGTATCTCTTCGCTCATGATTTCCTATCGGTGTTCCCTTTGTCGTCGCCCGCCCCGGTGTTTTGCGAGGTCTTTCCGGATTCGATCACCATCCGGACCACGTGTATCAGACCCGCGATGCCGCCGAAAACAATGCCGAACAGGCCAATCCACGACTGATGCAGCCGCTTGTCGAGCCACGAGCCAATCAGCCAGCCGATGAAGGCCGCGGAGGGAAGCAGCAGGGCAATCTGCATCAGCTTTTCCGCCTGCACCAGGCTCTCCAGTCCGCTGGCGGACCTGCTTCGCGGTCTGCGATCCGGAATGGGGCGATGGAAGGGCATGGAAGCTACTCTCAAGCATACAGGGTGGGTCAGGGAGCAGGTATACTTCCCTTTTGGGCCTTTGCCCAATCATCGGAAGGACATACCGTGTTCGATTCAGAGTTTGAGCGCAATCTTTTTGAGTTGCGCAGGACGAAGCTGGCTGAGATTGAAAAGCTGGGACAGGCCGCCTATCCCAATCAGTTCCCCGCCTCCCACACGGTGCCAGAGGTACGCGAAAAGTGGAGCGCCGTCTCGGCTGAGGAACTGGATGCAAACCGTGTAACGGTGGCGGTTGCGGGACGCATCATGGCCATTCGCGCCCAGGGGAAGGCCGGCTTCGCCACCCTGCAGCAGGGCGGCCAGCGGCTGCAAATCTATGTGCGCATGGACGCGGTGGGCGAGCAGGGATTTGCCCTCTACAAGCTGCTGGATCTGGGCGACCACATCGGCGTTACAGGCTATCTGTTTCGCACCCGCACGGGCGAGCTTACGGTGCACGTGGAGCGGCTGACCTTTCTGTCGAAAGCCATGCTCTCGCTGCCGGAAAAGTATCACGGGCTTGCCGATGTTGAGCTTCGCTATCGCCAGCGCTACGTCGATCTCTTCACCAATCTGGACAGCCGCGAGGTGTTTGTAAAGCGCGCCAAGGTGCTGAAGGCCGTGCGGCAGTTCTTTGACGAGCGCGGTTATCTGGAAGTCGAAACCCCGATGATGCAGCAGATTGCCGGGGGAGCGGCCGCGCGCCCGTTCCGCACTCACCACAACGCGCTCGATCAGGATCTGTTCCTTCGTATAGCCCCGGAGCTTTATTTGAAGCGCCTGGTGGTTGGCGGCCTGGACCGCGTGTATGAGATCAACCGGAACTTCCGGAACGAGGGCGTAAGCACCCAGCACAACCCCGAGTTCACCATGCTGGAGTTCTACCAGGCCTATGCGAACTACCACGACCTGATGCAGATCACCGAAGAGCTGATGGAGTTTGTGGCGCGCGCGGTCAACGGCACTCCGGTAACCGAGTTCTACGGCCACACCATCGATCTCTCCCGCTGGCAGCGCCTCTCCATGCGCGAAGCAATCCGCCAGTACTGGCCTGAGGAGGCTGGCCCCAAGCCGGCGCTCACGGCGTTTGAGTCCGCCGAGGTGCTGCGCGCGCGACTGCATGCGGCTATTGGCTCGCTGGAGAAGGCCGCTGGGCTGACGACGCAGATCACCCCGGAGCGCCTGTCCGAGCTGAAGACCATCCGCGAGGCCGTGACTGCGGTGTACTACGACTCCATGAAGGACGCCCCCCTCGGCAAGTCCATCTACAACCTGTTTGAGGCCGTAGCGGAGCCTTTCCTGATTCAACCCACCATCATCTACGACTACCCGGTTGAGGTTTCGCCCCTCTCCAAGGCAAAGCCGGACGATCCGGCTCACGTGGAGCGCTTTGAGTTCTTTGCCGGCGGGTTTGAGCTGGGCAATGCCTTCAGCGAGTTGAACGATCCGGTGGAGCAGCATAAGCGATTCGAGCAGCAGTTGAGCGAGCGCGACCGCGGCGACGATGAGGCGCACCAGATGGACGAGGATTACGTGCGCGCCCTGGCCTATGGCCTGCCACCCACAGGGGGTGAAGGCATTGGCATCGACCGCCTGACGATGCTGCTCACCGGGTCCAAGTCGATTCGGGACGTGATCCTGTTCCCGCTCATGCGCAAGGAGTCCACCAGCAAGGACAAGGAGCCGGAGATTAGCTAACCGGCGCTGAATCGCAGGATTCAAGCATCACTCAGAGCTTCCGTCAGACGCATTTCAGGAGCGGACACGTTTTGAATATTCTTTTTGTCGGCGACATCTTCGGCAGCGCGGGGCGCAGAATCGTTCACGAGCACCTGGGCCATGTGTGCGAAGCGCGCGAGGTGGAGCTGCTCGTCATCAACGCCGAAAACGCCGCCGGCGGTTTCGGCGTCACTCCGCAGATTGCCGAAGATCTGTTCGACCTGGGCGCCGACGTTCTCACCACGGGAAATCATGTATGGGACAAGCGCGAGCTGCTGGACTATTTGAACTCCGTGCCTGCTGAGAGCAAGGAACGTCCCCGGCGCGTGCTTCGCCCGGTGAACCTGCAACCCGGCCTGCCGGGCCACGGAGTCTTTGAAGGCACAACCGCAAGCGGCGTGGAGTTTGCAGTGGTGAACCTGATGGGTTGCGTCTTCATGAGCACGACAAATGATCCCTTCCACGCCATCAACGCCATCCTTGCTGGCATCAAGGCCAAGGTTATCGTGGTGGACTTCCACGCGGAGGCTACCAGTGAGAAGGTGGCGATGGGGTGGCATCTGGACGGCAGAGTGACAGCCGTGCTCGGCACGCATACCCACGTGCCCACAGCCGATGAAAGACTGCTGCCCGGCGGAACCGCCTACCAGACCGATGTGGGCATGAGCGGGCCGTATGACAGCGTGATTGGCGTGGAAAAAGATATGGTGCTGCGCAAGTTCCTGACGGGCATGCCGGGCAAGTTTGAAGCCGCGAAGGGTAACCCGAAGATGTGCGCCACGCTGGTGACCTGCGATCCGCTGACGGGGCGTGCCACCGCCATTGAGCGCATCATGCTCGGCGAGTAAGCTACGGCTGCGATGCAGCTGCGCCGGGCACGGTCCACGTCTTGGCGTCGCCTGTCGCCTGCGGCACCGGACGACCTGAAATCACAGGTGCTGGCGCATGTGTCGCCTTGATGAGTCTGCCTTTGCGCGTGAAGGTCATCGACCACTCCATGGGCTTTGCGGCGGCATTTTCATCGGCGAAGCGAATCACCTCGCTCCCGCGCTGCGAAACCTCCATGGTGGGCGTCACCGCAACCACGGGCTTTGTGCCGGAGCCCTCATCGGGCGGAGAAGGCAGCTTGGGTTGCCGTCCTGCCAGAGCGGCATAGCAGAGCGCGGTCCCAAGCCAGCTGGCGGAGTTGGCAGCGGGCTCTTCATTGCGGATATGGTTGAACGCTGAGATCGTCAACGCGTTGATAGGCGCGGGAGAAAACAGCGAATATCCACGGCGCAGGATGGGAATAATCCGGACCCGGCCCTGGTTGTTTCGCGGAACCGATGCTGAAAATACCGTTACGTCGCCGGTGCCGCTGTTCCGCGTGTATTGCAGAAAAAGATGATTCGGCAAGGCACGGCAAGCAATCTGCTGATAGCTCCATCTTCCCTGCGTCAGATCAAAGTAAGAGAGCCGCGCGTGCTCGGCAATGGAAGACTCCGCGTCTGCCGCGAGCAGCTTGTCGGACTCCTTCATCTGATCCGCGCCGATAAACTCCACGGAAGAAGCTGCGGACTGGCTGGAGGCATTGACAGAGAAAGGGGCCGGCACAGCGGCAGGAGGAACGGGACGGGTCTGCGAATGTTCTCCGGGCTGAGCAGAGACAGCCTGCGCGGAGAATACAAGCAGCAGTGCGCACAGCAACGCGGTTGCGATAGACGACGGGAGAACTCTGTATCTCACCATGCCTGACCAGAGTATCACTGCAATCGTTGTGAGCTTGCCAATGCAGAAAAGAAAGAGGGCAGCCGATAATCGGCTGCCCTTCTTGCTATCCCAGGAGAGAGGTGGGGAACGCAAGGGCTCGTCCCACCTCCGCCGTGGTCCGGTTTACCGGGCCGGCTTGCGGTGCACCGCAGAGGGCTTGCGCACTACGGGCTTCTTCTTCTCCGGCTGGATGAAGCCCTCACGCAGCACAATCTGCGCCGTCTGAGTGGTGGTTGCGGTAGCAGGCACCTGCGTATAGCTGTCGTAGGTACCATCGAGTTCCGCGGCAGGCTGCAGGCCATACTCAAAGCCAACTGCCGGAATCTCCTTGTCTTCGAGCGGCTTCTTCAGGTTGACAATAAAGTCCGCGACCTTGGCGTCCTTGGCGTCCTGCGAAACGGCCAGCTTGAGAACCGTTGCGCTTGCCTCAATGACAACGCCCGGAACCGGGGTGGTCTTGTCTTTCAGCACAGACCACATCTTGTCCGCATCGTCTTTGGTGCCGGAGGCAAGGATGAACTCCTTGTCGTTCAGGTTCAGGGTGGTCAGATCCGGAGTCTCGACAACGACCTTGTGCGCGATTTCAGCAGGGGTCGCAGCCGGAGTAATCTGATACGTTCCCGGAGGAAAGACCGAGGCCGCAGCCTGGGTCTTGATGGCGTCCAGACCGTCCAGGTTGCCGTGGAACTTGGTGTAGTAATACTCGAGGCTCTTCTCAAGCTGCGGCTTGTAGTTCGCAGGGAAGAAGTTCCAGGCACGGGCATAGAACCACACGGCCTGAACCAGGTCCTTCGCCTCAGGCTTGGTGTAGGCCTGTGCCAGCTGGAGCGTATCCACCAGCGCCGGACCGGTCGTCGTCGCCGCCGGAGGATACAGCATCAGCTCCGTGCGATACTCCGAGATTGCGCCCTTCACGTCCTTCTTGGACACCATCTTGTCCAGCGCGATGGTGGAGTGGAAGATCGGGTACAGCGCACCGGTCTGCTTCTTCCAGTCATCGTCCGAGACGCCTGCAGGCTTGGGAACGCCGAGGCCCTTGGTCGCCAGAGCGGCTGCATCGTCGCAGGTCTGGGCATCATTCGTCTTGCCGCACTGACCCTTCTTGATCAGAACGGAGATGGTGATGGCCTTCATATTATTCGGATCCACCTGGAGCAAGCGGCTGGCCGCACTCAGCGTCTGGTCCGCAGAACCAAGCTTTTCATACGAATCAATCAACGAGTCGAGCACAGTGTTCTTCACCACGCTCTGGGGATACGTCTGCAGAAAGCTCTCCAGGGCCGCGGCCTTCGCCTTGGGGTCATTCTGGGTGATTGCCGTTTGATAGGCATTGAACTCGGCCGGATCTTTGATGGTGATCTGGTCCTGTGCGCGCAGAGAGGGCGCGACAACGAGGCTCATGCTCGCCAACGCCATCACAGATGCAAAGACAATCTTCTTCATGTAGTGCTCCTGGGAAATGCCGAAATGGAGATCAAATACTCAAGCACTCGCTTGCGGAATATACAACCGTTCTGCCCGGCGGTTGATCACCGGGGCAGTCTTTTGCGCCCCCCGGCTTCCAATGCGGTGTTGGAAGGATTATAGAAAGCCATGCTCTCCCTGACAAGCGCCGAAGTGCTTGAAAGATGAGATCGTTTACCGGAGTCCGTGGGGTAACGCCCGGAGGATGCATCCGGCGGGTGCCCCTTGGGATTGGCTGCCAAACTCCATGCGATTTCTGATTCCGGGTTCTCATGCTCCTCCTCGCCGGAAGGGCGGGTGCCCCACCCTTCCGCAAGTCGTACAGGAATGGAAACCCCGGAATCGAGAAAACTGTTTCTCCATCCTTCGGTCGGAGATCCACTCCACCTACTGGAGGAGCCGAACCAGTTCCACCTGCTCCGCAAGAAATGCATCATGGCCATGGGCGCTGTTCATCTCGCGATAGTCTGCCTTGACGCCGGCCGAACGAATGATCGCTGCAAAATCGCGGACGGATTCGGCCGTAAAGAGCCAGTCGGAGCTGATGCCCACAAAGCTGAGCTGGGCTCGAATTCGGCCGAAGGCCTCCTCTGGCGAGTCCTTGCCGCGCATCGGGTCCCATGTATCCATGGAGCGCAGAATCGCCAGGTAGGAATTGGCGTCGAACCGGTCGATAAAACGCTGGCCCTGGTGATCGAGATAGCCGGCAATGTCAAAACGTCCGCCAATCAGCGCTCCGCGATGATCGTTTGGCTCCCAAGGGTCCTCGCCATTGCGGTTGGGCTTGCGGGCAAAGCGCTCCTCAAACAGCGGTGCGGATTTATAACTCAGCATGCCAATCTGCCTGGCCAGGGAGAGCCCCAGCCGCGGCGGACGCTGCGGCAGATAGTTGCCGCCGGCCCAGTCCGGGTCATTTTGAATGGCCTGCCGCTGCAGGTGGTTCAGAGCCAGGCCCATCGCGGAAAGCGGCGCCACCCCGATGATGACGGAACGCTGCACCCGCTGCGGGTCATGAATCGCCCACTCCAGGGCCTGCATGCCGCCAATGGAGCCCCCCAGAACAAGCCGCAGACGGCGAATTCCGAGTGAATCCAGCAACTGCGCCTGTGCCCTGACGTTGTCTCGAATGGAAACCAGCGGAAACTCGGGGCCGTAGATCTTTCCCGTGGCGGGATTGACCGACCCCGGACCGGTGGAGCCGTAGCAGGAGCCCAGCAGATTAATGCAGATGACAAAATCGTGCTCCAGCGAGAGCACCGCCCCAGGGCCAAAGATCTCTGGCCACCACGAACCCACGAGCGCGGAACCGGTAAGCGCATGGCAAACCAGCACCGCGTTGTCCCGGGCGGCATTCAGCCGCCCATAGACCGCATAGTGCAGCGTTGGGGTGGTCAGGCATTGTCCGCTATCCAGCAGCAGGTCGTGGTCGAGTACGAAATCTCCCTCGTAGGTCGGCTCCAGTAACCTGCTTGCTGCCGGTGAAGTCCCGGTTGCGGTTTGTGCTTCGGTCATACCCCTCATTGTGCAGCAAAACCCGCTGTCTCTGCTTGATTGCGACAGGTGTGACCGTTGGCAGCCTCGATCGCCTGATCCAGATCGGCAACGATGTCGCGGATATCCTCAATGCCGACCGACAGCCGGACGAGTTCGGGAGTCACGCCGGTCTCTGCCTGCTCCGCAACCGTGAGCTGCTGGTGCGTGGTGGATGCGGGGTGAATCACCAGCGACTTGGCGTCTCCGATGTTGGCGACCAGCGAGAACAGCTCCAGAGAATCAATCAACTTCTTGCCCGCCTCGTAGCCGCCCTTGATGCCGAACGTGACCAGCGCGCCCTGCCCGCTGGGAAGATACTTTTTCGCGCGCTCGTAGTAGGGGCTGGACTCCAGGCCGGGATAGTTGACCCAGTCCACACCCGAATGATTCTGCAGGTGCCGGGCGACAGCCAGCGCATTCTGCGAGTGGCGCTCCAGCCGCAGATGCAGGGTTTCAATGCCCTGCAGGAGCAGGAAGGAGTTGAACGGCGACAGCGCCGCGCCCGTATCGCGCAGCCCCTGAATCCGCGCCTTCAGGATGAAGGCAAGGGGGCCGAACGCCTCAACGTACGAGAGTCCGTGATAGGAGGGATCCGGCTCGGTGAAGTCCTTGAAGCGCCCTGAGGCGGCCCAGTCAAACTTGCCCGCGTCCACGATGACGCCGCCAATGGTGGTGCCGTGGCCGCCAAGAAACTTGGTGGCCGAATTCAACACGATGTCCGCGCCCCACTCAATGGGCCGCACCAGAGCCGCGGAGGCCGCCGTATTGTCGATGACCAGGGGCAGACCATTCTCGTGCGCGATTGCGGCAAACTTCTCGATATCCACCACATCGAGCTTGGGGTTGCCAAGCGTCTCTGTATAGACGGCCCGTGTTTTGTCGTTGATGGCCGCGCGCAATCCATCCAGGTCGTCGCCATCCACAAATCGCACCTTGATGCCCAGTCGCGGCAGCGTGTGGTGGAAGAGGTTGTAGGTACCGCCATAGAGCGATGTGGTGGAGATAATCTCGTCTCCGGCAGCGGCCAGCGTGGTGATGGTCAGGGTCTCTGCCGCCTGGCCGGAGGCCGTGGCCAGCGCAGCCACGCCACCCTCCAGCGCCGCCACCCGCTTCTCAAAAACATCCGTCGTCGGATTCATGATGCGGGTATAAATATTTCCGAACTCCTTCAGCGCGAACAGCCGCCCGGCATGATCCGCGTCCTGAAAGAGATAGGAGGTCGTCTGATAGATGGGCACGGCCCTGGAACCCGTCGCAGGGTCAGGCGATTGACCGGCATGAACGGCAAGGGTGGCAAGCTGGCGCTGTCTTGTTTCGGACATGGTGAACTCCTTCAGTCACGGTTAGCAGTTTATCCCTGCGGCAGTGGGGACACATGATGCATGCGGCGCCCGCGCCAAAACAAAAACCCGAATCCTGTCTCAGGACCCGGGCCGTCTGGTATCAAGATCGGTTGCGCTTATCGCGTACGCCGCTCCAGAGCCACACGGACTGGCCCGCATGCCATACACATGCACATGGCCATGACCTCAATTCCGTGATTCTCTGAGTTCGGCATTGAAGGCAGTATCGTTGTTGGGCACGGTGCATGTCAAATAATTAAGACTGAAAATTTGCCGATACAGCGTATGGTGGAACCAGTCATGAACTTCCCCGCTCTGAGGAGCTTCCGCGCCCGCGCCTATGCGGTGTGGAAGTTCGTTTTGTCTTTTCGCAAAACCTCATGGTCCTTTGAGGACTACCCCGTCGTCGTGCGCAGGCTGCGGGAGTCCCGTACGAAATGGGAAGAAGGAGCCCACTGGAAACTGCCCGCCTATCAGGCAAAGATCGCACTGTGGCCAATCACCGGAACCGGCGATACCCGGCAGGAAGCGGTCGACAGTCTGCAGAAAGGCTTTGACAAGCTGCGCAGCCGGCGCCTCTCGCTTCCCCGCCCCGGACTGCAACTGCCGGTTGAGTTCGCCCCGCAGAGCCGGTTTACGCCAAACACCGCACTCACCCGTGAGTTCAGCCAGTCCGTCCTGGGCGTAGAGCCGCACTGGCTCTCAGAGGAATCGTCACTCTGGGATTTCACCCTTGCCAGTTCCCTCGACGAGTACTACGAAAGAATCCGGTCGCACTACGGCGTAGATGTATCCGGCGTACCCAATGCGAATATCGCCGCGATTATCGATTGCATTGCGGAATCCAGGCGCATTCCGTAAGCGGGCTGCCGCTCAACCGCTAAGCCTGATCGTCCGGCTTCCAGACGTAGGCGTCTGCCTGCGCCAGCCCGATGTGCGCCAGCACGCGGCAGACAAATTGCCGCGCCATCTCCAGCGAATCGACGGGGCGATTGTAAAAGGCAGGAATCACTGGGAAAATCGTCGCTCCGGCTTCGGCCGCCAGCGTCATGTTGCGCAGGTGAATCCGGTTGAATGGCGTTTCGCGTACACACAGGATGAGAGGACGGCGCTCCTTGAGCGTTACATCCGCAGCACGGGCAATCAGGGAGTCCGCCAGACCGTTGGCAATCGAAGCCAGCGTGCCCATCGAGCATGGCAGCACGATCATGCCGCTGGAGGGATAGCTGCCGCTGGCTATCGCAGCGCCGATGTCCGCATCGTTCTCCTGCACGGTCTTCTTCGGTGCCGCGCCCAGCAACTTCTCCAGCAGGCCGTTCCTGCCGGAGATGCCCATTTCCTCCGCCATCACGCGCAGCGAATTCTCTGAGGCGACCAGATGCACCCGGGCGACGCGCTCATCGGCCTCAAGCGCCAGCAGCATCTGGCGGCCAAATACGGCGCCCGACGCACCCGTTATCGCAAGCGTTACGTTCAGACCTTCCACGTAGCTGGTCCCTCCCGTGGGGTTATTCGCCCAGAACGCGCCGAAAGATTGCGTTCACATTGCCGAGCTGGCGCGTGTAATCAAACGTGCGCGCAAGCTTCTCCTTATCCAGCAGGCTGGTGATGGCCGCATCTTTGGCCACCTCGTCCTGAAAGACTAGGTCTTCTTTCCAGGCACGCATGGCGTGCCCCTGCACCAGCCGATACGCATCCTCGCGCAGCATGCCGGCTTCCGCAAGGTCCAGCAGCAGTTGTCCGCTGAAGATGAGGCCGCCAGTGCTCTCCAGGTTTCGCTTCATCCGCTCCGGATATACCAGCAGGCGATCGATAAGATCCGTCGTCTTGGCCAGCAGATAGTCCACCAGGATTGTGGAATCTGGAAAGATGACCCGCTCGACTGAGGAGTGTGAGATATCGCGCTCATGCCACAGCGCAATGTCTTCAAACGCAGCCTGCGCATTGCCGCGCAGGACACGAGCGAGCCCGCTGATCTGCTCAGAGGTGATGGGGTTCTTCTTGTGCGGCATGGCCGAGGAGCCCTTCTGCTTTTCGCTGAAGTACTCCTGCGCCTCGCGCACCTCGGTCCGCTGCAGGTGGCGCACCTCAACCGCGATCTTGTCGAGAGTGCTGCCGATAAGCGCCAGCGTGGAGATGTAGGCTGCGTGACGGTCGCGCTGAATGACCTGCGTTGCGACCGGCGCCGGCTTCAGCCCAAGCCGAGTGCAGATGCGCTCTTCGTGCTCCGGCTTCAGGTGGCCGAAGGTGCCTACCGCGCCCGAGAGCTTGCCCACGCGCATATCCTCGGCAGCCGCATCAAAACGTGCCAGATTGCGCTGCATCTCGGCGTACCAGTTCAGCAGCTTCAACCCAAACGTTGTCGGCTCGGCATGGATTCCATGCGTACGGCCGATTGTGGGCGTGTGCTTGAACTCGAGGGCGCGGCGCTTCAGCACCTCCAGCATGGCAAGTAGCCCTTTACGAATCTGCGCCGAGGCCTCCTTCACCTGCAGAGCCTGCGCCGTGTCCACCACATCGTTCGACGTGAGCCCGTAGTGCAGCCAGCGAGACTCAGCGCCGAGCCCCTGCGCATGCAGGCTCTCGGAGACGGCCGTGGTGAACGCAATCACATCGTGCTTCACTTCGGCTTCAATTTCACGAATGCGAGCGGCAGAAAAGTTTCCCTTGGTGGCAATGGCCTCAGCCGCGGCCACGGGGATCACCCCGTCCTCGGCGAGCACAGCACTGGCAGCCGACTCCACCTGCAACCAGCAGCGATACTTGTTCTCTTCGGTCCAGATGCTGCCCATGGCCGGGCGCGTATAACGGTCAATCACGTGCAAACTCCTGCGCGATACCTCTTCTGCGGCGCGCGCCAAATTCAGAAGGCTACGAGGGTGAAGCGATCAGGCCCGTGGAATACCCAGCCTTTGATGCAGTTCATCGTAAAGCAGTCCACGGCCCGGCTTGTACGGCTGGAACCATTCGCCATCGATCACAAGCTGCGGAATGGCCCGCTTGCCCACGTGGCGCACCACCTCCGCCGACGCGGCGGGGTTGTCGTCCACGTTAATCTCTGTGTACGGGATGCCGTGGGAATCCAGGAACTGCTTGGCTGCCCGGCAATCTCTGCACCAAGCTGCTGTGTAAACTTCCACTTTCATATCCCCATTTTACTGTGTTTGCGCTGGTACCATCAGGGGGCATGACCGCCGAAGAGATCAAAACGCTGCTGCTTCTGGAGCCGCACCCCATCGAGGGTGGCTCCTTTCGCCGTACTTACACCTCCGCCGGTGCGGTTGAGCTGCCGCGCGGCCTTCGCACGCAAGGCACGGCCATTTACTACCTTCTGGAACGGGGCACATTCTCAGAGATGCATTGCCTCGACTCCGATGAGATTTTCCACTTCTATCTCGGCGACCCCGTAGAGATGCTGCAACTCTACCCTGACGGCAGCTCGGCAATGTTCACGCTGGGACCGGACCTGGCCCACGGGCAGCACGCACAACTGCTGGTTCCTGCAGGCGTCTGGCAGGGGACGCGGCTTATCGACGATGGCCAAGTCGCCTTGCTGGGCTGCACTGTAACTCCCGGTTTTGATTTTGCAGACTACCACGGCGGCAGCTTCGCGGAGTTAGCAGCCAAATGGCCCAGCCAGTCAGAGCGGATTCGCGCGCTCACCCGGCGCTAGGAGGACCGCCGCTCGCGGAAGAAGCCGCGCAGCAGCTCGCCCGCCTCATCGGCAAGCAGGCCCTGCTCCATCTGCATCTGATGATTCAGGCGGGGATGATTCAACACGGAGAGCACGGAGCCGCAGGCTCCTGCTTTCGGATCGGGCGCGGCAAAGACCAATCTGTCCAGCCGGGCATGAATCATGGCTCCGGCACACATGGCGCAGGGCTCCAGCGTCACGTAGAGCGTGCAGCCATTCAAGCGATAGTTGCCCACCGCCGCGGCCGCAGCGCGCAACGCCACAATTTCAGCATGCGCTGTGGGGTCGTTGTCGCGCAGCACGCGATTCTGGCCGCGCGCGAGAATCTCTCCGTCGCGCAGAACCACGGCCCCTATGGGGACTTCGCCTGCCTCCGCGGCGCTGCGGGCCTCGGCAAGGGCGGCTTGTATAGCCTCGATATCGGAGATCATTTGCCCCATGGTAGCGCCGAAGGCTGCTGCTGGGTCATGCAATGCAACGCGCCAAGACCCCAGATGAGATCCACGCAGTGGATTCCGATGACCTCTCGATCCGGAAAGACATCGGCCAGCGTATTCAACGCAATGCGGTCATTGGGATCATGAAACGTAGGAACCAGCACCAGCCCGTTGGCGAGATAGAAGTTGGCATAGCTAGCCGGCAGGCGCTGGCCGCGAAAAACGACCGGGCGCGGCAGCGGCAGCTCAACTACCGTAAACTGCTTTCCGTCCGTGGTTCGCGCAGCTTTCAAGCGCCCCAGGTTCTCCGCCAGCGGCTCGTGGTTTGGATCGGAGGCGTCTGGTTCCACCGCGGTCAAGATTGTGGACGGACCGACGAATCGAGTGATGTCGTCCACATGTCCATGCGTATCATCGCCGGCTACTCCGCGACCAAGCCAGATGACCTGATCGATGCCCAGATAGTCATGAAAGGCCCGCTCCAGTTGCTCGCGGCTCACGCCGGGGTTGCGCTGCTGCACTTCGCTCAGTAGGCACTCCTCCGTGGTGAGCAAAATGCCCTCGCCATTGGTATCGATGGAGCCGCCTTCCAGCACAAGGCGACGCGGACCATTCGCAAGCTCCACCACTGGCTGCCACTCCGGCAGGCCTAGAAGCTCCGTGACGCGGCCCGGCACCTGATCATCGAAATGCCAGTCGGAATACTTGGCCCATGCGTTGAAATGCCAGTTTGTGATCGCGACGTGCCCTGCGGCATCGCGCACAAAGATCGGTCCGGAATCGCGGGTCCAGACGCGATCCGTAGGCCACGGATGAAAGAGCACTCGGTCGCGGTTGGCGCCGGCGCGCTTCAGGATTCCATCCACCCGCTGCTGCGCCTTCCCGTCCTGCACAAGAATGTGCACGTCCTCGCGAGCCGTCAGCAGACGCACAATCTCGGCATAGATCCACGGGATGGGCTGAAACTTGCCGGGCCAGTCCTCATGATTGTGCGGCCAGGCGAGCCAGGTTGCCTCGTGCTGCTCCCACTCAGCCGGCATGCGGTAGCCAAGTTCCCGCGGCGTCTTGTTTGGCATCGGAACGGACATCACTACTTTGCATCTCCGTCGGGCGCCCATGCGCGAACCGGGTCCAGAAACCGCTGCGTAATCGGCCCGTAGGCATCGATGCGGCGATCGCGCAGGAAGGGCCAGTTCCGCCGCGTGTCCTCGAGCAGCGCGGGATCGATCTCGCCCAGCAGGATCTCCTCAGCGTCATGCGAGGCTTTGGCGATGATGCGGCCGAATGGATCGGCCAGGAAGCTGCCGCCCCAGAACTCCAGCCCCGGCCCCTCGGCGCGATTGCCACGGATGTCGCCGTTCTCGTGCCCCACGCGGTTCACACCGGCCACGTAAACGCCGTTGGCGATGGCATGGGCCCGCTGGATCGTCTGCCATGCCTCATACTGCGCCGCGCCGTATTCGTCCTTCTCCGCCGGGTGCCAGCCGATAGCGGTGGGGTAAAACAGCACCTCGGCTCCCTGCAGCGCGGTAACCCGCGCGCCCTCGGGATACCACTGATCCCAGCAGACCAGCGTGCCGATGCGCCCAAAGGCGGTGTCTGCCGCCTTGAACCCTAGGTCGCCGGGGGTGAAGTAGAACTTTTCGTAGTAGAGCGGATCGTCCGGAATGTGCATCTTGCGATACACGCTCGCAATACTGCCATCCAGATTGAAGGTGACGGCGGTGTTGTGATACAGCCCGGGGGCGCGACGTTCAAAAAGCGAGGCAATGATGGAGACGCGTGCTTCGCGGGCCGCTTCGGCCAGCCGGGCCGTGGTTGGGCCGGGGATGGGCTCGGCCAGGTCAAACAGCCGGATGTCCTCACGCTGGCAAAAATACTGCGCCCGAAACAGTTCCGGCAGGCACACAATATTCGCGCCCAACTGGGCCGCCTGATGAATATGCCGCACCGCCGAAGCCAGATTCGCTTCCGGATCGGGGCCCATGCGCATCTGGACCAGGCCTACGTTGTACTTCCGTCGTTCTGTCATTTCCGGGCCTTTCTCTGCCAACACACAGCAAGGCCAATCCCGCCGGGCGGGATTGGCCTGAGAAACCATACCGCCCGCCGCTATTCTTCCAGAATCAGCACGGCCGCTGCGATGGTGGTCGTCCACAATCCGCGCTTGTCGCCCACGGCAGACTGGGTTACGTTGCTGGTCCGAACAATCTTGTTTGAGATCCGGTAGATCTCCTTCTTCTCATCCCAGCTCTTGTCGGGATCAAACTCCACGTCCAGCGTGGTCGCGAGCATCTCGGCCGCCAGCTCCTCAGCGTATTCGCCGGCCTGCTCCTCGGTCTCACCAAAGCTGTGATGCTCGCTCAGGTAGCCGTAAGTATTTCGATCGGCGGGAATTGCAACGCCAATGCTGGAAACCACCAGCCGGTGCGGCTCGCGTGTGGAGTTTTCTGCAATTACCGCAAACACCACTTCGCCGTGGTTCAGATACTTCAAGCCTTCCTTGCGGGTAATCACCTTGCACTGCGGCGGAAAGATGGAAGAAACGCGTACCAGATTCTGCGAGGCGATCCCCGCATCCCGAAGGGCCAGCTCAAAGGAGGTCAAACGCTCCTTGTGTTTACCGACACCCTTGGTGAAGAAAAGCTTCTTCGGGACCATGCTTTTTCCCAATTTCTATGTATCCTCCGTGAGGTTGAAGATCGCGGTATCCGAACCCGGCTCCCGCATGAGTTTATCGCATCTGGGCGGGTGAAAACAGGGCTGTCTGCAATTTCATGGGACGTTTACCGCCCCCGGCATGCCCTGCACTGCCCCGGGCCAGCCTGGAAAGGGTGATCCCGGGCGTGAACGGCCCGGGAATTCTGAAACCATGGCTCGTAACTTTTTCCGCCATTCCGCGTTTAAGCAGTCATGAAACACGTGGTTCTCCTTGGTCTTCCCGTGCTTTGCGCAGCGATCTTTCTGGGAACGGCAGCCGCCCAGGAACCCGCCGGCCAGCGAAGTCCCCAAGGCCCTCCCTCTTCCGGTCCTGCGCCCACAGCCTCGTCCATCGCGCAACCGCCCCTGGTTCCTCTGGACTGGACGCCGCCCGCTCTGGCAGCACTCAGCGCACAGGCAGCGGTCAAGTCCAGCTTTACGCTCGACCGCAACATGCTCAGCGCCGCTGCTGGCGCCGTCCCGGATGACGACATGCCGGTGCGCCAGGCCATCAACAAGCTCGATGGTGTCAGTGTTCATCTTCTGCGGTTTGGAAATGAAGGTGTGATTGAGGAGCCGCTTGTGGACTCCATCCGCGACGCCTACCATCTGCGCGGCTGGAAGCACCTGGTAACCACCACCACCTCGGGCGGGCCCGTTCACAGCGAAACAACGGACGTCTGGGTTGTGCTGGATGGAGTCAACGTCCGCGGAGCCGTGGTGATGGCTGAGACGCCCAGAAGCCTGACGCTGGTGACCGTGGCAGGCAACGTAAGCCCGGTTGACCTGCTGCACCTGCGCGGACACTTCGGCATTCCGCGATTTGACGGCGAGCGCTTGCGGGACTCGCACTACCGGTGACCTGCCCGCCGCCCGGCGTTGCCTCCCCCAATTTGCAGGTGTTAGCCTCTCTCTGAAATTGTATTGAGGGAAGGGGCATTGTAAACATCATGCAGACAACGTACAACGGGCTGGCGCTGCCCAAAGACGGCCAGCCGATTGAATACAGCAACGGCCATTATCAAATTCCTGACAACCCGATCATCCCTTTTATTGAAGGAGACGGCACGGGCCGCGACATCTGGAAGGCCTCACAGCGCGTTTTCGATGCCGCGGTGGAAAAAGCGTACGGCGGCAAGCGCAGCATCAAGTGGTTTGAGATTTATGCGGGCGAAAAGGCTTACCGCCAGTTCAACACGTGGCTTCCGGACGATTCTGTGGCCGCGGCGCGCGATCTGCGTATCTCCATCAAGGGGCCGCTCACTACGCCGATCGGCGGCGGCATCCGCTCGCTGAATGTAGCTCTGCGCCAGATCCTCGACCTCTATTCCTGCGTGCGCCCGGTCAAGTACTACCAGGGCGTTCCCAGCCCCGTAAAGCACCCCGAGAAGCTCGACATCGTGATCTTCCGCGAAAACACGGAGGACGTGTATGCCGGCGTCGAGTTCAAGCAGGGCTCGGACGAGGCAAACCGCCTGATCTCCTTCCTGAATGACGACCTGCTGAAGGGCGGCAAGAAGAAGATTCGTACGGACTCGGGCGTCGGCATCAAGCCCATCTCCATCTTCGGCACCAAGCGGCTGGTGCGCTATGCCATCCGCAACGCACTGGAGACGGGCCGCAAGACCGTCACGCTGGTCCACAAGGGCAACATTCAGAAGTTCACGGAAGGCGCCTTCCGGGAGTGGGGCTACGAGGTAGCGACGCAGGAGTTCCGCGACAAGATCGTAACCGAGCGCGAGAGCTGGATTCTGGGCAATGTGGAGGCCAACCCTGGCCTGACTGTTGAGCAGAATGCCGCCCTCATCGAGCCCGGAATGGAATTCGCTCCGCAGAGCTTCCGCGACGCGGTTTGCGCTGAGGTGAAGTCCGTTCTTGACGCCATCGGCGCGTCGCACGGTAATGGCGCGTGGAAGTCCAAGATCCTCATCAATGACCGCATCGCCGACTCCATCTTCCAGCAGATCATCATCCGGCCCTCGGACTACAGCGTGCTGGCCACATCGAACCTGAACGGCGACTACATCTCTGATGCGGCCGCGGCCCAGGTGGGCGGACTCGGCATCGCGCCCGGAGCCAACATCGGCGACGGCTACGCCGTGTTTGAAGCCACGCACGGCACCGCGCCGAAGTACGCCGACAAGGATGTCATCAATCCCGGCTCGGTGATTCTGTCCGGCGTGATGATGCTGGACTTCCTTGGCTGGAAAGAAGCCGCCAAGCTGATCGAACAGGCGCTGGAGAAGACCATCCTGCAAAAGTTTGTCACCTACGACTTTGAACGCCAGACCGCCGGAGCCACCAAGGTGGGCACCAGCGAATTTGCAACGCGCATCATCGGCAACATGTAACAAGAACTGCAAAACGGGGGCTCGCATCCCCGAGGAGAATCTTTCATGAGAAAAAAGGTGAGTATTGTAGGCGCTGGTAATGTGGGCGCCACCGCCGCGCACTGGATTGCGGCCAAGGAATTGGCTGATGTAGTGCTGATTGATGTTGTGGAGGGCGTGCCGCAGGGCAAGGCGCTTGACCTGCTTGAGGCCATGCCCATCGAAAAGCGCGACGTGCATGTGACCGGCGCGAATGACTATGCCGCCACCGCCAACTCGGACATCGTCATCATCACGGCGGGCATTCCCCGCAAGCCTGGAATGAGCCGCGATGACCTGCTCCACACAAACTTCAAGATCATGTCGGACGTGGTGCAGAAGGTGGTCGCGCAGTCGCCGGAGAGCATCCTCATCATCGTTTCGAATCCGCTGGACGCGATGGCGCAGGCTGCCTTCCGGCAGGCCGGCTTCAATCGCGAGCGGGTCATCGGCATGGCAGGAGTACTGGATTCCGCCCGCTTCCGCACTTTTATTGCAGAAGAACTGAATGTGAGCGTGGAGAACGTGACCGCGTTTGTGCTGGGCGGCCACGGCGACACCATGGTTCCCCTGGCCCGCTACTCCACCGTAGCCGGAATCCCGATTCCTGAGCTGATCGCGCCCGAGCGCCTGGAGCAGTTGGTCCAGCGCACGCGGGACGGCGGCGCCGAGATCGTGAAGTACCTGAAGACTGGCAGCGCCTACTATGCTCCTTCCGCCGCGACGGTGGAGATGGTGGAAGCGATTCTCAAGGACAAGAAGAAGATCCTGCCCTGCGCGGCCTTCCTGCAGGGCGAGTATGGCATCGATGGCTACTACATCGGCGTTCCTTGCAAACTGGGCGCAGCCGGACTGGAACAGATCATTGAGATCAAGCTGACTGCGGAAGAAGACGCGGCGTTGAAGAAGAGCGCAGCGGCTGTGAAGGAACTCTGCGCAGTCATCGGCGTCTAACCAAACCCACAACCATTTCGTTTTACCGTATCGCAGGGCCGCTCCAATTCGATGGGGCGGCCCTTTGCCTATGCCTCCACCAATAGGTTGACCCCGCATCCCATCCATCGGGGGATGACTTGCCCGCGCCATTGCCTGAGACTTGCAGGGAATCAAATCCATTCCCCGTCGTGGCTCTTCCCTTCCCTATTGAGTCACGAAAACGCGCACGAGGTCACACCAGCCAATCCAAAACCACATGGCTGGGTAACAGAATCATGATGCACACGGAATCTGCCGCGAGGCAGATCGTCGACTATTCTGGAGAGCCATGTCCCGCAGAATCCTCATCGCCTTTGCATGCCTGTTCGCAGCCTGCATCACAGTTCAAGCACAGAGCAACTACGCTGCGCTTCGCGGCTCCGTGCTCGATCCTGAGCATCGGCCCGTTGCGAACGCACGGGTTCACGTCACCGCAGCCGGCACGGGCGCTGAGCGCGATGTCACGACCAATCCGGCCGGCCTGTATGAACTGGCAGGTCTGCAACCCGGCACCTATCGGCTTGCTGTGGATAGCCCCGGATTCAAGCAGGCAACCCAGTCCATCAACCTTGAGGTAGGCCAGCAGGTCACGCTGGATGTGCAACTGCGGGTAGGTGCTGACTCGCAAACGGTTACGGTACCGGCCTCAGGCGAGCTGCTGACGACCCAGAACGCCACGGTGGGTGCGGTGGTTGACCAACGCTCCATCGACTCTCTTCCGCTGAACGGTCGTATGCTCATTGATCTCGTCCTCACCGTGCCGGGAGCACACGTCAGCCACGGAGCGGCAACCGGCGATTTGAATCCGCTCTACTGGCGTCCGGGGCAGCAGTCTGCCGTAAGCATCGGTGGCAGCCGTCCGAA
>JAJXWS010000117.1 GCA_021781495.1 Acidobacteriota bacterium | reverse complement strand
CCCACCCTTGCCAGTGGGCCTGGCAGCTCACCGCCTCGGTTCCGCTCGCTGACTCCGACAAGCTCCGCCAGCTTCGCTCCGCGTTCGACGGAGCCGCCGCCCAGCGCCCGCCCTTCGTCACCCTCGGCGATGAGATCTCCTCCTCCACCTTCTGGCACGGCAGGCTCTTCGATGCCTGGGCGTCCCAGTGGGTCAGCTATTTCACCGGCGGCCAGGGCCAGTTCTTCACCACCGCCATGGAAGACACCGGCACGCTCCTCTCGCTCAAATCCCTCGCCGCCGCTCATCGCGTGGACTGGAGCCGCATCCTCATCCTGCGCACCGTCAGCAACTACGATCAGCAACCCCGCGGCCTCAGCGCCGCTGAGAGCCTTTCGCGCCAGCGCATCGGCTCCTACAGCGCCTACCTGCCTTCGCTGGAAGCTGCCTACACCGTCGGCCACACCGTCGTAAACGAGTTGCTCACTCACTGGCAGCGCTACGCAAATGCAACGCCCGGCGCCGCTCAGCCCACCCTCGCCGGCAACCCATAGCCTTCGTCTCCAACGCAGGGCTTGGCGAAACCGCGCCTCACGTTGGAGAATGCAAGGGATCTTGAAATCCACCTCGTGCGCGCTCTCTGCCGGGCCAGCCTGATTCCCACGGTCTCGCGCTTTGTTGCGCCAAGGATTCCTGCATGCACTCTGTCTGGTTCGGTGAGTTTATGGGCACCCTCGTTCTGGTGCTTCTGGGCAACGGCGTCTGCGCCGGCGTCGCCCTGCGCAAGTCCTACGCGGCAGACGCCGGATGGATGGTCATCACCACCGGATGGGCCCTCGCCGTCCTCTGCGGTGTCCTTGTGGCCCAGGCCTTCGGCAGCCCCGGCGCCAACCTGAATCCCGCCATCACCCTCTCCAGCGCCATCGCCGGCGGCGACTTCTCGCAACTCATCTATCTTTGGTCGGCGCAACTTCTCGGCGCCATGGGCGGCGCAGCGCTCACCGTTGTGCACTACGGCCCGCACTGGCAGCACACGCCCGATCCCGCATCCAAGCTCGGCATCTTCTGCACCAACGGCGCCGTGCACAGCCCGCTCTTCAATTTCATCAGTGAAGTCATCGGCACCATGGTGCTGGTCATCGTCGCAGGCGCCATCGGCTCCCACGGAGTCTCCGCAACCGGACCTGCCGCCGGCGTTGGACAATGGCTCGTCGCCAGCCTCGTCTGGGGCATCGGTCTCTCGCTCGGCGGCACCACCGGCTACGCCATCAATCCCGCCCGCGACCTCGGCCCCCGGCTCGTGCATGCGCTCGCGCCCATTCCCGGCAAGGGCGGCTCCAACTGGAGCTACGCGCCCATTCCGGTCTTCGGACCGCTGCTGGGCGGCGCGCTCGCCGGCCTGCTGCTCCACATCGCGCACCTGTAGCCGGTCGTCAGCAAACGCGGCAAAAGCCCACGCCCATCAGCGCCGCTGTCTTCTCCAGCGTTGCGGCCACGTGCCCCACGCCAACGGCGCAGTGGTGCGCCGGACCCTGCGCGTTCCACGCCTGCACAAACCCGCGCGCGCCCAGCGGAAAGCGATACCGGCTGTTCGTGTTCCCGATCTCCAGAATCGGTCCGGGCACGCATTCCCCCTCGGCCGCCACCAGCTTGAAGCGCCTCTCCGCATCCTCCACAACCGAGAGCAGCGTCACCGGCCCGTGCTTCACGCTCATCTCCACAGACAAGCCTCGCCCGACCTTGCCGTGATACACGCGCAGCGGACGCACCTTGGTCCTTCCCTCGGCAATCGCGATATGTCCCGGCCCATCATGCCCCATCAGCACCAGGTCATCGTTCCAGTCCATCGCGTAGTACTCCGTGAACGACCCGCCCGCGCCCAGCACGTCCATCATCTTCATGGCCAGCACGTTCTTCACCTCGTACTCGCCCGCCACCGGAATATGCCGTGCCGTCAGCAGCGACGTGCCCAGGATGATCGAGCTCATCGTGTCCTCATTCGCCGCATTGCCTGAGCCCTTGTAGTAGTACGCCAGCGCATCCAGTTCATGCCGCGCCACAAACGCGTCCAGCGCAACCGAGGTCCGCGCTGCGCGCCGCAACTCCTCCGCCGGACAATCCGGCTGCACATCCAGGCTGGCCTCCAGCTCGCGCACGCGCGCATCAATGGACGCCTCGCTCACCTGCGCAACCAGCGCGCTCAGCTCATCCACCTCCAGCATCTCCACGTGCGTGCCGAAGGCAATCGAAACCAGCGTCACGTCCGTCATGATGTCGAGCATGCCGCTGTAGTAGTGGCCCATCAGGCCAAGCCGCGCCCCGGCCAGCGCCGCGCGAACCTGCGCAGCCGCCAGCCATTCCTCGATCTCGTGCCACGTTGCGGCCTCGTTCAGCACCCCCGTCACCTCGTGAAAGGGAATCCCTGCCCGCCGCAGCACATTGGCAATCTCCGGCACCGGGCACGCCGAGCAATAGGCCAGCCACTGCCCGGTCATCGCCGTGCGATCCTCCAGCCGGTTGAAGGCGTCATAGTCCATCGCTGCCTCCGGCTGCAGGTTCAGCACCACCACCGGAACGCCCGCACGCTGCACCAGCGGCAGCACCGTATTGGAGAGCGCATAGGTCGTCACGTAAAGAAACAGCACATCCACATCTTCGCGACGGCACCTGCGCCCCGCCTGCTGCGCGCGCTGCGGCGTATCCACCAGTCCCAGGTTCACCACCGCAACGCCCGGACGCTCCAGCCGCGCCGCCACCGTGGCCACGTAGCCCTCCAGCCGCTCCTGTAAACCCGCAAACTGGCTCCAGTAGGCCTCCAGCCCAATGCCGCACAGGCCCACGCGAAGTGCTCCCGCAGCCGCCATGGATGCTCCCTCCGTACCTTCCCCGATTCGCGATCCGCAACGCCGGCCCGCGCTCACCCCACCTCAATCATGATCTTGGAGTATCGCGCAGGCTCGCGGCTCCACGCCTCCAGAATCTCCGGCGCCGCATCCATCGGCACCATGTGCGTCACCGCGTCCTCCACCGGAAAACGCCGCCCCTCCAGCATCCGGATCACGTCGCGGAAGTCCTCCGGCAGCGCATTGCGCGAGCCCAGAATGTCCAGCTCCTTCTGCACAAACAGCCGCGTCTCATAGGCCACCTGCTCCTTGGCATAGCCGATGTACACCACGCGACCCGTATACGCCACCTCGTCCACCGCCGCTCGAAACGTCTGCGGCAGTCCAATCGCCTCGATAATCACGTCCGGACCCCGGCCGCCAGTCAGCTCCGCAAGCTGCGCATGCAGATCGCTCGTCGCGGTGTTCACCCGGTGCGCGGCCCCGGCCTTCTGCGCAATGGCCAGCTTGTCGTCGTCCAGGTCCACGGCAATCACCGTCGCCCCGCGAAAGGCAGCGCCAGCCACCGCGCCCAGGCCAACACCGCCGCAGCCGAAGATCGCCACCGTGTCGCCCTGCGCCACGCGCCCGCGCGCCGCCGCATGAAAGCCCACCGTCAGCGGCTCCACCAGGCAAAGCTCCTTCAGCGTCAGGTCCGCCCGGTACAGCCGCCCCGCCGGCACCGCAATAAACTCCGCCAGTGCGCCGTCGCGCTGCACGCCCAGCGTCTGGTTGTGCTGGCAGGCGTTCGCGCGTCCCCGCAGGCAGGCCGCGCACCGCCCGCAGTTCGAGTACGGCGAAAGCGTCACGTGCATGCCCTTCCGCCATTGCGGATGCGCCTGGCTCGTCTCCTCCACCACCGCCGCAACCTCATGGCCGGGTATGCGTGGAAAGCTGATCATCGGGTTGCGCCCGCGATACGAGTTCAGATCACTTCCGCACAAGCCCACCATCTTCACGCGCAACAGCACATCTTCTGCGCCCAGTCCCTGCGGCTCGTCAATGCTCTTCACCACAGCCTGTCCCGGACCTTCCAATACAACACACTTCATTTCCATCACTCCCAATCGGCTTCTAACCAGAAATATCGATCATAGACGAACCGCGCAAGCCAGCACGGATGCACAGGTTGTATGCTTACCCTGTTGGTTGCACAGCTCGTCCCCGAAGGAACCAGCCCTCATGCCTGAAACCGTTCTCCATCTTGACCCTCGCGATAACGTCCTTGTGGCTCTGGCGCCTCTCTCTGCCGGATCTGTCGCGCACCACGGTCAGATAAACTGCCCTGTATCGGAGCACATCCCCGCCAAGCACAAGCTCGCCCTCGTCGATCTCCGCCCCGGCGACCTCATCTACATGTACGGCATGGTCGTCGGTGAAGCCACCGCTCCCATCGCGCGCGGCAGTCTGCTCACCACGCGGAACGTGCGCCACCGCACCGGCGACTACACCTCCGTTCGCCAGCCCGTCTCCTTCGCGCAGCCTGACGCCTCGGCATGGATGCATCGCACCTTCCTCGGCTACCATCGCGCCGACGGCCAGGTCGGCACGCGCAACTACTGGATCGTGCTTCCGCTCGTGTTCTGCGAAAACCGCAACGTGGAGCGCATGAAGGAAGCGCTCGACGAGGAGCTCGGATACGGCACCTCCGGCAGCGCCTATCGTCAGCATGTGCGCCGCCTCGTGCAGCAGCAGGCCACCGGCAGCTCCAGCGCGGCAGCGGAGTTTGTCCCCGCCCGCTCCGAACGCGTCTTTCCCAACCTCGACGGCATTCGCTTCCTCACCCACGAAGGCGGATGCGGCGGCACGCGTCAGGATGCGCAGGCGCTTTGCGGCCTCCTCGCCGGCTACATTCATCATCCCAACGTCGCCGGCGCCACCGTGCTCAGCCTCGGCTGCCAGCATGCCCAGGCCAGCATGCTCATGGACGAGCTTCGCGCCCGCGACCCCGGCATGCACAAGCCCGTGCTCATCTTCGATCAGCAGCGCTGCGGCCAGGAATCCGTACTGATGAACCAGGCGCTCGACGAAACCTTTGCCGCGCTGGCGCAGGCCAATCGCATCACGCGCGCTCCCGCGCCGCTCTCCGCGCTCACCGTGGGACTCAAGTGCGGCGGCTCCGACGGCTTCAGCGGCATCTCCGCCAATCCCACGCTCGGCCATGTCTCTGACCTGCTCGGCGGCATCGGCGCAAAAACCATCCTCAGCGAATTTCCGGAGTTGCACGGCGTCGAGCAGGAGATGATCAACCGCTGCGCAACCGATGCCCTCGCCCAGCGCTTCTTTGATCTCATGCAGGCCTACGCCGCTCGCGCACGCGCCGTCCACTCCGGCCTGGAGATGAATCCCTCCCCCGGCAACATTGAAGACGGCCTCATCACCGACGCCATCAAATCCGCCGGAGCCGCGCGCAAAGGCGGCACCGCGCCCATTCGCGATGTGCTCGATTTCCCGCAGTACGTCACCACCCCGGGGCTCAATCTGCTCTGCACGCCGGGCAACGACGTGGAGTGCGTCACAGCGCAGGCCGGAGCAGGCGCCAACCTAGTGCTCTTCACCACCGGCCTCGGAACACCCACGGGAAATCCCGTCGCGCCCGTCCTCAAGATCTCCACCAACTCCACTCTGGCCGCGCGCATGAGCGACATCATCGACTTCGACGCCGGCGGCATCGTCACCGGGGAGACAACCATCCCCGACTGCGCGGATCAACTGCTCAACCTGTGCATTCAGGTCGCCAGCGGCGAACGCCTCACCAAAGCGGAGTTGCTGGGTCAGAACGACT
>JAJXWS010000116.1 GCA_021781495.1 Acidobacteriota bacterium | reverse complement strand
GCGGGAACCAGCTCCTTGCCGGGCCGGTGGCCGCAGCGCTTGGCGCTCACCTGGTCCTCCATGTGCACGGCCGCCGCGCCTGCCTTGATCATGGAGCGGATGGTGCGGGCAATGTTGAACGCGCCTCCCCAGCCGGTGTCGATATCCACCAGCAGAGGCAGGGAAGCGGCGTCGGTAATGCGCCGCACATCGGTGAGCACGTCTTCCAGAGTGCTGATGCCCAGGTCGGGCATGCCCAGCGAGTTGGCCGCCACGCCGCCGCCGGAGAGATACAGCGCCCGGAAGCCTGTGGCCTCGGCCATGCGCGCCGTGTAAGCGTTGATGGCCCCTGCCACCTGCAGCGGCCGTTCCGCCTCCAGCGCGGCGCGAAAGCGCATGCCGGGCGTCCTGTCATCTGGTGCGTGCGCCATCGGATTCCCTTGCGCCGCATCATAACAGGCTGGGCGCGGGCGCTTTCCCAATTGCCGCACTCGGTGCGACAATCATCGCGTCGGTGCTGTTCCAATATTTGCAGGGGCTTAAGCCCATAGGAGAACCGTGATGAAGCGTCTTTTACTCTGTGCAGGCTTTTTGCTGGCCACGGCTGCCGTTCTGCCGGCCCAGCCCAAGCAGCCCGCCAGCCCGTCCGCCACCGCCTCCGCCACGATTGACGGCAAAGCCATCAGCATCACCTACTCGTCGCCGCGGGTCCGGGGCCGCGAGGGCCACATCTTCACCAAGGACGGCCTCATCAGCCACGATCCGCACTATCCCGTGTGGCGCGCCGGGGCCAACGCCGCCACCACCCTGCACGCCGCCGCTGACCTGAAGATCGGCGACCTGATGGTGCCCAAGGGAAGCTACACCCTCTTCGTCGACATCTCCAACCCCGACCAGTGGGAGCTGATTCTAAACAAGAAGACCGGCGAGTGGGGGCTGGCCTATGACCCGTCGCAGGACCTGGGCCGCGTGAAGATGAAGATGACCAAGCCCGTCGCGATGGTGGAGGAGCTGAAGTACAACATCACCGACCTGGGCGGAACCACCGGCAAGATTACGCTGGAGTGGGAAAATCACTCGGCCTCCGTGCTCTTCGCCGTCCACTAGGGCTGAGTTTTGCATCGCTCCAAAACGGCTGGGCGGCTGCCTCCACGGCAAATGGCCGCCCTGCCGGTACAATAGAGACAGGTTGTGAATTCCTTCGGGAGGGGTAGATTACCTTGCCGTTATATGAGTACCGCTGCACCCAGTGCGGCCATCAATACGAACGAATCCAGAGCTTCAACTCCGAGCCGGAGGTGGAGTGCCCCAAGTGCGGGGGCGTGCTCCAGCGCCCGCTTGCGGCTCCGGCCTTCCAGTTCAAGGGCGCGGGCTGGTATGTGAACGACTACGCCGGCAAGAGTGCCTCCGGCAGCGCCGGCACCTCGAACACCAGCTCCACGGCAGCAGCCCCAGCGGCAGAGACCAAGCCTGCCGCCGCCGAGTCCGCCAAGCCCGCGGCTCCGGCAACCCCCGCCGCATCGGCCTGATCGGTTGCGGCCGCAGCGTCCCGGCCTGCCCGGAAAGCCAGGTTCCTGGAAGGCTAAGATAAACCAAGGGTATGCCGCTCTTTCAAGCCATTCCGTCGCCGGTGGAGAACGCCGACCTAGCCGCCCTTGAGTGGGAGCCGCTGCTGGCGCTGGTGGCAGGCTTTGCCGCCTCGCCCGTAGGCCGCGAGGCCATCCTGCAGCTGCGGCCCTCGGCCGACGAGGAGTGGATTACCCGCCGGCACCAGCTCACCGGCGAGATGCAGTTGTTGCTTGCCGAGCAGGTATCCATCCCGCTGGGCGGCCTGTTTGATCCCACCCAGCTCGCCGCCAAGGCGCAGATTCCCGGCGCGGCGCTGGAGGCACCCGAGTTTCAGTCCGTTGCCCGGCTGGCCAACGACGTCGCCTCGTGGCAGGCGCTGTTGCAGTCGCCGCCGGCGCGGCTGGTGGGCAGGTTGATGGGGCTTTCGGAGCTTTCCGCGGCGCTCACCAGCAGCCTGCGGCCGCTGGCCGAGTCCATTGAGCGCAAGATTCAGCCCGACGGCACGCTGGCCGACGACGCCTCGCCGGAGCTGCATCGCATCCGCCGCGACCAGGAGCGCCAGCAGCGGCAGATTGAAGAGAGCCTGCGCAGCGCGCTCCGCAAGCTTTCCACCGACGGCGCCACGCAGGACGACCTGATTACGATTCGCGGCGACCGCTTTGTCATCCCCGTGCGCAGCGAGCTCAAGCGCCGCGTCTCCGGCGTGGTGCATGGAGCCAGCTCCTCCGGCCAGACCGTCTACGTGGAGCCGCTGGAAACCATTGAGCAGAACAACGAGCTGGTCCGGCTGATCGAGGAAGAGCAGGCGGAGATTCACCGCATCTTTGTCGCGCTCACGCGCCAGGTGGCCGGCTACGCCCTCTCCCTGGTGGAGGGAGCGCGCGTGCTGGCGCTGGTGGACAGCCTGCTGGCCTGTGCCCGCTTTGCCCGCGACTACGAATGCGTGGGGCCGACGCTGGGGCAGGAGCTGCTGCGCGTCGAACAGGCCCGGCACCCGCTGCTGGAAAAGCATCTGCGCGCTACAGGCGCCGCGCCCAACACGCGGGTGGTTCCGCTCACGCTGGAGCTGACCGCCCAGACGCGCCAGCTCATCATCAGCGGCCCCAACACCGGCGGCAAGACGGTTACGCTGAAGACCACGGCGCTGCTGGCCATGATGGCGCAGGCCGGGCTGCCCGTGCCCGCCTCGGCGGCCAGCTTCCCCATCTTCACGGCTTTCCTGGCCGATATCGGCGATGCGCAGTCGATTGAGGCGGAGCTTTCCACCTTCTCCGCGCACATCGTCAATCTCAATCGCCTGTCGCAGCTGGCGGACGCGCGCTCGCTAGTGCTGCTGGACGAGCTGGGCTCTGCCACGGACCCGGAGGAGGGCTCGGCGCTGGCCGTGGCCGTGGCCAGCTACTTTCTCCAGGCCGGTGCGTGGTCGCTCATCTCCACTCACCACACCTCGCTCAAGGTCTACGCGGCCAACACGCCCGGAGTGCTGAACGCGGCGGCGGGCGTGGATGAGGTCACGCTGGTGCCGAACTACCAGTTGCGCCTGGGCGTGCCGGGAGCCTCGGCCGGCATCCAGACCGCGGAGCGGCTGGGGCTCAACCGCGGCATCGTCGCCGATGCGCGCCAGCGGCTGGGCTCGCAGCAGGTGGATATCGCCCGCTTCCTCGACAAGCTGCACAGCGAGCTTGTCGCGCTGGAGACCGAGAAGAAGAGCGCGCGCGAACAGCAGTACGCGCTGAACCAGGAGCGCGCCCGCCTGGCCCGCGAGGGCGACGTGGAGTTGCGCAACCGCACCCGAGAGTTGGAGAACAAGCTGGCCTCGCTGCTCAAGGACTTCGAGTTCCAGATGCGCGAGAACGTGCGCGCCATTGAGGACCGCGCCGCGCAGCAGAAGCTCTCCAAGGAGGCTGAGCGCCGCATTGCGCGCCTGCGCCGCGAGTTTCAGGAGAGCTTCAACCAGACCGTTGTCGCGCATCGCACCGGCGCAGACCAGCAGGACCCCAATGCTCAGCCCCACGTCCTCCGCCACATCGCACCCGGTGATCGCGTGCTCCTCAAGTCCATGAACAAGATCGCCGTTGTGCAGCGCGAGGTGGAGAAAGACGTCTTCGAGGTCGCGCTCGGTCCCATCAAGATGCGCGTCCGGCGCGACGAGTGCTCCGCGCCTTCGCCTTCAGGAGAGGATTCCCGGCGCGAAAAGCACGACCCGCTGGCCGCCGCGCGCCGTCAGAAAGGCGTCCACGTCTCCGTCACCAGCGCGCCGTCAGATGACATGCGCATGGAGATCAACCTCATCGGCCGCACCGTGGACGAGGCCACCGAGGAGCTGGAAAAGTACCTCGACCGCGCCTTCCTCGCCGGCCTGCCGCGCGTTCGTGTGATTCACGGCCACGGCGCAGGCATTCTGCGGCGCGGCGTCCGCGAGTTTCTCAAGTCCCACCCCCACGTCGCCCACATCGAAGAAGCTCCGCAAAACGAAGGCGGCCAAGGCGCCACGCTGGTGGAACTGCGGCAATAAAGAGGCCCCGGAGGCAATGCCTCCAGGCCGCAAGTATTAGTTGGAATCCCAGGCTGCCGCGATGCAGATGCTTACGCCATCGCTTCGCGCGTCATTGGCTCAAAGCGCAGCTCGTTGGATTTGCGGTCCACGTCGATGCGCACATGCGAGCCGTGCAGCACCTCGCCGTCCAGGATCTTCATCGCCAGCGGGTCCTGCACCATGCGCTGCAGTGCGCGCTTCAGCGGCCGCGCTCCGTACGCCGCATCCGAGCCCGCCGCCAGAATCAGTTGCCGCGCCGGTTCGGTCAGCTCCAGCGAGATCTGCCGGTCGGCCAGCAGGTTGCGCAACTCGTTCAGCCGCAGCTCCAGTATCTGGCTCAGCTGTGCCGCACCCAGCGGACGGAAGATCACCATGTCGTCCACGCGGTTCAGGAACTCCGGACGGAAGCTCTCGCGCAGCACGCGCATTACGCTCTCGCGCGCCATCTCAAAGTCGTGCTCCGTCTTGATTGCCTCAGGGTGCAGCACGTGCGCGCCCAGGTTCGACGTCATGATGAGCACCGTGTTTTTGAAGTCCACGGTGCGGCCCTTCGAGTCCGTCAGACGCCCGTCGTCCATCACCTGCAGCAGGATGTTGAAGACATCCGGGTGCGCCTTCTCGATCTCGTCGAACAGGATTACGGCGTACGGCCTGCGCCGCACGGCCTCGGTCAACTGCCCGCCTTCGTCGTAGCCTACATAGCCCGGAGGCGCGCCAATCAGCCGCGCCACGGCGTGCTTTTCCATGTACTCGCTCATGTCGATGCGCACCATGGCCTGCTCGTCATCAAACAGGAACTCCGCCAGCGCGCGCGCCGTCTCCGTCTTGCCCACGCCTGTCGGCCCAAGGAAGATGAAACTGCCGATGGGCCGCCGGGGATCGCTGAGGCCCGCACGGGAGCGGCGAATAGCGTTGGCTACCACGGTCAGAGCCGCGTCCTGCCCAACCACGCGCTCGCGCAGCCGCTCTTCCATCTGCACCAGCTTCTTCACTTCGCCCTCCAGCATGCGCGAGACGGGAATGCCGGTCCACTTGCTCACGATCCGGGCAACGTCCTCCTCGTCCACCTCTTCCTTCAGCATGCGGGTGGCTCCGGCGCTGCCATCCTGGATGGCGTTCAACTGCTTCAGCTCCGCCTCCAGCCGTGGCAGCTCGCCGTACTGGATCTGCGCGGCGCGGTCGAGCTGGCCCTTGCGCGTCTGCTCCTCGGCCTCAAAGCGCAGCGCCTCGATCTGCTTCTTCAGCTCGCTGATGTGCGTAATGGCTTCGCGTTCCTTGGTCCAGCGCGCGCGCAGCGCCGTGCTCTGCTCCCGGAGCGTGGCCAGCTCGCGCTCCACCTCCTGCAGCCGTTCGCGGCTGTTGGGGTCGGTTTCGCGCTTCAGCGCGGCGCGCTCAATCTCCAGTGACGTTGCCTCGCGCTCCAGTTGGTCAATCTCGGTGGGCACGGAGCCGATCTGAATGGCCAGCGAAGCCGCCGCTTCGTCCACCAGGTCGATGGCCTTGTCCGGCAGAAAGCGGTCGCTGATGTAGCGGTGCGACAGCGTGGCCGCGGCCACAATCGCCGCGTCCTTGATGCGC
>JAJXWS010000115.1 GCA_021781495.1 Acidobacteriota bacterium | reverse complement strand
TGCCGCGCTGCATCATCTCATGATGGAGCAGGCCACCTTCGTTCGCACCACCGCCAATGAGGAATGCGAAGTCGCCGTCACCGCGCAGGCGCGCCAGTTGCTCCGCGAACACAAGGAAGACGCAGCCCTGCAGCTCTATCAGCAGCACTTCAAGGGAACCTCCGCCACGCTCGCCGACGCTTACGTCTTCGTCGGCAAGCTCTATCTCTTCCTGGGCGACACATCCAGCGGTCTGCGCTGCCTGCATCACGCGCTGCAATTGGATCCACACGTTCGCGGCGCCCACACCTACGAGGGCATCCTCGCGCTCAAACAGGGCGACCTCAACCGCGCAGAGTCCGCATTCAAGGCGGAGCTCGCAAACGATCCTAACTATCAGATGGCCATCGCCGAGCTTGGCGAGGTTCGCTATCGGCAGCAACAATGGGCCGACGCCGCTGCGCAGATCTCCCGCTCACACACCGTAACGCCTGAGCTGCTCTTCATGCTCAGCGACTCTTACTTTCATCTCGGCAAAATACAGGATGCGAACCTGACCGCCGAACTGGTTGCCGCATACGGAAGAAACAACGCGGATCTCATGCAGGGGCTCATTCAGCTATTGAACACCAACGGTCAAACGCAGCTCGCCCAGCGGTTGTCCGCAGCGCGCAAGCCGTAGCGTGTCATTGCGCGCTTTCCGTGATGGTCAAAATCTGGTCCGCCTTCACGTTCTTCACCACCTGCTTGATGCCGCTTGGCCACGTCAGTTCAATCGAGTCAATCGTCGCAGCCGCGCCCAGCCCAAAGTGCACGCGCTTGTCGCTCGACGAGTTATAACCAACCGTCGTAGTCGCCTCGTTGTATTGCGATCCCTGCGCCGTCGTAATCTTCACCTTGGTTCCAATGCCATCCCGGTTCGACTTCACACCCACCAGCTTCAGCAGAATCCAGTGATTCCCATTGCTGGTTCGATTCATCAGAATCTGCGGCGGCCCGTTCAGCACCGTCACCACGGCATCCACCTTGCCGTCGTTATTCAAATCTCCAAACGCAGCGCCCCGATGCGGAGCCGGTTTTGCAAAGCTCTCCCCCGCATCGCGGCTCAGGTCATCAAATGTAAAGTTGCCACGATTGCGAAACAGCCCATTCGGCAGCGCAAACGGTCGATGCGCAATCTCCATCGCGTTATCCAGGATGTCGGCGTTCGCCGTAAACAGGTCTTTGTTCCCGTCATTATCGAAGTCAAAAACACCTGCGCCCCATGCGGTCAGCCGGCTCGTCAGCGTGGTCAGCCGCGTGGAACCAGTCACATCCTGGAACTGCCCATCGCCAAGATTCTTGTAGAGCGGAAATCCCTCACCGAACATCGCCGTCTGAAAAATATCCGGCTTGCCATCGTTATCCAGATCGCGAAAGTCCGTGCCCATCCCGGCAACCACATTCCCGAACGAGTTATACGCTACGCCCGCAAGAATGCCAACATCGGTAAAGGTGCCGTCGCCGTTGTTATGCAGCAGATAGTTTTCAAACGTGTCGTTTGAGATGAACACATCCACGAAGCCGTCGTTGTCATAGTCCGCAAACGACACGCCCATGCCCTTGCCCACATACTGCGAGATATGCGACTGCTCTGAGACGTCCGTGAACGTGCCATCGCCATTGTTGCGATACAGAATATTCGGCGTCCCCAGAAAATCCACCGGCGAGCAATACGCCGGATAACCAAGCTGCACGCAGTGCGTGGCCGTCTTGATGTCGTAGTTCAAGTAGTTCACAACCAGCAGGTCGAGCCGCCCGTCGTTGTTGTAATCGAACCAGCCCGCTGTCTGGCTCCAAGCCTTTCCATATCCGGGGATCATGCCCGCCACGCCTGCCTTGGCCGTTACGTCCGTAAACGTGCCGTCGCAGTTGTTATGAAAAAGCAGATTGTGATTCACGCCGGTCACATACAGATCAACGTATCCATCGTTGTCGTAATCCCCGGCAGCCACACCCATCGAGTAGCCAATGCCCTGCAGCCCGGCCTTCTCCGTCACATCGGTATACGTGCCGTCCCCATTGTTCCGGTAGAGGCGATTGAAGTAGCTTGGATCGCTCT
The DNA here is from genome assembly GCA_021781495.1 of Acidobacteriota bacterium. Lineage (GTDB taxonomy): Bacteria > Acidobacteriota > Terriglobia > Terriglobales > Acidobacteriaceae > Telmatobacter. Next base: position 3,658 of record JAJXWS010000115.1, on the reverse strand, counting down.
TCTCCAAAGAAGGAATCGCGCCGCCATTCGTAAAAAAAATGTCGAGCAGGCCGTCGTTGTTGTAATCGAACAGCGCCACTCCGCCCACCATCGTCTCAAACGTATAGCGTTGCGGACTCACGCTGTTCTTCAGCGTAAAGCCGATCTTCGACGTGCGGATCGTATCCTCAAACTCGATTGCGTGCGCGGATGCGGAAGCCCCCTGCACCTTGCCCTTTTGCGCCGTCGCATGCTCAGAGCGCTGGCTCGCCGCCGCAGCAGGCTTCTGCGCACACGCCGTTGTCCACGGTTGCAGATGCCACGGTTGCAGAAGAAGGATCAGCGCCAGCGCAAAACAACTCGGCCTCCTGTGGCGGTCAACCCGTCGAGTGGGGAAACAGCAACTCATATCTGCTCAGCTCTGCGCTCCATGGCCGTACACGTGGCTATCCGCGCCTTGGGCTCATCTTCCACAAGCAATGCAGAGCCGCCCCGTGAGCCGACAGGCCAGCGCATTCTTCGCCCGCTAGCTCTTCACCGGCCCGGTTGACTCACGCACCACCAGTTCCGGCTCAACCGTAACGTCCTCGCGCGAATGAGCCGTTCCGTGAATACGATTCAGCAGGGTCTGCGTGGCAATCCGGCCAATCTCCACCAGCGGCTGGCTGATGGTCGTCAAGCGCGGCAGCGTATAGGCCGCGGCCGGAATATTGTCGAAACCAATCACGGAAACATCACCCGGAATGCTCAGGTTGAAGTCCTGCAGCGCGCGTATCGCGCCCATGGCGGAGATATCGTTGAACGCCACCAGTGCCGTAAAGTGCTGCTTGGCCGCAAGCAGTTGCTGCACCACCGGATACCCCAGCTCCGGCGACGACATATCGCGGTCCAGGCTCACCACCAGCTCCGGCTTGATATTCAATCCCAGCTTCTCCGCCACCGCCACCAGCCCCTTCCAGCGCTCGTCAGAGTCGGAGCTAAATGTCTGCCCGTGCATGAAAGCAATCTCTCGATGGCCAAGAGAGTACAGATGATTGAGCGTCAGCTCAGCGGCCCGCATATGGTCCAGCGATACATTCGTGACGCCCTTGATTAATCGATGCCCCGCCACCGCCACCACAGGCACAGGGATGGAATGCTGCAGCTGTGTATCGATCGCGATAATGCCCTGCGCGCCGCGGCCAATCAGCATCCGCGTGTAATCTTCCACCAGGTTTTGCTTGTGCCGGTGATGCGCGGTGAAATAAAAATAGCCGGCTTTGATCAGCTGATCGCCGATGCCGCTCATCACCTGGGTGTGATATCCATCGCCCAGCTCCGGAACCAGAATGCCGATTGTCAGGGTTCGCCGGTTGCGCAGCGATCGCGCCAGCAGGCTGGGCTGGTAATTCATCTCCTTGGCCGCCGCCTTGATGCGGTCGCGCGTCGCCTGCGGAATCGATCTGCCCGGCACGTCGTTCAACACCACCGACACCGTCGCAGGATTCAGCCCCAGATGAGCCGCCAGCTGTTTCAGGCTGACCGGCTGATAAATGCTGTGCTCCTTCGCGTCGTTCTTTTCTTTGCCGGAATCTGCTTTCTTCATGGATATGTCTCAGTGAGTCCTGACTGTGACAATCAAAAAACTGCCATCGGGCCCAATTCTACATTTCGCCTTGCACGTCGAGCATCTGGAAGCGCTTCCGCTACCGTTCCCGCGCACGGTAAGGAAGGTATCCGAGTGCTGAATCTCCGCTGGCACACCACCCTGCCGGCCTGCAAATTCGGCGTGCTCCATCTCGCGCGGGTTCAGCACTTTAAGATAAGCAGTATGACAGCCAAGTGCCTCCATAGTCAATCGTTTGTCTTATGGTGCTTACTGGATAGCTGTCAGCCTTTTCCGGCAGCGCACCTGCCGTCGCCACGCCGCAGCACAGCAAAACGACCTCTGCCGCAGCCAAATTCCCCCTCGAGCAAAACCGCCATCCGGCCGGATTCTCCCCTCCCGCATTGACCTTCCCCGCCAAAGCAGGTAAACTACCTTAGTTTGGCGATTCCTGCCTGTCGCCGTGGAGCCAAACGCTCGCTCTGAACCACTTGGCTTGAGCGTACCGCGGCGCGGAAGTTTCCGCCCGAGCTATTTTGGATTGCATTGTGCGCACCGGCCCGGCCGGACACGCGCTGGAGGGTTTATGTACGCGGTCATTCGTACCGGTGGAAAGCAATATCGGGTCGCTCCCGGCGACGTCGTCAAGATTGAGAGCGTTGCCTCTGACAACCAGACCGTTGAGTTCAGCGATGTCCTGGCCGTCTCGGGCGAGCCTGGCACCGTTGCCAAGCCGTCCTCTGCCAAGGTCACCGCTGAGGTGCTCGGCGAGGGTCGCGGTGAGAAGATCCTGGTCTTCCATCTCAAGCGCAAGAAGCAGTACAAGAAGATGCAGGGACATCGGCAGAACTTTACCGAGGTGCGTATCAAGGCCATTGAGGCCGATGGCGTCACCTACACCGCTGCCAAGTAGGCGCGGAACAGAATTCAGAAGGGGATTCGGCAATGGCACATAAAAAGGGTGGAGGCAGCTCCACAAACGGACGCGATTCCAATGCACAGCGGCTCGGCGTAAAGGCCTTCGCTGGCGAACTGGTCACGGGCGGCTCCATCATCGTCCGCCAGCGTGGCACCCGCATCAAGCCGGGCGCCAACGTCGGCATCGGCTCGGATGACACGCTCTTCGCCAAGGTCTCCGGCCGCGTCAAGTTCTCTGACCACGGCAACCGCGGGCGCTTCGCCTCCGTTGAGCCCGTCGCGGTCGAATAACAACGCGTAATCCAGATTCACCCGAGGCCACGGCATCGCCGTGGCCTCTTCGCATTCTCAGCTTCTGCTGCAAAAGCTAGGGCCGGATTCCTCCAGGAATCCGGCCCTCGTTGCCTTTCGCTCGCGATATGCAGGCTACGACTTCGATTCATTCCCCTGCAAATTGCGGGTCAGCACCTTGTCTACCACCTTCTCCACATCCGTCAGGAAGAAGCTGTTGGCCGGCTGCTGCACGGCCACCTGCGTGCCATGTCCAAGCGCCGCGGCAATCTCGTTCCACCGATAGATCGTCGAGTTCGCCGGCATCACCACCGGCTTCTGCACAGGCTCCGGCAGGGCAAAATAGATAGCCCACACGGCCAATGAGGAAAGAATCAGCGATTCACCAACAAACTGAAGTACCGACGTGAGAGATGCGTTACGAGCAAGCAGTGAAGCAGTAACGAAGTCACTTGCGGACATCAGGCCAAATCCAAGGGCAATCCCGAATGCCATGTTGCGCAACGAAATGCGAAGAGCGTTCATGCAGACGCAGAGGAATGCCAGCAGGCAGAGCATCAGAATGCTGACTGAGCGCATGAAGGCGCAAGAGATGTCCGCAAGTAAAAACGCGCTCGGATGAACGTAGGAGACGGTGGACAAACTGACGATCAAAGAGACGACCGCAGCCCAGCGAAATACAACCGTTCCCAGTCTTGCCAAGCCGGTAAAGGCTACGAGTGCCGAGCGGAATACTTCTGCACAAACGAAGAAAAGCGTGACTGCGCTCGCAAGGTACACCGCCCAGTAAGCGTAAAAGTACATCGGGAAGAACACCCGCTGGTAACCGGTCGGGAGTGACTGCAGATACAGCAGGCTCAGCAGGACCGGCATGGAGAACACAGA
>JAJXWS010000049.1 GCA_021781495.1 Acidobacteriota bacterium | reverse complement strand
CCACGGCGCGCAGCGTCTCCGCAATCGCCAGCGGAGCGTTGGCGGCAATCTCCAGCGCCAGCGCCTCCGCCCGCGCCATCAGCTCGCCCGCCGGAACCACTTCGTTCACCAGCCCGATGCGCAGGGCCTCTTGGGCGTCGATGATCGCGCCCGTCAGCAGCAGCTTCAGGCCTTCTCCCCGGCCCACCAGCCGAGGCAGCCGCTCCAGCCCGCCGTATCCGGCAATCACGCCCAGTTTCACCTCCGGCTGGCCCATCCTGGCGTCGTCTGCGGCCAGTCGCAGCGTGCAGGCCAGCGCCAGCTCGCAGCCCCCGCCCAGCGCAAATCCCTGGATGCAGGCGATCACCGGCTTGCCCAGCGTCTCAATGCAGCGCAGCACGGCCTGTCCCCGGCGCGCAAACGCCTGCCCCTCCTCCGGAGTCAGCACGGCAATCTCGCGGATATCCGCGCCCGCGGCAAAGGCCCTGCCGCCCGCGCCCGTCAGCAGCACCACCCGGACGGCGGCATCCTCCGCCAGATCGCCGAACGCGGCGTCCAGCTCATCCAGCGTCTGCTTGTTCAGTGCGTTCAGAACCTTGGGGCGGTCCAGCGTAACCACCGCCAGCGGCGGGCGTTTCTCCAGGCGAAGATTCACATATTCCATGGCTCTTCGAGCCTAGCAGAGCAGCCAGCCCGTCGGCACGCGCCGCCCCCGCCGCCTTTTGCCGCAGAAAAAGAAATTGGGTGGATCCGTCTTACTCGGTTCCACCCAACAATCAAAAGCCAGAGATGTACAGGCCAATCAGGAGACAACTCAAGAGTAGTACCACCCCCACTGCGCGTCTTGAGTCCATCGAATGACTCCGGCCTCCATCCATAGTTGGAGTCTTTTCTCCCCCTTCCGCGCCCCGGAAACCGAGCCCTTCTGTGCATTTCCGGGTCTGTCCTATTACTGTGGAAGTGCGCACGGATTCGCACCGCGCTCTCCGTGCCGGAAAGGTGTGGCCGCACGGTTGGCCCAGGCAAGCCCCAACTCGCACCCGGCATCGCGCCGCGCCGCACGTGCGCCGGCGTTCCGTTTCGGCGGCGGACTCGCGGCCCTGCTGCTCGGCGCAGCGCTCGCCAGCGCGGCGCTGGAGCCCACCACACCGCTGGCAGGCTACGCCCGCCAGTCCTGGGTCATGGAGAGCGGCCTGCCCCAGAACACCGTTCAGGCCCTCACCCAAACCCGCCAGGGATTCCTCTGGTTCGGCACGGAGGCCGGTCTCGTTCGTTTTGACGGCAACGCCTTCGCCGTCTTTGACCGCGCCTCCAGCCCCGCGCTTCCCGGCAGTGACATCCGCTGCCTGCTCCAGGCCTCCGACGGCGCTCTCTGGGTCGGCACCAGCGAGGGTCTCGCCCGCTGGCAGAACGGCGACGTCACCACCTTCAACGGCAGCAGCGGCCTGCCCGGCGACTCCGTCCGCTCCCTCGTGGAAACCACCAGCGGAGCCCTCTGGGCGTGGACCGACCTCGGCCTTGCCCGCTTCGACGGCAAGCAATTCCTCCCCGCCAGCCTCGCCGAGGGCCTTCCCCCCGGCGCCATCACCTCCCTCGCGGCCGACCATCAGGGCGGCCTCTGGGTCGCCACCACGCAGGGCGTCGCCGTCCATCGCGGCGGCCAGTGGAACCCCGCCCGCCCCGCCACGCGCGCCGGCCTCGACGGCCCCTACCGCGTCACGGTGGACTCCACCGGCGCCATCCTCCTCGCCGACTCCGCCGGCGTCTTCCAGCGGCAGCAGAGCCGCTGGACCGAGCTCGCGCCCCTGGCCAGCCCGCCCGACGGCGGCATCCAGTTCCTGCAACTGCTGCCGCAGGGCGAGCTCGCCATCGCCAGCCCCAGCCAGCTCATGCTGCTGCGCGGCGGTCGCCTGCTGCAGCTCTTTGCCACCGGCCGCGAGCTGCCCGGCACGCGCATCCAGACACTCTTCCGCGACCGCGAGGGCTGCCTCTGGATCGGCACCAACAGCGGCCTGGCGCGCCTGGCCGCCAGCAAGCTGCAGATTCTGCCCGTCACCGACCCGCTCGCCCGCGGCTCCATCCTCAACCTGCTGGAAGACCGCGAAGGCAATCTCTGGGTCGGCACTGAGACCAGCGGCCTGCACATCCTGCGCGATCAGCGCTTCCGCAACATCGGCACGCGCGAAGGGCTGTCCTCCGATGCCACCACCACCGTCGTCGAAGACAACGCCGGTGTCCTCTGGGTGGGCACCAACGGCGCAGGCCTCAACGCCTTCACTCCCGGCCCCGGCGGCCCCGGCAAGGTCCTCAATTACACCGTCCGCAACGGCCTGCTCAGTGACGTCATCCTCGCCCTCGCCGCCAGCCCCGGCGGCGACCTCTGGGTCGGCACGCCCGACGGCCTCAACCTGCTGCGCCACGGCGTCGTCAGCTCCTTCACCTCCGCCGACGGCCTCCCCGACGACTTCGTGCGCTCCCTGCTCGTCGATGCCGATGGCTCCCTCTGGGTCGGCACCCGCCGCGGCCTCACCCACTGGACCGACGCGCCCTCCGGCAAGCACATGGTCACCTACACCCAGTCCACCGGCCTCGGCAGCGACCTGGTAGGCGCCATGGCCCGCGACACGCAGGGCAACCTCTGGGTGGCCACGCTCGCCGGCCTCTCCCGCATCAGCGGCACCCAGATCACCAACTACACCACCGCCAGCGGCCTCTCCAGCAACGTCGTCACCTCCCTGCTTCCGCGTCCCATGGGAGCCCTGCTCATCGGCACCCAGGACCACGGCTGGAACCTCTGGGACGGCAGCAAGTTCACCCCCGTCCAGCACAACGGCCTCAATCAAACCAGCATCCACGCCATCCTTGCGGACGGCGCCAACCACCTCTGGTTCGCCACCGATGACGGCATCGCCCGCTGCGACTGCCAGATGTCCGCCGCGTGCTCCAACTGGATCCAGTTCGGCCCCGCCGACGGCCTGCTCAGCCGCGAAACCGCCACCAACAGCCACCCCTCCGCCTGGCGCTCCCGCAACGGCCTGCTCTGGTTCGCCACGCCCCGCGGCATCGTGCAGGTGGACCCCGCGCACTTCCCCGTCAACACCATCCCCCCGCCCGTGGCCATCGAGCGCTTCGCCGTCGATGACATCGAGCAGTCCCTGCACCCTGTCGAAACCTGGCTCCGCATCCCCGCCGGCCACGTGCACTTCCAGTTCGACTACGCAGGGCTCAGCTTCATCGCGCCGCAGAAAGTCCGCTACCGCTACATGCTTGAGGGCTTCGATCGCGGCTGGACCGAAGCCGGCTCCCGTCGCACTGCCTACTACACCAACATCCCACCCGGCCGCTACACCTTCCGCGTGCAGGCCGCCAACAACGACGGCCTGTGGAACACCCAGGGCGCCTCGCTCCACTTTGAGCTGCGCCCGCACTTCTACCAGACCGTCTGGTTTTACATCCTGCTGGCCGCCGCCGCCGCCGGACTCATCGTCCTCCTCCTCCGCCGCCGCCTGCTGCGCGCCGAGCGCGAGTTCAGCGCCGTGCTCCGCGAGCGCAACCGCATCGCCCGCGAGATCCACGACACCCTCGCCCAGGGCTACGTCGGCATCTCCGTCCAGTTGGAGGTCCTCGCCGAGCTGCTCCGCCACAACAAGGTCGATGCCGCCGCCAAGCAGCTCGACACCACCCGCGGCTTTGTGCGCGAGGGCCTTGCCGATGCCCGCCAGTCCATCTGGGCGCTCCGCTCGCAGGACTCCGGCGAGAACACCCTCCCCGTCCTCCTGCGCCGCGCCACCGAGCACGCCGGCGGACACGGCATCGAGGCATCCTTCAGCGTCTACGGCGCTTACCGCCCCATGCCCCCCGGCACCGAGCGCGAATTCCTGCGCGTAGCCCAGGAAGCAATCCATAATGTTAAAAAGCACGCAGGCGCCAGAAACCTCTTCGTCCAGCTCGAGTACAGACCCTCTGAGATCACCCTGGAGGTACGAGACGACGGACGCGGCTTCCGGACCGGCGACGTGCCGAACTCTCCGCCCGGCCACTATGGCCTGACCGGAATGCGCGAGCGCGCTGCCCTCATCGGCGGCACGCTCCAGGTCACCAGCGAGCCCGAGGGCGGCACCACCGTGCGGTTGCAGGCACCCGCGCCAAAAGCGGCAAAGGAGTAATCGTGGCACAGGAGACAATTCGCGTTCTGGTCGTCGAAGACCATCACGTCGTCCGTCAGGGGCTCGTCGCCCTGCTCAGCGTCGTCGACGGCATTGAAGTCGTCGGCGAAGCAGCCGATGGCGTCGAGGCCATCACGCAGATCCGCAAGCATCAGCCCGATGTCACGCTCATCGACCTCCGCCTGCCCCGGCTCAGCGGCGTCGATGTCATCCAGCGCATCCGCATGGAAAATACCCATGCGCGCTTCATCGTCCTCACCACCTACGACGGCGACGAGGACATCTATCGCGCCCTGCAGGCCGGCGCCCGCGCCTACCTGCTCAAGGGCATGACCTCCGACGAGCTCATCGCCACCATTCGCACCGTCCATGCCGGCAAGTCCCACATCCCGCCCGCCATCGCGCAAAAGCTCGCCGAACGCATGGGCGCAGAGGAGCTTACCCCCCGCGAGTTCGATGTCCTCGAGCAGATCGTTCACGGCAAAAGCAACAAGGAGATCGCCACCGAGCTCGACATCTCCGAGGCCACCGTCAAGACCCACATCAATAGCCTGCTCGGCAAGCTCGGCGTCACGGACCGCACCCAGGCCGCAACCGCCGCCATCCAGCGCGGCATCGTTCCGCTTGAATCCCTCAGGAAGCAGAACCCATGAAAAAGATCATCCTCTTCGCATTCTTTCTTGCGCTCGTCGCTCCCCTTGCCCATGCCAGAAAAACCGTCTGGCGCCAGGCCACGGACTCCGAACTCGCATCGCTGCTGCCCGCCCGCGCGCAGGTGGAAAAGGAGCACATTGAGACGGAGATGCGCACCGCCAGCGGCATCGTCAACAGCCAGGGCCGCTACATCGCCGGCGTCGTGCTCATCACCGCCGGCTACTCCGCAGACGGCAAGTACTCCCACTACCTCGTCGTGCAGTCGCCCGTCCGCATCGGAGGCCTTGAGCTCAAGCCCGGCGACTACGTCTTCGGCTGGGTGCGCGACGGCGACTCGCTCAAAGTGCACTTCAACATGGCCACCACCGGCGAGCCCATCGGCACCGTGGAAGCGCATCGCATCGTCGGCCGCACCCGCGTGGAAAGCCTACACATCTGGCCGCCCACGGACAAGTCCCTCATCCAGATCGGCCGCTTCGCCATCCCCTACGAACTTGGTGACCAATAAGCAAGAAGGTCCGCTCTCCGCGGACCTTCACGTGCCTGCTGCTTGCTGTTGTGCTTTGCCTCAGCGCTGCGCCGTCAGCGTTGGCTTTTGCCCGGCGGGCTGCGGCGGATTCACCTGCGCGTTCAAATAATCGGTAAGATCATTCACGTCCTGGTCGGTTCCCACCATCGGCGGCATGAATCTCCGGTACGGTGAGTCCGGCTTGTGCTCGTGCAGCATCACCACAAAGTTCCGGATCGAGTCCCGGTCGCGTCCGCTCAGCAATTGCCGCAGCGGCCGGTAGCCGTCCAGCGTGTGGCACGCCCCGCACTCTCCGCGAAAGATCGCCTCTCCGCGCGAATAGCTGCTGTTCGATCCGTTCCACACCCAGTTCGTATTCGCCAGATATCCCTGCGCGTTGATGCGCTCCACATACGGCACGCGCACTCCGTTCGAGTACATCCACTCGCCGATCACGAATGGCTTGCGCAGCATCTCGCGGCCATACTCGCCCGCGCCCGTCGCAATCAGTCCCAACAGCAGCACCGCCATCGCATGCGACAGGTTGAAGTCCGTCGGATTGCGGAACGCCAGAAAATACGCCACGCCCACAATCGTCGCCGACGTGATGATGATGATCAGCGAAATCCGCGTCACCGTGGAGAACGTGCCCGAGTTGATCGTGTCAATGCCCAGCGTCAGCAGCGCGCGCTGCGAGGCGGGCACCATGAACAGGTACCACACCAGCAGAAACGGCGTGGCCACAAACGACGGCACCAGCCACTTCACGCTCCACTGCACCAGCATCGACTTCAGCGCCGGCTCCTTCTCGCCATTCATCCGGCTCGACGTAATCAGCGCCCAGATGCCCGCCAGCGACGTGCACACGCCCGTCCGCAGGAACAGGCTCGGCCAGTACGTCGGATTGAAGAACGCGTTCCAGAACTTGCTCGCCTCATGCCCCGTGCCTGCCACCGCAAGCCATGTGCCGCCCGGCGTCAGCATGAACGTGAGAATACCGTTGATGATGATCAGCGTTGCCGCCGACGCGCCCGCATACACCCAGCCCACCTTCAGGTGCAGCTTCGGGTCCACCCGGTTCCACGTGTAGTAGTACACGGCCGCCGTCGCCAGCTCCACCAGGAAGAACACCCACTCCATCGCCCAGCCAAACACAAAGTTGTGGATTAGCGTGCTCGTCGCCTCCGGGTTCGTCAATCCGATCGCAAACCAGATGCCCACGCCCGACACGGTTCCAAACACACCCGTCAGGATCAGAAAAAACTTCGAGTGGCTGACCAGCTGTTTCAGCCAGCCCGCGCGCATCTCGGCATCCGCCATGCGCATCGCCTTGCGCTCGGCCACCGGCAGATAAAGCCCGCCGCCCACCGCAAACTGCGAGATCATCACGTGGAAGATCGCAATCATGCCGATCACCCACCCCGAGCCAATATGCGGAATATTCCAGAAGGGATAATTCATCGTGATTCTCGCCTCTTATCGAACGGTCCAGTAACCAAGAATGGTGGTCGAGAGCAGCGCAAACACCGCCAGCAGGCCAAAGTAGTGCGCCGTGCGTCCCCGCCTGCCCAACTCTCGCGTCGGGTCATAGAACGGAATCAGCACCCACAGCACAATGCCCAGCGTGAACACCAGGATGCCCGCAATCTCTCCCGCCGCACCCGGCAGAATCGCGCCCAGGATCTTCAGCATCTCGAAGGGGCTCATGAAGTACCACTCCGGATGAATCCCCTGCGGCGCAGGCACCAGCATGTCCGCCGGCTTGCCCAGCGTCCACGGAAACACCGAAGCCAGCAGCGCAAGAATATTCAGCGAGATCAGCCACATGCCCAGATCCTTGCGCAGAAAGTTTGGGAAGAACGGCATCGTCTTCCGCTCGCTCGCCGGCCTGGCCTCTTCCGCCGGAGGCATCGCATTGCCGTGCTTCTGCACCAGCCACAGATGAAACGCCAGCAGCGGCAGAAACAGTCCCGGCAGCACCACCACATGCAGCGCAAAGAAACGCTGCACCGTGAACTCATTCACCTCCATGCCGCCGCGCAGCATGTTGCCAATCGCCGGCCCAATCCACGGAATCGCCGCCGGAATCTCCAGCCCCACCTTGGTCGCAAAGTAGCTCAGCTCATCCATCGGCAACAGGTAGCCTGAGAAGCCGAACACCGAAGCCAGTCCCAGCAGCACCATGCCGCTCAGCCACCCGAATTCCCGCGGCTTGCGATACGCCTTCATGAAGAAGACCGAGAACATGTGCACCAGGATCGAGAAGATCATCAGGTTCGCCGACCACGAGTGCGCCGAGCGAATCAGCCAGCCAAAGTGCATCACAAACGTAATCTGCCGCACGGACTCATACGCATCCGCGCCCGGATGGTAGTACACCAGCAGCAGCACCCCCGTGAAGCACTGCACCAGAAACAGAAACAGCGAAATGCCGCCCCAGTAATACCAGAATGATTGCGAATGAACCGGCACCGTCTTGTGGCGTGCAAAGGCAACCAGTTCCGACAAACCCAGCCGCTCATCCACCCAGTCATACACAGTGCTTGGAATGGTCTTTGATGTCATGCCTGTATCCTTGTGTGCGCCTTACGCGCGAGAAACGTTCACCGCGGCGTCATTCACCGTCACCTTGTAGAGCTTCAGCGGCCGTGGCGGAGGTCCGCTCACGTTCGCGCCCGTGTACGGGTTGTACACGCCGCCATGGCAGCCGCAGTGGATGCGGTCCTGCTGCGCCTCGTACTGCACCGTGCAGCCCAGGTGCGTGCACACCGCCGTCATCGCCACCCACCGGCCGTCCTGGTGATGAATCAGCATTGCCGGCGCCGTGCCAAACTTGAACATCAGCACAGACCCCAGCGGCAGCTTCTGCGCATCCTTCAGCGTCACCTCCGTCACCGCCGCGGCGCTCATCGCCATCTCCACCGGCGAGGCCAGATACCGGTAGATCGGATACGCCATCGCCAGCGTGTAGCACACGCCTGCCGCGCCCGCCGCCGCCAGAAAAGCCCTGCGCGTCGCCGGCTCGCCCGGTTCCGGCACCATCTGTTCCAGATTCGTCGTCTCGCTCATCCCCGTCTCCGCGCCTTCAGGCGGCGCCCTCCATCCCCTTCTCCGCGCGCGCAACCACTGAAACCAGCCAGCCCAGCGCGCCCAGGCCGCCCACAAACAGCACCAGGAACAGCCCCACCACCGACCAGTTCGTCACCACCACGCGATTCCACACATCCAGGCCCTTGTTCAGCAGCGTCAAATCCCGCACCGCATCGCGATAGACCGTGAACGCAATCTCCAGCAGCAGCACCAGCAGCGCGCCTGTCCATCCCACCCAGCCCGCATGCATCCTTCGCACGCCGGCCAGCACGCCCAGCAGCACGGCCACCGCCACCAGCGCCAGCCAGCCATAGCCTGCATAGCTCGCCAGGTGATACAGCGGGTGCGTGGCCAGCCCCGCCTTCACCGCCTCCGGCTGCACCCCTGCCGCCCACATCCCGGCCAGCAGATACACCACGCCGAACACCGCGGCCACCTTGCCGCCCACGCCCGCCACAAACCGTTTCTCCTCGGCCGTAAACGTCGAGCGGCCCGCCAGGTACACCATCCAAAGCCCGCCCACAAACAGCCCGCCCGCCATCATCAGCAGCCAGCGCGGCGTCAGCGTCGGGTCCCCCGTCGGCAGATACGCCCCCGCCGACGAAGCCGAGTACATGTCGCGCCACACCTCCGGCCGCAGCATCAGCGTCATGTTGCTTGAGAGCAGCCTCGCAATAAACCCCGCCAGCAGCCACGCGCTCAGCCCCACCCACCACGCCGGCTGCCCCGCCTCCAGCCGCGCCGTAAACCGGTACAGCAGCCAGTACGCCAGCATCAGCAGGCCGACTATCGAGATCCAGTACACGCCGATCAGCACGCTGCTCGTATACAAGGCGCGCCCGTACAGCACCTGCGCAAACAGGAGCGGCGGCACCGCCAGGTTGATCACAAAGGTCATCACCACCGTCAGCCGCCGCGCAATCGCACGCGCCGCCACCCGCGACTCAGCCGAGCCCCCAAACAGGCTCAGCAGCACCGCCAGCAGCAGGCCGCCCAGCAGCATCTCCACAGCCACAAAATGCAGGGAAAGCGTCACAATATGCAGCAGCTTGAACAGCCATATCGGCGCCGGCAAAGGAATAGGATCAACAGCAGGAAATGGATGCATGACGTATCAACAGCTTCCTTTCAATCTCCGGCCCACCCCGCGCATCCCTCCGCAGTCACACCTGGAATCCCTGCAAAATGACGGTGAGACATTTTGGACTGGTTCGCTCCAATTTCAGCCGGAAGTGAAAGCATCTTCCTCTACATCCCCAATGGTCTGTGACGGGCGTTACATGCGAATGTGACTAGTTCGGCTACTCTGCTTTCTAAGTCCGGTGTTCGGCACGCCCGGGCAACATCATGCCGCCATCCCTGCTTCACCGGCGGCCGGAGGTCGCAGAGCCACACCATGAAGAAGTGCAACTCATCCATGCAGCTCACCCGCGCAGCCGATTACGGCGTGCGCGTCATGATCCATCTCGCCGCGCTGCCCCAGCACGAACGGGCTCTGCTGCCCACGCTTGCGCGGGCCACCCAGGCGCCTGAGAGCTTCCTCTCCAAGGTCCTGCAGGACCTCACCCGCGCCCGCCTCATCTCCTCGCGGCGCGGCAAGTCCGGAGGCTTCGCCATCCTGCCCCGCGGCCGTGCCGCCTCCATGCGCGACGTCGTCGAGGCCATCGACGGACCCATCTGCCTCAACACCTGCCTCGTCTCCGGCCGCTCCTGCGACCGCAAGGCCTGGTGCCCCGCCCACCCTGTCTGGCAACAGGCTCAGCAGGCCATGCTCGACGTTCTCTCCAGCGCCAGCATTGCCGAAATGGCCGGCCAGCAATCCTGCATCCACCAGCCGCTCGTCGTCGGCGGCCCCTCGCCGTTCCACCTCGTCGCGCCCATCAACCAATAGCGCACGCGCGGCTCCGCGCTCTCCGGCGCATCTGCCCAGTCGGAGCCGTCGCAAACCATCAAATCATTGGGAACTATCCAGAATGCAGCGCAGGCCGCCGCGCCTGCCGACAGGTGGCCGTTCTAGCCTCTCCCCGCCAGCGCACGCAGAAACTGCCGCCCTTCCATGTGATACTTGAAGGCCTTGCGGCCGTCGATGAACACCACAGGCACCTCGTCGTTGTACTTCAGCCGCAACTCAGGGTCGGCATCAATGTCCACCTCGCGCCACGCAAAATCGGCCTCGCCCTGCACCTGGGCCAGCGTGTCCTTCACCACATCGCACAGATGACATCCCTTGCGTGAATACACCACCACGTCGTGCATACTGCGATTCTACTTCCCGTCACCGCCCTCATACGCCGGCTGCCCCACCCATCCGATCTTCTCCCCCAGTCACAGAATCGGGTGCCCCATCCATGGCGTCCGCCGCAGCGGGCAACATGGGTGGGAAACCACGACCCCACCCCGTGTCATCCTGAGCGACCGAAACGCAGTGAAGGGAGTCGAAGGATCTGCGGTTGCTTTTCACACACTCCGCAGCACGCCAAGTGCCGGGTGCCCCATTCATGCCGCGCCTTTTGCGGCATGGGTGGGAAACCACATCCCCCACCCAACCACTGTCATCTTGAGCGAGCGCAGCAAGTCGAAGTATCCGCGGTTGCTTTTCACACACTCCGCAGCACGCCAAGTGCCGGGTGCCGGGTGCCCCAGGTCTCGCCTTTGAGACCTGGGAAGTACAAGTACGACTGCCGGGTGCCCCATCCATGGCGTCCGCCGCAGCGGGCGACATGGGTGGGAAAGCACGAACCAACCGTGCAGCGTTAGACTGCTTGCGATATGCCGAAGGTCCTTATCTGCAGTCAGAACTCCGGTGAGACGTGTGTCGGTTGAGCGGCTGCGAAATCGGCACGGTCGAGATTGAGCCCCGCTGCACGGCGCAGAGACGGGGCGGACGATTGCTTGCTGTCTCAATGGTGGATGACCGCGGCGGGAGGCAGTGGAGATGATAGGGAAAGACTGTGCTCACCCACCCATGCCGTCCGCTGCGGGCGGACGCCATGAATGGGGCACCCAAGGTTCTGCTGTGAGGAAAGAATGAGAAAAGACATGGATGGGCCACCCGCCCAACGAGCCCAAAAGGCTTCGAGCGAACCAGAAACCGTGTTCAAGGTTGGAGCCGAGGGCGGCACACTAGCCATCGTCAGGCAGCGAAGTCAAAGTGGAGAATGGGAATACTGGTGTCTCCGCGATGAAACGTCAATGCTGGATATTTTGCCAGAAGATGAAATCGGGAATCGCGACGACTTGCTCAAAGAGTCTGCCCGAGTACCATCGCTCCATGATGCATTGCTCCGTCTTGATAAGTACCCTTGGTTTCGCCTCTTCCCGATGCAAATTAGTGCCGAGTTCGCCGATTTAGTGCTGAAGGAAGTTGAGAGACGAGGCGGGAAAGATGCCGCTGTTGAGTGGAATGAAAGGTTAGAGGGGCACTGATTCTACATTTGGGCGGCTGCCCCACCCATCCGATTTTTCTCCCCCAGCACAGAATTGGGTGCCCCATCCATGGCGTCCGCCGCAGCGGGCGACATGGGTGGGAGAGCACGAGCCCGCCAAGCAGCCGTAGACTGCTTGCGATATGGCTTGCGGCCCAGGTCTCAGGTGCGCTCACTCACCGCCACACCCGTGGGTGCCCCAGGTCTCGCCTTTGTGAGACCTGGGTGAGCGCAAACCCCGCCCAGCCCGCTCCGGGAAGGGGACGGGCTTCAGCCCGTACATCCACCGCCGCAACAAAAACGGGGGCTTCAGCCCCCGAGGGAAATCCCTGTCAACACCCCAAATCCCCAACCATCCTCCAAGTCACTGAAAATAAACAGAAAATTCCCGCACCCCAACGTGCGAACCATTTCCACCCATTCCATTACCCTTGAACTATGCCGAACCACGCACGCCAACCCGCCAAAAGCCAGGAACCAGGGGGTACCCCCCACCCCCCCTGAAAATTTTGTTTTCCACAGAAAATCGTGCGAAAAATCACGAGCTCCAACCCGGACTCATTTGATCCACATTCCCGTGCCGCGCCCGGCGCTTCCACCTTTCGGCCGATTCGGCTCTCATACCCGCCACCTATATACTGGCTCCCATGTTCGAGGCATTGCGTGCGACCACTGTCTGGGGACTGCTGGCGGCGGGGAGTTGTATTTCTCTCTCGGCTCAGGCCACGGCTCCCGGGGCTGTACCCCCAGCCCAAACCACTGAAAAATCAGCCGATAGCGGCCAGAACTCCGCTTCGCCCCACGCCCTCCAGCTGGACGCCCAGCATCGGCCCATCACCGAAGGCGGCTTCGTCCAGTCCGGCCCCATCGTCTTCCAGGACGTCTCCGAGAAAGCGGGCCTCACCCACTGGACTCACAAGATGGGCACCCCCGCCAAGCAGTACCTGGTGGAGACCAAAGGCTCCGGCATCGCCCTGCTCGACTACGACAACGACGGCTGGCTCGACATCTACGTCGTCAACGGCTCCACCTTCAACGCCCTCGACGGCAAGGAGACGCCGCCCCACGCCGCGCTCTTCCACAACAACCACGACGGCACATTCACCGACGTCGCCGCCAAGGCCGGCGTGACCAACGACCGCTGGGGCACCGGCGTCGCCGTGGCCGACTACGACAACGACGGCTGGCCCGACATCTACGTCGCCAACTGGGGCAAGAACCGCCTCTACCACAACAACCACGACGGCACATTCACCGACGTCGCCGAGAAGGCCGGCGTGCAGGTCGGCAACTGGTCCACCGGCGTCACCTTCGGCGACTACGACGGCGACGGCAAACTCGATCTCTTCGTCGCCGGATACGTCCACTTCGATCGCAACAACCTCCCCGCCAGCGAAGAGAACGGCTCCGTCAACGCCTACTGCACCTTCCGCGGCGAGCCCGTCGCCTGCGGTCCTCGCGGCCTGAAGGGCGAACCCGACCATCTATTCCACAACAATGGCGACGGCACGTTTACCGACGTCAGTGAGAAGGCCGGCGTGGCCGACAAGCCCGGCTACTACGGCCTAGGCGCCGTCTTTGCCGACGTCAACAACGACGGCAAGCCCGACCTCCTCGTCGGCAACGACTCCACGCCCAACTATCTCTACATCAACAAGGGCGACGGCACCTTCGACGACGTCAGCTACGCCTCCGGCTTTGCCGTCAACGAGGCTGGCCAGGAGACCGCCTCCATGGGCATCGCCGCCGGCGACTACGAGAACAACGGCATGCTCGACGTCTTCGACACCGCATTCTCTGACAGTTACAAGCCGCTCTACCACAACGAGGGCGACGCTAACATGACCGACATCAGCTATCACATCGGTCTGGGCGAAATCACCGTTCCCTTCCTCGGCTGGGGCGACTCCTTCATGGACTACGACAACGACGGCTGGAAAGATCTCCTCATGGACAACGGCCACGTCTACCCTGAGGCCGACAAGTACACCTGGGGCACCAGCTGGAAGCAGCGTCCCATGCTCTTCCGCAACATCGAAGGCAAGCGCTTTGAGAATGTGCCCGCCGTCGAAGGCACCGGCCTCGCCGTCGTCATCGCTGGCCGCGGCATGGCCACCGGCGACATCTTCAACGATGGCAAGCTCGACGCCGTCATCAACGTCATGGACGGCCACCCGGTCCTGCTCCGCAACGTCAACCCCGACAAGAACCACTGGCTCGAGCTCAAGCTCACCGGCGGCCCCAAAAGCCCGCGCGACGCCGTCGGCGCCACCGTTTACCTCACCGCCAACGGCATCAAGCAGCGCGAAGACGTCCTCAGCGGAGGCAGCTACCTCTCCTCCAACGACCAGCGCCCGCACTTCGGCCTGGGCTCGGCCGCCAAGGTCGATGACATCGAGGTGCACTGGCCCAGCGGCAAGGTCGAGCACTTCACCGCCACCGGCGTTGACCGCATCCTGACCATCAAGGAAGGCACGGGCAAGTAGCCCCGCTCGTCCTGCGTTCCCGGTTCTCGCCTTACGAGGACCGGGACGCCTTCTTCGCCGCCGCCCGTGTGCACAGTGTCTCCCGCATCTTCAACACAGAATCCTCCAGCGGAAACGACGGCAGAACCCCGCCACAGCATCGCCTGGCTCGTCGCGCATTGCGGCTGCCGAGACTGGCAGCTTAACAGATGCGCGGCAGCTGCTCCCCAATCTGGGTTGGAATCACGCGGTTGGCGCCCATGGCCGTGCGCGCCACCAGCATGCGCGGATGCTGCTCCGTCACGCGGCCAATGCTGGCCGCCTCGCGCCCCAGCGGATGAGCGCGCAGCACCTCCAGCACCCGGTTCGCTGCCTCCGCCGCGACAAAGAAAACCGCCTTCCCTTCGTTCGCCACGTACACCGGATCCAGTCCCAGCAGCTCGCACGCCGACTGCACCTCCGCGCGCACCGGCAGGCTGCCCTCGTCCATCTCCACGCCCACGCCCGAGGCCTGCGCAATCTCGTTCAGCGTGGAGGCCAGTCCACCCCGCGTCGGGTCGCGCATCGCATGCACGGCATCGCCCGCTGCATCCAGCACGTCGCCAATCATCCCATTCAGCGCCGCGCAGTCTGAGCGGATCTGGCTCTCAAACTCCAGCCCCTCGCGCACGCTCATGATTGCCATGCCGTGGTCGCCCACCGTGCCGGACACCAGCACCGCATCGCCCGGCCGCGCCCGCTGCGGTCCCACCTGGATACCCGGCCGCAGTACGCCCACGCCCGCCGTGTTGATGTAGCATCCGTCGCCGTGTCCGCGCTCCACCACCTTCGTGTCGCCTGTAACAATGCGCACGCCCGCCGCCGCCGCCGCGGCTGCCATGGCCTGCACCACCGCCGCCAGTTGCCGCAGCGCAAATCCCTCTTCCAGAATGAAGCTCGCGCTCAGAAACTTCGGCACCGCGCCCGTCACGGCCAGGTCGTTCACCGTCCCGTTCACCGCCAGCGCCCCAATCGATCCGCCCGGAAAAAACAGCGGCTGCACCACAAACGAGTCCGTGCTCATGGCCAGTCTGCCGCTGCCCGCATCCAGCACCGCCGCATCGCCCAGGTTTTCCAGTTCCGGGTTGCGAAACGCCGGCAGAAACAGGTGCTCCACCAGTTCGTTGCCCAGCTTGCCACCGCCTCCGTGCCCCATCACAATCGTGGGATAGTCCTTCAGCGGCAGCGGACAACTCCAGTTGGCAAACTCCGGCGCTCCCACGCGATCAACCATGCGCGGCTCCTGACAATCCACGCCCGGCGCTCGCCAGTTGCTCCGCTGAGAGGAATCTCCCGTAGTTGTAGTACGCCGCGCACGCGCCCTCGCTCGACACCATCGTCGCGCCCAGCGGATGCCGTGGCGTGCACTCCTTGCCAAACGCCGGGCACTCCGCCGGCCGTATCGCCCCGCGCAGCACCGCGCCCGAGTGGCACAGCGGCGACTCCTCCGTGCGTATGCCCGAGAGATGGAAGCGCTCCTCCGCATCAAACTCGCGATACGCATCGTTCAGCCGCCAGCCGCTCTTCGGAATCACCCCGATGCCGCGCCAGGTCCGGTCCGTCACCTCAAACACCTCGGCCAGCAGCTTCTGCGCCGCGCGATTGCCCTCAAAGCTCACTACGCGCTCGTAGGCGTTCTCCACCTCGTGGCGTCCCTCTTCCAGCTGCTTCACCGCCCTTCGAATCCCGTCCAGCAGATCCAGCGGCTCAAACCCCGTCACCACAATCGGTATCCCGTACTTCTCTGCCAGCGGCGGATACTCCCAATAGCCCATCACGCTGCACACATGCCCCGCCGCCAGAAAGCCCTGCACCTTGTTCTCCGGCGCCTGCAGTATCGCCTCAATCGCCGGCGGCACCAGCACGTGCGAAACCAGCAGCGAAAAGTTCCGCAAACCGCGCCGCTTCGCCAGGTGCACGCTCATCGCATTCGCCGGAGCCGTCGTCTCAAAGCCCACGCCGAAGAACACCACCTGCCGCTCCGGATTCTTCGCCGCAATCTCCACCGCGTCCAGCGGCGAATACACCACCCGCACGTCGCCGCCGCGACCCTTCACCTGGAACAGATCGCCTTCCGTCCCCGGCACCCGCAGCATGTCGCCAAAGCTGCAGAAGATCACTCCCGGCTGCGCCGCAATCGCCAGCGCGCGGTCAATCAGCTCCAGCGGCGTCACGCACACCGGGCAGCCCGGCCCGTGGATCATCTCCACCCCCGGCGGCAGCATCTGGTCAATGCCGTTGCGCAAGATCGAGTGCGTCTGCCCGCCGCACACCTCCATGATCTTCCATGGCCGTGTAGCTGTCTGGTGAATCTCCCGCGCTATGCGTCGGGCAATCTCGCCATCGCGAAACTCGGTCAGATACTTCATTCGCCGCCGCAGCTCCCATCCGGGCACGAAGAGGGCTTCGTCGTCGCGGCCCGCGCCCAGGCCTCCTCTTCGCTCCCCAGTTCTTCGTCCAGCACGCCCATGGCGCGGAACTCCTCCAGCGTCTTCTCCGCGTTCTCACGGTCAATCTTTGATATCGCAAAGCCCACATGGACAATCGTGTAGTCGCCCACTTCGATCTCGGGCACATAGTCCAGGCACACCCGCTTCACCACGCCGCCAAAGTTCACCCGCCCCACGCGCAGATCATTCTCCGTGAGGATCTCTTCCACTCGTCCCGGAATCGCTAGACACATAACAACTCCCTTATACAGAGACAAACTACACGACATTGGTGATTTGCATCACCTGCTTTTTGCGGAGCGCTGCTTTTTCGCCTCGTTCTCGGCCACCCGCGCCTTCACCATCTTCCGGATAAGCGTCGCCGGCAGCGGCTTGTCCAGCGGAAACTGCAGCGTTCCCTTCGACGTGCGATACCCCTGCAGTTCCTCCTGCATCGCATCGATCAGCGAAGCGCTCATCGGAAAGAAGCTGCAATGGTTCTGGAAGGCCGCATACGCCACCAGCGCCCCGTTGTAGCGAAACGCCGGCATGCCGTAGCTGATGGCCTCCGTAGCGCCCGTCGGAGCCGCCGCGCGAATCCGTTCGCGCACCGTCCGCAGCGTGCTGCGCGCCGGTTCCGGAACCCGCGCCAGATACGCCTCCACCTTTGCCGCCTCGCTCAGCGCGCCTTCGGCTCCTGCCGTCCTCACATCAAGCCTCCTGCCGGGCCCGCTCGTCCGCCAGATAGTTCAGCCACTCCGCCATGCCCGCGCCGGTCTTCGCCGACGTCTCAAAGATGCGGATGCCCGGCCGTATCTCGTGAATGTTCCGGTGCGCCGTCTCCCGGTCAAATCCGCACGGCTCCGCCAGGTCCATCTTCGTAATCACCGCCGCATCCGCGGAGTTGAACAGCGTGGGATACTTCAGCGGCTTGTCCTCGCCCTCCGTCACGCTCAGCAGCGCCACTCGAATCTTCTCGCCCAGGTCATAGCTCGACGGGCAAACCAGGTTGCCCACGTTCTCAATGAACAGGTAGTCCAGCGCGCCCAGCTCCCAGCCCTCCAGGTGCCGGCCCACCATCTCCGCCTCCAGGTGGCAGATTCCGTGCGTGTTGATCTGCCGCACCGGCGCGCCGCTGGCCGCCAGCCGCCGCGCGTCGTTGTCGGTCTCCAGGTCGCCCACCAGCGCCGCCACCCGCGCGCCACTCTCGCGCATCGTGCGCAGCGTCAACTCCAGAAACGTCGTCTTGCCCGTTCCCGGGCTGGAGACTAGATTCAGCACCAGCACGCCTGCCGCCGCATATTGCCTGCGCAAACCCGCCGCCAGCTCATCGTTCTTCTTCAAAATCCCGCGCCGCAGCTCCACAATCCGCGTCGTCATGCATCCACCTCTGCATCGTCAATCTCAATTGCCTCAATCTCCAGCTCGCGCCCCTGCCGCACATCCATGGAGGGCTCTCCGCACCGCGGACACCGGAAGCTCTGCACGCTCTCAATCTCACCGTCTTTCCCGCAGGCCTGGCAGTGCAGCACCACCGGCAGCTTGGTCACCACCAGGTCCGACCCCGCCAGCGGCGTTCCCAGCGTGGCCACCCCGTAGCAGAACCGCAGCGAGTCCTCTACCACCGCCGCCAGCGCGCCCACGCGCAGCCGCACTTCCTTCACCCGCGCCCCCGGATAAGCCGCCAGGGACTCCGTCACCGTATCCACAATGCTGGAAACAATCGATAGCTCGTGCATGAAAGCAAAATTCTACGCCGAACCGCGCCCTGCCGCTCTCGCGTCGCAAATTGTAAGATGGCTGCAGAAGGAACTTCCCTGTGACCCGATCCCTCGCGTCC
Organism: Acidobacteriota bacterium; assembly: GCA_021781495.1. Lineage (GTDB taxonomy): Bacteria > Acidobacteriota > Terriglobia > Terriglobales > Acidobacteriaceae > Telmatobacter. Next base: position 9,331 of record JAJXWS010000049.1, on the reverse strand, counting down.
CACCCGCACACCACCTCCCGCCTCGCCCTCAGTGAGCTCGCCCCCGGCGCCATGCAGTCTGAGATTCGCGCCATGACCACCGAGTGCGACCGCATCGGCGGCATCAATCTCGCCCAGGGCGTCTGCGACACCCCAGTGCCTGCGCCCGTGGAAGCCGAGGCCATCGCCGCCATCCGCGCCGGGCACAACATCTACACGCGCCTCGACGGCATCACCCGCCTGCGCCAGGCCATCGCCGCCAAGCAGCAGCGCGACTACGGCCTCGCCTACGACTCCGAAACCGAAGTCCTGGTCGCCAGCGGAGCCACCGGCGGCCTCCATGCCGCGGCCATGGCCCTGCTCAATCCGCACGATGAAGTTCTGCTCTTCGAGCCCTTCTATGGCTACCACGTCAGCACGCTCAAATCCATGCGCGTCAAGCCGGTCTTCGTTCCGCTGGCCGCGCCGCACTGGGAGCTCGACACTGACGCCCTGCACGCCGCCATCACCCCGCGCACCCGCGCCATCCTCCTCAACACCCCCGCCAACCCCAGCGGCAAGGTCTTCTCGCGCAGTGAGATCGAAGCCATCGCCGACGTCTGCCGCGAACACGACCTCTTCCTCTTCACCGACGAGATCTACGAGTACTTCGTCTACGACGGCACCCGCCACATCGCGCCCGCCACCCTCGACGGCATGCGCGAGCGCACCATCGTGCTCTCCGGCTTCTCCAAAACCTTCTCCGTCACCGGCTGGCGCCTGGGTTACGCCACGGCCGACGCCAAGTGGATGGCCGCCATGGCCTACTTCCACGACCTCACCTATGTCTGCGCGCCCTCTGCCCTGCAGCACGGCGCCGCCGCCGGCCTGGAGCAGCTTCCGCCCTCCTTCTATACCCAGCTCGCCGCCGACCACCAGAGCAAGCGCGAGCGCATTCTCGCCGCCCTGCGCCATGCCGGCATGGAGCCCACCGTTCCCGCCGGAGCCTACTACGTGCTGGCCCGCGCCTCGCGCCTGCCCGGCAAAACCGCCGCGGAAAAAGCACGCCACCTGCTCGCCGCCACCGGGGTCGCCTCCGTCGCGGGCAGCGCCTTCTTCCGCCACGGCCACGGCGAGGACCTGCTGCGTTTCTGCTTCGCCAAGCGCGATGCCGATCTCGACGAGGCCTGCGCCCGCCTGCGCCGCCTTTAGCCCACGTTGACGCCCGCGCGTCCGCTCTGCAAAACTCTGGCCCATGGGATACAGCGGCAAGGTAGAGTACGCTGAACAGCGCAGGATTCGCGAACGCAATACACGCCTCTATCGCCTGGCGCACTGGCCAATCTGGATCTGGGTCTTCTTTCTCGCCCCCGGTCCGCTTACCTTCTCGCTCTTCGCCCACGGCTTTGGCCTGATTAATACCGCATGGCTCCTCGCCGTGCTGGCCGGCACCGGCATCGCCGGCCTCTACGCCCAGTTGCCCGGCGTGGAACCGCGCCCTTACATCCTGCGCTTCGACGAGGACAAGCCCAACCCGCTCTATCGCAAGGTGTGCTACACCTTCGCCTGGAACGCCGTGCTGAACTTTGCCCTGCTCAACCTCGCGGGCCTCGTAGTCGCCTCCATCACCGGCGTCTGGACCATGAAGCAGCTTTACCAGTACGGCTATCTGCTCCTGTTCGTCGTCGTTCTCGTCCTGGGCGCGGCCGGCAAGCTGCCCCGCGTCGGCCCCTCCACCCGAGGCGAGGGCATCGAGCGCCGCTACTTCTACGGCTCCGTATGGGCAGTCACCACGGCGCAAACATTGTTGCTGGTTCTGTGGAAGATCATGCCGTCTGGCCTGGCGCACACCCGCGAAGGCAACCTCATCAAGCTGGTCGTCTTTGCCGGTGCGCTCTTCGGCATGGGCGCGGCCGCCATGCGCGGATCGCTGCCGCGCACCCGGCCCATCGTACCCGGCGAGCTCATGGTGGATTAGCACTCCACCGTGCCGCCCGCCCTCACCTGCTAAACTCGGACTCGTTATGCTTCTTGCAAGGCTCCTTGTCATGGCGGCCGCTTACCTGTTTGGCTCCATTCCCACGGGTTATCTGCTGGTCCGCATCTTCCGCAAGCAGGACATCCGCACCATCGGCAGCGGCAACATCGGTGCCACCAACGTACTGCGCACCGGCGCCAAGGGCCTGGGCGCCGCCACCTTCCTGCTCGACATGCTGAAGGGCTGCGCCGCCGTCTGGCTCGGCACCCTCATGGCCGCGCTCCTGCTCCCCACCCAGCCAGTGCGCAGCGTGGAAGCGCTGGCCGCGCTCTTTGCCGTGCTCGGCCACATGTTCCCCGTCTGGCTGCGCTTCCGCGGAGGCAAGGGCGTGGCCACCGGCTTCGGCGTCTTTCTGGTGGCGGCGCCTCTGGCCGCGCTCGCCGCCATCACCGTCTTTGCGCTGGTGCTGGCCGCCACGCGCTATGTCTCACTGGCCTCCGTTCTCGGCTCGGCCAGCTTTCCGTTCTTCGCCTGGTACCTGGTGCATGGGGACAAGCCGGCATTCTTCATTGCCGTGCAGGCCGCCGTAGCCTCGCTCATCATCCTCAAGCATCATCAAAACATCCGCCGCCTGCTGAGCGGCACTGAAAGCCGTCTCGGACAGAGGAAGACCGCATGAGCCGCATTGCCGTGCTTGGTTCCGGCGCCTGGGGAACCGCCATCGCACTCTCGCTCTACCGCCGTGGCGGACACCACGTCACCCTCTGGGCACACACCCCGCAACTCGCCCAGGAGATTGTCGCTGCCGGTGAAAACAAGCAGTTCCTGCCCGGCTTTCCGCTGCCCTCGCAGATCGTCGTCACCGGCGAGGACCGCGCCATCGCCGACGCCGACATCCTTGTCGCGGTCATCCCATCGGAGTTTCTGCGCACCACCATCGCCCGCCTCGCCCCGCAACTCCACAACGGGCAGGTGATCGTCAGCGCAACCAAGGGCGTGGAGGATCACACCTATCTGCGCATGACCGAGGTCATCGCCGAGGCTCTCGAGCCAACCGGCCTCCAACTGCCCATCGGCGCCTTCAGCGGCCCCAGCTTCGCGCTGGAGGTGGCGCAGAGTCAGCCGACCGCCGTCACCGTTGCATTCAAGGATGCGGCCATCGCCGAGCGCGTGCAAAAGGAGTTCTCGTCGGAGTCGCTGCGCCTGTACACGTCCACTGACGTTATCGGCGTCGAGCTCGGCGGCGCGCTCAAAAACGTGATTGCCATTGCCGCGGGCGTGGCCGCGGGCGTGGGCCTCGGCTACAACTCCGCCGCGGGCCTCATCACCCGCGGCATCGCTGAGATTACCCGGCTGGCCGTGGCCTGCGGCGGCCACCGCGAGACCCTCGCCGGCCTCTCCGGCGTGGGCGACCTCGTGCTCACCTGCACCGGTTCCCTCAGCCGCAACCGCACCGTCGGCGAAGCCCTCGGCCACGGCCGCAAGCTGCCGGAGATCCTCGAAAGCCTCGGCGGCAAGGTGGCCGAAGGCGTGCGCACCACCCGCGCCGCGCTGGGCCTGGCCCGCAAGCACGGCATCGAGATGCCCATTACGGAGCAAATGGAGCTCATCCTCGACGAAGGCAAGGATCCCCGCGAGGCCATCCGCGAGCTGATGCTGCGCCCCGGCAAGGGCGAGCACCTCTAAGTTTCGCGAAGGTTCGCTACGGCTCGCTGCGTTTCCGCCAAGGCCCGGCAAAACCGCCATCACGCCTGTCTGCGGTCAATCGGCGCTAGCGTCTTTGCTCTGCAATGGCGGGGGTGTTGCCATGCAGACGTTTCGCAGGACCGTCTGGATGCCGCTGTGTACCCGCGCTACCCAGCCACGCGCGGATCGTTGAAAAGCAGCTCCCGCCGTGGTCACCAGCCAAAAGAAGCAATCAGCCGCCCGCAATGGCTCCGATGACCAGCAGCGGCTCTCGCCCCTCGGCAACGGCTGCTGGCAGCGCGTCATCTGGCGAATCCAGGCTCAAGTCTTCTTCGCACGCAAAAAACCGCAGGAATGGCCTGCGCTGCTGCGTGTCGTGGTCGCGGATCGTCCCCGCAAGCACCGGATAGCGAGCCTCCAGCGCGTCCAGAATCCTGCGCACGGTCACCGGCGAGGCCACCTCCAGCGTCACTTCGCCCTCCACCCGCGCAAGGTTGCGCAGATGGTAGGGCAATGCGACGCGAACGGAATGCATCTGTGCCTCAGGCATAACCGGCATTATGGAATCGTATAGTGCTTGATCTGCAGCGCAAAGCTCGCTTTATGCAGCTTGTGAATCGCGCCCGTCAGCCCCGTGGTCGTGGACGAAGTGTTCTGGGTCTGGGCTGGTCGAAAAGTTGTAGCCGCCACCACCCTCGACACATTCGGGCCGTTGCCTCGTTGATAAAGCGCCTTTACCTTGTCATCCCGCTTGTAGTAAAGCGAGCACTTGTGGTTGGGCCCATTGGAGCGGACCGTGACAAATGTTCCATCCGCCGGGTCAATCGACGATGTATCGAACGAGTACGCATCGCCATGAAAGCCGAGCAGCTGCGCCTTGCCTCGAACATCCATCCCGCCAAATTTGACGACGTGCTCCGGCAGGTCCGCTGCACAGTACAAATGGACCATCGCGCCTCCATGAGCGTTGATCCGTGCAAGCATCGCTGCCGCAAGATCCGCCTCCGTATCCGGAGTGGTAAAGTGCGCGCCGATCAGCGATCCGTCCGACATCAGCACCGTAACGCCCATGCACAGCAGCAGGTGCGGAAAACAAATCTCGTTCGCATCCTCGCCTGCCATATCTTCGTCCAGATAAATCGGCATTCCTTCTCCTTGAGTGGCAATGGGGTCTCCCCGTTCGCGCTCCCTTGCGGCAGAGCACGCCGCGCAGCAACCTGTCTGTCAGAATTGGGTCCGGCAAAACGCAGACCCGACTGTCGTCAATCCCCGCCTAGTCCAGCGTCTGCACCTCCACTGAGAGCACCGGCGGCAGGTCGTACACAATCGGCTGCCACGTATCTCCGCTGTTGGCTGAAACGTACACCTGGCCTCCGGTGGTGCCAAAGTAGACTCCGCAATCCTCCAGCGAGTCGACGGCCATCGCATCGCGCAGCACGTTCACGTAGCAGTTCTCCTGCGGCAACCCCTTCGTCAGCGGCTCCCACTCGTTGCCCCCGCAGCGGCTGCGATAGACCTGCAACTTGCCGTCCAGCGGAAAGTGCTCGGAGTCGCTCTTGATCGGCACAACGTACAGCGTCTCCGGCTCGTGCGCGTGCACGTCAATCACAAACCCGAAGTCCGTGGGCAGATTCCCTGAGACCTCGCGCCAGTTCTCCCCCGCGTCATCCGATCGCATCACATCCCAGTGCTTCTGCATGAACAGCACCTCGGGCCGCGAGCGATGCATGGCCACATGATGCACGCAATGGCCAACCTCCGCCGTCGGGTCGGGCATGAAGTTCGAGACCAGTCCCTTGTTGATCGGCTTCCAGCTCTGCCCGCCATCGTCCGTGCGAAAAGCTCCCGCCGCGGAGATGGCAATGTACATGCGGCCTGGGTTCGTCGGGTCCAGCAGGATAGTGTGCAGACACATGCCTCCGGCGCCCGGCTGCCAGCGCGGCCCCGTGCCGTGCTCGCGCAGGCCGCTCAACTCCTGCCAGCTTGCCCCGCCGTCCGTCGAGCGGAAGAGCGCCGCATCCTCAATGCCCGCATACACGGTCTGCGCATCTGTCAGCGAGGGCTCCAGGTGCCACACCCGCTTGAACTCCCACGGATGCGGCGTGCCGTCGTACCACATGTGCGTGCCCGGCGTGCCGCCATAGGCAAACTTGTTCCCGCCCGGCGTCCAGGTCTTGCCGCCGTCCGCGGAGCACTGCAGCACCTGCCCAAACCATCCGCTGGACTGCGATGCATACAGCCGGTCCGGCTCCACCGGCGAGCCCTTCATGTGATAAATCTCCCAGCCGGCAAAGTACGGACCATCCACGGTCCACGTATCGCGCTTGCCGTCCGATGTAAGGAGGAACGCACCCTTGCGCGTTCCAACCAAAACACGCACGCTGCTCATAAAGTTTCCTGCTTTCACACTGAGCTCGCGGCGCCGCGGCAACGGGTTGGCTGCCGGAATATGGAGGAAGACCGCGTCAGGCGATTCTTGCCCGGATACGAACAAAACTCAAGTCATTTTTTGCGAAAAGCCGGCGAAGAACCGGCGCGCCCATGCCGCGTTTCCTGACCGCGCTCCCGGCCCGCGCCATTCCTTCCCCTGCGGGCCATGCTCTAAACTTGAGTCTGGACAAGCCCCATGATCAAGCTATTCGGCGGGAAAAAAGATCCCCAGCCCAACACCGGCACCACCGAGGAACCCCCCGCGGCGTCCCCAGGCCCTCTCGGCTTCTTCAGCCGGATGAAGCAGGCCGTCACCCGCACGCGCGAGTCGTTTTCCGCAAAGATTGAGGACATCGTCTCCCTCACGCGCACCGTCGACGAGAGCGCGCTGGAAGACCTTGAGTCCGCGCTGCTGACCAGCGACATCGGCGTGCAGACCACCACCGAGGTGCTGGACGCCCTGCGCGACCGCGCCCGCCGCCAGGCCATCGAGGGTGGCCAGGAGCTGCGCGACCTGCTCAAGGAGCAGTTGCGCACAATCCTGGAGGCTCCGCACCGCGCCATCGCCGCGCCTCCGGCTCCGCCCCGGGTCACCTTTCTCGTCGGCGTCAACGGCACCGGCAAAACCACCACCAGCGGCAAGCTCGCCGCCTGGCTGCGCGCGCAGAATCACTCCGTGCTCCTCTGCGCGGCCGACACCTTCCGCGCCGCGGCCATCGAGCAGCTTGAGGTCTGGGCCGGCCGTTCCGGCGTTGAGATGATCAAGACCCGCCAAGGCGGCGACCCCGCAGCGGTTCTCTACGACGCCGCCTGCGCCGCCAAAGCGCGCAGCATCGACGACCTGATCGTGGACACCGCCGGCCGCCTGCACACCAAGTCCGGCCTCATGGACGAACTCGACAAGATGCGCCGCACCGCCGCCAAGCTCATCCCCGGCGCTCCGCATGAGGTTCTGCTCGTCATGGACGCCACCACCGGCCAGAACGGCCTGCAGCAGGCGCGCCTCTTCACCCAGGCCGCCGGCGTCACCGGCATCGTGCTCACCAAGCTCGACGGCACCGCCAAGGGCGGCATCGCCGTGGCCATCGCCCGCGAGTTCAACCTGCCCGTGCGCTTCGTCGGCGTGGGTGAAAAGATGGAAGACCTGCTGGAGTTCTCTCCCGCCGATTTTGTCGATGCCCTGCTGGGATAAGCCATGAACGATGCGGCACAGGATCGCTACTGGATGCAGCGCGCGCTGGAGTTGGCGCGTCGCGGCATCGCCGTCACCTCGCCCAACCCCGCCGTGGGCTGTGTCATCCTCGACCGCGCCGGGCAGGTGGTCGGCGAGGGCTGGCACGAGTACGACCTGCTCGACCACGCTGAAGTCGTCGCCCTGAAGGAGGCCCGGCAGCACGCCGGCGACCGCCTCAAAGGCGGTACAGCCTACGTCACGCTGGAGCCCTGCAACCACACCGGCCGCACCGGCCCGTGCACTGAGGCGCTCATCGCCGCCGGCCTGGGCCGCGTCGTCGCTGCCACCATCGACCCCAACCCCAGCGTCGCCGGCCACGGCATGGAGCGCCTGCGCGCCGCCGGCCTGCAAACCGCCGTAGGCGTGTGCGAGGCCGAGGCCCGCCGCCTCAACGAGGGCTTTGCGCGCTGGTGCCAGCACAAGCGCCCCCTCGTGCTCATGAAGGTGGCCATGACCCTCGACGGCCGCATTGCGCCGCCCCCCGGCGTGCACGTTCGCCGCGAGCCCTTCTGGATCACCAGCGAAGCCGCACGCGCCGCCGTCCAGCCCCTGCGCTGGCAGGCCGACGCCGCCATGACCGGCGTGGACACCGTGCTCGCCGACGACCCCATGCTCACCGACCGCAGCGGTCTGCGCCGCCGCCGCCCCCTGCTGCGCGTGGTGCTCGACTCTGCCCTGCGCATGCCCCTCGACTCCAAAATGGTCGCCGGCGCGCAGAACGACCTCGTCATCTTCACCGTCTCCCGCGACGAAGCCCGCATCGCCGAACTGCGCCGCCGCGGCGTGCGCGTCGAGGTTCTGCCCGCTGAAGCCGGCCGTGTGCCGCTCGCCCGCGTGCTCGACATCCTCGGCGCCGAAGGCATCCTCACCCTGCTCACTGAGACCGGCACGCGGCTCAACACCGCCCTGCTGGCCGGCGGCCTCGTCGATCGCGTCCACCTCTTCGTCTCGCCCCAGATCATGGGGTCAGACGCCGTGCCGGCCTTCAAAGGCATGGCCAGCCCCATCCGCATGGCCGACGTCTCCGTAGAGCGCTACGGCAACGACCTCGGCCTCTGCTCCCTGCTCAAAGACCCCTGGCCGGAAGCTGAATAGCGACTAGGATAGGGACCGGGAGCCAACTTTCTCGGATGGCTTTCGTAGTAATAGATGTTTCTGAGGTCAAAAACTCGAAGTGCACGGTAAGGGTTGATATGGCAAGCTTTTAGCTGAGTGGAGAACGCAATGTCTTCAGCGACTATCAAGCTTTTCCTTCCGCGCGGGGATGCCAAGAGTCTTCGCACTGCTGAAATATCAAACTGGACCGGAAAGGCTATTGCCGCTCCACGAACGGAACTGGATGATCTCCTGGCGCGGGAAGAACTCGACAAGCCTGGCGTCTATATTCTTCTTGGCACTGACCCTAAGACAAATGCTCCGCACGCCTATATTGGCGAGGCCGAAGTCATTCGTGAGCGGCTCAAGCAGCATAAGTCGAAAGAGTTTTGGGTATCTGCGATTGCATTCGTGAGCAAAGATGAAAATCTCACCAAGGCTCATGTACGGTATCTCGAATCGAGGTTGCTTGATGATGCCAACAAGATCAAAAGATTCACTCTTGACCAGAATCAAGCTGGAGGGGCAAGGCTTCCTGAATCAGATAAAGAGGATATGGAGGTTTTTCTCGACCGTATTCGGCAACTACTCCCTGTGCTTGGATCCGACATCCTCTCACCGATTACTCAGCCATCGCAAAAGGGAAAGCCTGCCACTGTACTCACGTGCCGTTTGAAGGGTGCCGAAGCACACGGTCAGCGCACATCAAATGGCTTTGTGGTCTTTCAAGGATCTACCGCAGTCCGGGAAGAACGACCTTCTGCCGAAGCCTACCGATACGTTGTAGAAGAGCGTAAAGAACTTAAAGCTAATGGCGCACTCATCGAGCAGGATGGATTCCTGGTTTTCACTCGGGATGTCGAATTTACAAGCCCGTCGGCCGCAGCCGCAGTCATTCACGGCGGAAGCGCAAACGGCCTGATCGTATGGAAGACTGAAGCCGGCAAGAC
>JAJXWS010000048.1 GCA_021781495.1 Acidobacteriota bacterium | reverse complement strand
CAGAGGGGAAGGGCGCACGCTTACCGTGATCGAGAGTATTCCAGCAGATCAGAACGGAGTTGCGCGGTATGCAATTCGGTTGCCGGGCAACATGGGTGAAATCGGCAACCACTATATTGTCTCCACCAACAATGTCGAGGCGAAAGACAGCTACAACGAGGAGAACGTTCACGATCCTCACCATCCAATGAGCCAGCACGGGAGCGGCAGCCAAAACCCCACGCATTTCGGCCTCAACCTTACCGGAACGCGCTTCTGGACCTTTATGCGGTTGATCAGGGAAAACTAAGGCCGTATCACGCCTGAGATGGTGCAGGCCTGGCGCAGGACGCATTTCATCTACGACCAGTCGGGAACGCGGCGTGACTATATCGAGAGGGACGGAAGCAGGATTCCGGTTCATCTCGTTCCCGATGCAGCGACGCTCTGCTGGCACAGCTCAGGCCCGGCGGGAGTCGACACGTTCAAAGGCGTCGATACGTATGTGAGCATGTCGTTAGCGGACGACCTGACCTCTTTTCGCACCAAGGGAAGGCACTGCGAGTGGGACGGCCCCTGGGATCGTCTCTCCCTACGAACTCCCCCACGTCTTTCGTAACTCCTGTTTTCGAAAGGTGATCCTAGTATCTCTTCCCAGATGAACCAATCAGTAACGTTGTGTCGGCCCTGCTTCAGTTTTCCGGGCGGGAAGGCCGTCGGCCATTTCCTGGCACACTGGCCGGTTTTTCAGGACTGATCGCTTTTCGCAAGGCAATCTCCATCGAACATTAGCCTCATTTTATTGGCTTTTGGCGGTGACCAGATGGGCGGGAAAGTCTGAGAACCGCCCCCTGCGCTTAGATCGCGACCATCCGGACCACGCGGCGGTAAGAGTTGCTGACCAATAGGGAGTGATGCCGCTGAAAGGTACGATTCTTGCGTATTTGAAGACAAATGGTGGGTTACCAATTTGCCTTTTTGAGGACTAACTACACGTCATTCCTGTCTTGGACAACAGCGATCACCGCTACGAGTACGCGCGACCAATGGGCAGATTTGTCAAGTGCGCATTGGCAGCACACGCAAGACTCGCAGAGATCTGTCCAACACTGAAGCGGCAGACGGAAGGAACATGTTATTCAAAGAGAGTACAGCATGTGTTGTTGGAAAAGATAATCAAAGCCAGGTTGGCTCTTAGCTCCCGGCCATTCTTGCGAGCGAAGTTTTTCGAAGGAGATCGATTGCCGCGACATACCGCAATTTGGATGGGTTGCGCCCTGATTCTGACTGGATGGTTGTGTCCGGGTCCTTCGTCCATTGCGCAGGGTACCGCACGGTTGGATCTCAGCGTGACGGACAGCTCAGGCGCGCCGATTGCAGGTGCAAAAGTTCTTGATGCCACGGGCAAGCGCCTGGGACGTACATCTGCAGATGGGCAGGTCACATTTACCTGCAACGTCCCATGCCACACGTTGATCGAAGCGGAGGGATTTGCGCCCAGAAGTCTGACGATGACTGGTAATGCTTCCACTTCGCTCGATTTGGCACCGGCATTTCAGCAGACCACGGTCACAGCCTACCGTGCGCCGCTTGGTGAGTTGGAAAGTCCCGCCTCCACGCGTCTGCTCACAGAAACCGCGCTCAGAAGCTCTGCCGCCGTGACGATCGATGACAAGATGCGGCAGCTTCCTGGAGTCGAACTGTTCCGTCGGTCGAGTTCACTAGTTGCCAATCCTACTTCGCAGGGCATCAGCCTGCGCGGCCTTGGTTCCACTTCAGCGAGCCGCACTTTGCTCACGCTTGACGATGTCCCACTGAATGATCCCGTCGGTGGCTGGATTCATTGGGATGAACAGCCGGATCTCGCGGTGCAAGGCGTTGAGGTCGTCCGTGGAGGTGCCAGTGATCTGTACGGATCGAGCGCGATTGGTGGCGTCATCAACATGGAGATGGCACGCCCCACAACCAATCTCGTCGAGCTGGAGTCCACCTACGGCGGTGAGGGTACCTACCTTGAGAGTCTGCGCGCACAGGCCAGGCGCGGCCCGTGGGGTGCGATGCTCGCCGGCAGCGCGCTCGGAACGGAGGGCTATATTCAGGAGGCGCCCTGGCAGCGCGGACCTGTCGATATCGCCTCGAACGTACACGCGCAAAACGGACTCTTTCTGGCAGAGCATATTCAGGGACCCTTGCGCGTGTTTATGCGCGTCAGCGGCTTCAACGAAGCTCGCGCGAATGGCACGCCATTTCAAAAGAACAGCACGCGCCTCTGGCGTTATGTTACCGGGGGCGACTGGCAGAATCTGCATGGCGCGGCTGTCAATTTGCGACTCTACGGCTCGGCCGAACACTATCGTCAAACCTTTTCCAGTATCTCCAATCTGCCTGACTTTGGTGATCCTTCCTGCTCATTGCGCTGCGGAGAGATTCCAAAGAAGCTGGCCGAGCCTGCCGATAATGAACTAGGCGCCACGTTGCACGGGAACAAGCCGCTCTCGCCCCACTTCCTGCTGCTCGGCGGCGTCGACTCCCATGACGTCCGCGTATGGGATCACGAAACTACTCTGGGAACGAAACCCGTCCTCACCACCACCAGCGTCCATCAGCGCGACTCCGCCGCCTACATTGAGGCGATGGCCACGCTAGCCCCGTGGACGATCATCGGTTCTGCGCGCATGGATTGGTTCCAGAACTATGACGTGCGGCAGAATCTGTTGACTGGAAGCACATGGACGCCTGCACCTCCTCTGCCGCAGTTCGATCAGCACGTCTTCGATCCACGGCTCGGTATCACGCGCAAGGTTGCGTCGCACTGGGCACTCTCCGCATCCGGCTTCCGCGCCTTTCGAGCGCCCACGCCGAGTGAACTCTACCGTGCCACGCAGGTTGGCAGCAAACTGACCAAACCGAACGGCGCACTGCGCAGCGAGCGCGCCACAGGATGGGAGGCCGGCGTCACAACCCAGCAAAACTGGGGCATGATACGCACGAGCTACTTCCTCACCCAAATCAATCGGCCGATCAGCGCCGTCACCATCAATCCAAATTCGTCCCCGATTCTCCTGCAGCGCGAGAACCTTGGGCAGATCGAAAGCCGCGGCATTTCCATTGATTTCGATCTCGCGCCGCAGTACTGGCTTTCTGTCAACGGAGGCTACCAGTACGCCCACGCCACGGTTACACGTGGCACGCAGGACCTAGGCAAATGGATTCCGGAAGTTGCGCGGAATATGGCCACGCTGAATCTGCGCGCCGTGCGCTCGCGATTTGGCTCGCTAAGCCTCCAGAGCCGGTTGAGCGGTCGTCAATTTGACGACGACGCCAACGCCTACCTCTTGCACGGCTACTTCCGGCTGGATGCCTACGCCGAGCATGACATTGGCGAACGATATAGGCTCTTCGCGGCAGGCGAGAACCTCTCCAATCGCACGATCGAGGTAGCCAAGACACCCACCGCTACGCTTGACATGCCGCGCGTCGCGCGATTTGGACTCACGATCAGACTCTGGCGCTAGGGCGTTTTCGATTCCGATTTTGCCATCGTGGGATGGTATGATGCGGCGTCTTCTTGAGGGAGACGCCGATTGAGCTTCCCGGTTTCCGCAAAGAGCAGAAGCAAAAACGCTGTAGGCTGCGCACGGCACGCCATTCTTTTGTCCGCACAAGGCTTTGCAACTTCGACGGAAGAGTATAGAAGCCGGTTTCTGAAGGCCTCCACTGGATGAAGCTTGAACGGTACAGGAGGGTTGTGAGGATGCCGGAAGGATTGCTTCCGAGGACTCGTCCGCCATGGCGGCACGAGCCCTCAGAAGAATAGCTAGCGGTGACTGAGCGCCCAAACATAGGCGGCGACTGCTTTGGATTGCTTGGAGTCGAGAGATGAGCCTCCATTGGGTGGCATGGGGCTACGAAATTGTTTGGGTTGCATCACGCCCCGGGTGATGGATTTTGTGATGCCGGCCCAACTGCCGTCGCTCCAAAGCCACTTGTTCATCGTCAGATCAGGTCCCAATGGAGTTCCCTTGCCGTTTGGTCCATGGCAAGCTGTGCAGGTCCCGCTGGCCACCTGTCCATGGAAGATGCGGTCACCCAACGCGACCATCTCCTGCGTTGCGCCGGGAGGAACGGGAAGCGCCGCGTCGCCTGCGTTGGGATGCGTGCCCTCGGGAGGCTTGGCCTGCGCCTGGACAACCTCACCTGGCGAAGCCGTGAGGCTGGGGCATGGCCTGAAGGATGTCTGTTCTGCATCGTTCTGCGCACTGCCTTTGTAGATGATCTTGTAGATGCGACCCCTCACGTCGTCGGTGACGTACAGCGATCCGTCTTGCCCCACAGCGACGCCGGAAGGACGATGCAGAGCCTCGCCCGGAGAATTGAATCCGCCGGAAAAGCCGTCGGCAAAGACTTCGCACCGGCCGGCTGTTCCGTTGGCTGAAAGCCCCTGGTAAACGATGTTGTACCCGCCCTGCGCGTAGGGAGCTCTGTCCCATGAGCCGTGAAATGCGATGAAGAGGCCGCCCTGATAAGCGGCCGGGAATTGCTTGCGATCGTAGAAGGTCATCGCATTCGGGGCCCAGTGAGCAGGAAAGGCGGCAATTGGGCCAATCTTGCTTGCGCACACGCCGACCATGTGTCCACCGTCTCCGCCGTACTCTGGTGCCAGCACCAGCTTGCTCTGATAGGGATCGTAATAGCACTCGGGCCAGCCGTAGTCGCCACCTTGCTTGAGCAGAAGGACCTCTTCCGAGGGCAGCGTCGCCTCCTCGTCCGCCTTATAGAGTGCCGGCCAATTGGCATATAGCTGATCCCGGCCATGCTGGGTTACATAGACGCGATGATGAACCGAATCGATACCAAAGCCTTCGGCATTCCGGATCCCAGCGGCGTAGCGTTCGGCGGGCGAAAAATGCTGGTCTGTCTGCATGGCATCGTAACGCCAAATGCCGCCCCTGGTTTGCAGCTCTGTACAGGGCTGGGCTCCTGGCGAGAGCGGCATGCGATTCTTCACCTGGCAGGAGTTCGTTGCCGTGGCCACATCGACATAGAGGATCCCGTCAGAGGTGATGAAGAACGGGTGCATCGGATGGTCGCCCCCGAGAGGCAGCCCGGAAACCACCGTCACCGGAGGCCCCGAAGGGACAATCGAACTGGGAGCCAGCGCGTAGCGAACAATGCGATCATTGCTCTCTGCGTAGAGATATCCCTTGTAGAGAGCGATGCCTGTACCGCCGTAGTCTCCAGTCTGCTCCGTCCCCCCGAAGCGCTTGATCACGTTCGCTCTTCCCGAGCCGGTCGTATCCTGGAGCGCAACGAGAAAGCCGCCTCCCGGCGCCGGCTGGTTTGGGGGGTAATAGCGGCCGGACCAGGTGTTCGCGTACACCACGCCGTTCTCAGCGACAACCAAATGACGGGCGTGGCCGATTCCATCGGCGAAGATAGTAGCGCAAAACCCTGGTGGCAACTTCAGGCCACTGTCATTACTGGAACAGATAGAGGTGGCTGCATCCGAGGCCATCACTGCGTTGCCTGGACGAGCTGTGATGGAACCAACCACGGAAAACGCGGCGAGTACAATCGCGGTGAAGATAAGCGCCCTGAACAGCAGCAGTCGCATGGAATTCTCCTTGAATATGAGGAAGTCGAAGAAGCGCTTGATTTAGCAAGCGGTACGGTGAAAGGCTTAATCGCGCGTAATCATTATTCACATCGGCCGGCTGGTTCGGCAATTTGATTGTCTGGAATGCGGTCACCTGCCACCGTTCATTCACTGCGCTCCCAAAGCCTCCCGGGCTTCAAGCAAGCTATAAGTGACTACTCCCGGTTACTCATTGACTCGGCTCTACCTTATCCTGTCATAGAAGGATCGCTGATGATGGGCGTTCTTGTTCTTCTCTAAATCATTGGACAGGAGGACCGTTCAATGTATTACGGCTTCGAGGATCACTCCCGCCAGAGAATTCCTTTCTGCGACCACGGCCGTCCGGCGCGGTGATGGCCGGCTGATATCGGAGTCGCGGACCAGCCGAACGGCGGCGATAATCGACGGGTCAATGACAAGCGTGGAGGCAAACCTGTTCTGCTTCCGTCTCTCTTCTTCCATATTTCTACTTCGCTCCTGCTTCTCCCGGGCGATGGCCCACCGCATCAGTCCCATCCGCGCGCCAGCCTTCTTGGTGCGCCGACCGACAGCTTGGACGAAAGCCGTACCCGGAAGATCTCAGCCAGCAGGTAGCGGCGCTTGGTTCGACGCAGGGGATACCCCGCTATCACCCAAGAGTCAGGCACAGTCTCCGCCGGCGTCGAGGTGTAGGCCTTGCAGCGAATCGTGAAGGCACGAACCCAGGTGGCCGGACCGTGGAGCATGGATGGGGGTATCAGCCACTACAAGAAACACGAACTGGAAAGCAACACCGACAAACGCGCATCCACCTGCTATGCATATAAACTTTTGCTCCGAACCCAGATTGAGCCGAAGTGGGGCGCTATGCGTTTGGATCGAATCCGGGCGGTGGACGTAGAACAGTGGTTGCGCACACTCGACTACGCGCCTGGCTCGAAGGCGAAGATCAGGAACATCATGTCTGCTGTCTTTGCACATGCAAAGCGGTACGGCATGATTCCAACTAACCCCATTGAGGGTGTGCGCTGCTCATCAAAGCGATTGCATGACCCGGATATTCTGACTCCAGTTGAGTTCAAGCGACTGGTTGATGAACTACCATTGCGCGAGCGCGTCATGGTGCAGATGGCTGGAACAACCGGTCTGCGCCGGTCCGAACTGATTGCGCTGACTTGGCAAGACGTTGACTTCAATTCGCTTCAGATTGCCGTCAACAAGTCGTGCGTTCATGGCCGGATCGGGGATACGAAGACGGCTGCAAGCGCGAAGCCGGTTCCTTTACACCCTGGCGTGGCGCACGCACTCATGGAGTGGAAGCGAGTCACGGCGTACAACGCCGAGACCGACTTTCTGTTTCCTTCGGTACGGAACAACGGCGTTGTGCCTGTCTGGCCAGATACTTTGCTGGCGAAGGTGATTCGGCCTGCTGCGAAGCGCACTGGAATCACAGGGAAGGTCATAGGCTGGCACACGTTCCGCCACTCGCTGGGGACCAACCTGCGCTCTCTTGGAGTGGATGTCAAAGTCGCCCAGGAACTGCTCCGGCACGCCAACGCTCAGATCACGCTTAACCTTTACACGCAGGCAATCTCTTCCCAGAAGAGGGAAGCAAATGCAAGGGTCGCAGAAATGCTGCTCTCGGCAGGCGAAGAGGGCGCGAATCCTCAGCACCATTCAGCACCATCAGGAGGAATAAAAGAAGAGGTCCGAAGCCTAATCAACTGATTTTATTGGGGATATGGTAGGCACGATTGGATTCGAACCAACGACCTCTTCCGTGTCAAGGAAGCGCTCTAACCAACTGAGCTACGCGCCTATAGCGTGGTTGTTTGTAGTCTATCAGGATCAGAGAGATGGGGGAAGCTGTGAAATCCGCCGGGGCGACTGCTCTGCTGTACTATTCCGTTGCAGCAGGCGTATCCTGTTAAAATACTGTAGGTTAACCAGGTGCGAGAGGCGCTTGCCTTCGCGTTCTGGATAATGGATCTACAGGGTTTGGGGGAGGGGCAATGATGCGGCCCGCCACCGTTGCGGGGGCCACATCGGTTTCCGGTTTGCATGCCATGGCTGAAGACTCGACTGACAGACTCAATCCGCTTCGATCCGCGCCGAATGTTCTCACGTTGTTGCGAATCTGTCTGGCGCCCTTTCTGGTTTCAGCCATCCTGGACAAGCGATTTGAAATCAGCTTTATTCTCTTTTTGGTTGCCGGCTTCACAGATGCGCTGGACGGGTTGCTTGCCCGGGTTCTGCATCAAAGAACGGTGCTGGGGCAGTATCTCGATCCGGTGGCCGATAAGCTTCTCCTCAGCACGTTGTTTATTGTGCTCACCTATGAGGGGCTGATTCCTGCCCGGATCACGGCTCTCGTCTTTGGCCGCGATGTGGGCATTCTCTTCGTTTCTGCCATCTTGTATGCGGCTGTGGGACGCAGAGAGTTTCGTCCGAGCATTCTGGGGAAAGCTAACACGCTGGCGCAGGTTATGGCCGTTGCCGTGGTGCTGCTGCACCAGATCAGTGGCGCTACGTGGGTAGTGGCGTTGCGGCTGGTAGCGCTGGATTTGACCATGATTCTGACGGTGGTTTCCGGCTTGCACTATGCATGGATCGCCTCGCACCGGACGCCGAATGCCACAGGCGGGTCGCCGGGGGCAAAACAAACCACTCCTTAGCACCCTTGGAAGGGTGTGCCAATGGTCATGGTGAAGGGGAAATGGAGCGGACGCAGGGTTGGCGCCTAGTCGTCGTCTGCCAAGTCTTCCTTTTCGTCAGATTCCTCGATTTCCATGTCGTGAAACTCTTCGGAGTCAAAGACTTCGCCACACTCCAGGCATTCGACAAACTCAGTGTCCTCATGCCGGGAGACGATTCGTACCCTGGGGTGTTTGCAGGCTGTTGCCATGGGATCGTTATTTGGATGAATCTGGGTGCTCTTCCCGCCGATTGTAGCCAGCTTCTGCAGTTTTTCAAGCGTAATTTCGCGCGAGGTTCTCTCCGCGGCAAGCCAGGGAATTCGAACCCCGCGAAGCGCTTCCCGGGGTGGGCTTGAAATGCCGACAGAAATGGTCGTATACTAAACGCGGACTGAACCAGTCGGATATTGCATGCTCAAGCTAACAAAAAAAGCCGATTACGGGTTGATGGCGCTCAAGTATCTTGCCGAGCATCCAGAGACCGCTGCGTTGAGCGCAAAAGATATCGCCGACGCCTATGGGATTCCGGCGCAACTGCTGGCCAAGATTCTGCAGCAGCTGACCAAGGCGGGTCTGCTGCGCTCGCATGCCGGCATGAATGGTGGGTATGCGCTTTCGCGTGAGGCCCGGGAGATTTCGGCCTACGAAGTGATCCACGCTATCGACGGTCCGTTTTTTATCACCTCCTGCACCAAGGGTTCCAAGTCATGCGAACTGACGCCGAGCTGCACCATCAAGGAGCCACTGGCGCGGGTAAATGAAACCATTGCCGGCGTTCTGAAGAGCATCAGCATTCAGGATCTGACGGAGCAAGAACATCCAGCAGGACACGCGCAGGAGGCGAGTCGGCTGATTTTCCTAACGCTTTAACACGGATATTCCCCCCTCAGCCCTGCCAGCAAGGCAGGTGCCGGGGCCGCAGTGATGACGGAGACGAGATGAGTACAGTTGCCAGCCAAGTGGAAGTGCCAGCAGGCGTGAGCTTGCCGATTTACATGGATAACCATGCCACCAGCCCGCTCGATCCCCGCGTGCTGGAAGCGATGATGCCGTTCTTTACCAACAAATTTGGCAACGCGGCCAGCCGCAACCACTCCTTTGGGTGGGAGGCGGAGCAGGCGGTGGAGACGGCGCGTGAGCAGATTGCCAAACTAATCGGGGCAAGCGCCAAGGAGATCATCTTTACCTCCGGCGCTACAGAGAGCAACAACCTTGCGATCAAGGGCATCGCGGAGATGTATCGCGAGCGCGGCAACCACATCATTACCCAGGTGACGGAGCACAAGGCGGTTCTGGATACCTGCAAGCGGTTGGAGAAGTACGGCTATCGCGTGACGTATCTGCCGGTGAAGGCGGATGGCCTGATCGATCTCGAAGACCTGAAGCGCGCCATTGATGACAAGACCATTCTGGTGACGATTATGGCCGCCAACAATGAGATTGGCGTGCTGCAGCCGATTCGCGAGATCGGCAAGATCTGTCACGAAAAGGGCGTCCTCTTCCACACCGACGCGGTGCAGGCAGTGGGCAAGGTGCCGGTGAACGTGATCGCCGACAACATCGACGTGCTTTCACTCTCTGGCCACAAGATTTACGGGCCCAAGGGTGTGGGAGCGCTTTATGTACGCCGGCGTAATCCGCGCGTGCAGATTGCCTCGCAGATCGACGGCGGCGGTCACGAGCGCGGCATGCGCTCCGGCACGCTGAATGTGCCCGGCATTGTGGGCCTGGGCAAGGCTTGCGAGATTGCCATGCAGGAGATGGACTCCGAGGCTGCGTATCTTATCGGTCTGCGCGACAGCCTGAAGGCCAAGCTGGAGTCCGAGCTGGACTACATCCATGTGAACGGCACCATGGAGCACCGCCTGCCCGGCAACCTGAATATGAGCTTTGTGTATGTCGAGGGCGAGTCGTTGCTGATGGGCATCAACGATGTGGCAGTCTCCAGCGGTTCGGCCTGCACGTCGGCCACGCTTGAGCCCAGCTACGTGCTGAAGGCCCTGGGCCTTGGTGACGATGTGGCGCACAGCTCGATCCGTTTTGGCCTGGGCCGCTTTAATACGCAGGCCGAGGTGGACTACGTGGCAGCCAAGGTCATCGACATTGTGAAGAAGCTGCGCGAGCTTTCTCCGCTCTACGAGATGGTGAAGGAAGGCATCGATCTGACGAAGATCGAGTGGCAGGCGCACTAAGTTTAGTAAGGATTGGAGCATCGGCAGGCATGCCTGCCGCATCCACAAGTAAGACGACGCGGCTTCCCCCGCAGGAGGAGAACGGACACATGGCATACAGTGACAAGGTCGTAGACCACTACAACAATCCGCGCAACGTCGGTACGCTCGACAAGGGCTCGCAGGAGGTCGGCACGGGTCTTGTTGGCGCGCCGGAGTGCGGCGACGTGATGCGGCTGCAGATCCGCGTTAACCCCGAGACGCAGGTTATCGAAGAGGCCAAGTTCAAGACCTTCGGTTGCGGCTCGGCGATCGCCAGCTCTTCGCTGGCCACGGAATGGATCAAGGGCCGCACGGTGGAAGACGCCCTGGCCATCAAGAACACGGACATTGTGAAGGAGCTGTCGCTGCCGCCGGTGAAGATTCACTGTTCGGTACTGGCTGAAGATGCAATCCGCGCGGCCATTGGCGACTGGAAGAAGAAGAACGGCGTTGCAGAAGCTGCGCCAGCGGCAACGACGGCGCAGTAAGTATTTTCAGTTGAGGGCGGCGGCTCATCTGTAGGATAAGCCGCCGCGCCGGCTGAGGGATAGGAAACCATGTCGAACGTAGTGACCATTGAATCAAAGCCCGCGCAGGGAGCCTTTGCAGAGCCCGCAGCGCCTAAAGCTGCGAGCGGCGCACCCGTGCAGGGCGTGCAGTTGACAGAGCGCGCCATCAAGCGTGTCCGCATTGCCATGGCCAAGGAAGGCATTTCTCCCGAGGAAGGCGGTCTGCGGCTGGGCGTGATGGGGGGCGGCTGTTCCGGACTTTCGTATTCCATCAAGTTTGATACGCGGCCGCGCGAGCGGGATCGTGTTTTTGATTTTGACGGCGTGCGTGTCTTCATCGATCCCAAGTCGTTTCTTTACCTGCATGGCATGACGCTGGACTACGAAGAGACACTGATGCGGCAGGGCTTCAACTTCATCAATCCGAACTCCTCGCGCTCCTGCGGCTGCGGTTCGTCCTTTTCGTCGTAGACTCAGCGGCAGGAGTTTCTTATGTTGAAGATCATCGATTCTGCTGTTCCAGTGGCATGTTGGTCGTGCGCGGTGGCAAACAATGAGTCCGTGCTTTTCTGCCCGCATTGCAGCAAGATTCAGCCTCCTCCGGGAGGCGATTATTTTTCTGTCTTTGGTCTTACTCCGCGGCTGGATCTGGATTTAAGCGAGCTGGAGCACGAGTTTCATCGTCTCAGCCGCAAGCTGCATCCGGATCGCTTTGCGCGCGCCGGAGAAAACGAGAAGCAATGGAGCCTGGCGGATACGGCGCTGCTGAACGACGCCTATCGCACGCTGAAGGATCCGATCCATCGCACGGAGTATCTGCTCAAGCTGCACGGCGCCGCCATTGGCGAGGAGCACAGTGGCAAGGACCGCAAGGATCCTTCGCGCGTACCGGCGGACCTGCTGGAAGAGGTCTTTGAGCTGAACATGCAGCTGGAAGAGATGCGCATGGCTCGCAAGACAGGCGAGGAAGATGCGGCATTGCAGGGGAGCCTGGAGCAGGCCCGGAGCAAGTTTGTCGGCCTGCTGGATGATGTGGACGAGGACCTTCGCGGGCAATGGAAGATATGGGACGCGGGGGACGCAGGCGCGCGTGCAACTGCGCAAAAAACGATGGTGGCTCTGCTCGACCGGCGGCGCTACCTCAGCAACCTGGTCCGCGATGTGACCGAAACTCTGGGAGCGTAGAAGGCAGGCATGGCGGAAGGAAGAGTCGTTGGAATTGACCTGGGAACAACCAACTCCCTGGTCGCTTATATGCAGGGCGACGCGCCGATGGTGATTCCCGGCGTGGATGGCTCCAATCTTGTGCCGTCCGTGGTGGCCCTGGATCCGATTCCGGTGGATGGAGGCAGACCCACGGTGACCGTGGGCAACAGCGCGCGCAAGGTGCTGATTGAGACTCCAGAGCGGGTCATCTATTCGGTCAAGCGGCTGATGGGGCGCGGTCTTGAGGAAGTGCGCAAGGAGTTGCATTTCTTTCCGTTTCGGCTTGCCGAAGACGTAGAAGAGGGCGAAGTGCCGCGCGTGCAGCTGGGCGAGTTGCGGTTTACGCCGCCAGAGATCTCGGCCTATGTGCTGCGCCAGCTCAAGCGCAACGCGGAGCGGTTTTTTGGAGCGCCGGTTACGCAGGCGGTCATCACGGTTCCCGCTTACTTTAACGATGCGCAGCGGCAGGCCACCAAGGATGCCGGCCGCATGGCAGGGCTTGAGGTATTACGGCTGGTGAATGAGCCTACCGCGGCGGCGCTGGCTTATGGCCTCGATCGCGCCAAGGCAGGCACGATCGCGGTATACGACCTGGGCGGCGGCACCTTCGACATTTCAATTCTCAAGCTGCGCGACGGCATCTTCGAGGTGCAGTCCACCAACGGCGACACGCACCTGGGCGGCGACGACATTGACAACCTGCTGCTCTCAATTGCGCTGGATGAGATTCACGCCGAGCACGGAGTGGACTTGCGCCGGCATCCCGGCGCGGTGCAGGCTCTGCGCAAGGCGGCGATCGATGCCAAGATCAAGCTGTCAGCAGATGAGTCGGCGCAGTTTGATATTGAGCTGCCCAACGGCGACCGCTACCAGCGCGAGATTCCGCGCGGCGTGTTTGAGCAGTTGATTGAGCCGATCCTGGAGCGTACGGCAGGGCCCTGCAAGCAGGCGCTGGCGGATGCGGGCATTACGGCGGAGCAGATTGACGAAGTTGTTCTCGTTGGCGGATCGACGCGGATTCCCGCTGTGCGGCAACTTGTGGATGAACTTTTCCATCTGGGCGCGCGGGGCAAAAAGCCGCACACGGATCTGAATCCCGACGAGGTGGTTGCCCTGGGCGCGGCGGTGCAGGCGGATATTCTGGCCGGAGCCTCCAAGACCACGGAGCAGATGCTGCTGCTGGATGTGACGCCGCTTTCGCTGGGCATTGAAGCGCTGGGCGGGGTGGTGGCGCGCATCATTCCGCGCAACTCCACCATTCCGGCGTCGGCTACGGAGCACTTCACAACCGGGGTGGACGGCCAGACGAATGTTGCCATCCACGTGGTGCAGGGCGAGCGCGAACTCGCCGCGGACTGCCGCTCGCTGGCGCGCTTTGATCTGAAGGGCATTCCGCCGATGAGTGCCGGGTTGCCGCGCATTGAAGTGAAGTTTCTCATCGATGCGGATGGCATCCTGCAGGTATCCGCGCGCGAGCAGCGCAGCGGCAAGGCTGCGCAGATTGAGGTGAAGCCCACCTATGGCCTGACCGATGATCAGGTCGAGAGCATGATTCTCGACTCGTTCGATCACGCTGAAGAGGACTTTGCCGCACGGTTGTTGATTGAAGCACGCAACGAAGCTGAAACGATTCTGGCAGCCGTTGAGCGCGCTCCGCTGAATCCGGCATGGCAGCAGTTGCGGGGCGAGGAGCAGGCGGCGATTGCAGCCGCGCGCGACCGGCTGGCGCAGGTGAAGCAGGGCAGCGATTTGAACGCCATCCGCGAAGCAACGGCGGCGCTTGACCAGTCCACGCGGCGCTTTGCCGAGCTGATGATGGAGGCTGCGGTGACCACGGCGATTCGCGGCAAGACCATGGATGCTGCCGGCGAGGAACTGGGCGACGAGTTGACGGCTCCCCATCCCATGGCCCCGGCGGAGTTCAAATAAGCAGGCGACAGAACCGGCGACCGAACGCCAAGGATTTGAAGACTATGAGCGAAGCAACGACGAAGAATATTCCTCCCGATAAGCTTGTGCGCGTCACCTTTCTTCCGGAAGGCAAGACGGTCGAGTTCGAGTTCGGCACCATGCCGTATGACCATCATGGCAAGCCGATGTCCTTTCTGGATGTTGCAGAAAATTTCGGCATCTTTCTCGATCACGCCTGTGGCGGAGCCTGCGCCTGCACCACCTGCCATATCTGGGTAAAGGAGGGAGACGCGGGCATCAGCGAAGCGGACGACGAGGAACTGGACCGCCTGGACATGGCTGCCGATCAGCAGTTGAATTCGCGCCTGGGTTGCCAGGCCGTGATTACCCGTCCCGGAAATTATGTGGTGGAGATTCCCAAGTGGAATCGCAACTACGTCTCAGAAGGCAAGCCGCTGACGCTGGCGGAGCAAAAGTAAGGAGTGAACGGATGCCGCGCGAGCTGATGTGGACCGACTTTGAAGAGATCGGAATCCAGCTGTATGAGAAGTTTCCGGATACGGATCCGCTGACGGTGCGCTTTACGGATCTGCATCGTTACGTGACCGAGCTGGAGGGCTTTGCCGATGATCCGGCCAAGTCCAACGAAGGCAGGCTGGAAGCCATTCAGATGGCCTGGCACGAGGAGTACCAGGACGCGCAGGGCTAATCCGGCTCAGCGCTCCGTATTTGAAAACTGCGACAGGGACAGCAGATTGCCATCCGGGTCTTTCAGCCAGGCCACCCTGTCGCCGGTGGGAAAGGTGCAGATGCCGAGCTCGTCCTGGCCCATGTTGGGATACAGCTCAAAGCGTGCGCCTTTTGCCGTCAACCGCGCTACCTCTGCACGAATGTCGTGCGTCTTCCATCCCAGCACGGTGTGCTGCGCCGGCGAGAACTCCGGCACGCGGCTGATGCGCAGCATGGCGCCGTCCATGTCGAACACCAGCGCGGACCCGTCATCGCCTGCAAATCGCAGGCCCAGCATGTCGCGATAGAATGCCAATGCTTCGTCCGGTTTCTGCGTCAGCAGGAATGTGACAACGCCATCCATGGCAACCTCCGCACAGCCATTTAGCGGTTTGTGCTCTTCGTGCGCCGATTCATCGACTCAATTGCCGCTCGTCCCATCCGAATGCTGCTTCAAAGTGTGTAATCTCGGTGGGTTGGCCCGGCACCCGATACACGCTTACGACGTCAAAGCGCGCCGGTGGAGCGGCCTCGCCCGGAAGCTGGCGCACATAGCGGCGAGCCAGCCTGCGCAGGGTGTGGCGTTTGCGGGAGTCCACGGCGGCCTCTGCGGGTTTGATGTCGCGCGCGGTACGGGTCTTGACTTCGATAAAGCAGAGCATGGGGCCTTTCCATGCGATCAGATCGATATCGCCGGGCAGCTCGCCGCACGACCATCTTCGCGCCACTACCGTGTAGTCGTTGCGCCGCAGGTGAAAGAAGGCCGCATCTTCGCCTTCCAGGCCAACGGAGAGATGCATGGGCAATTGTTCAGCGCGCCCAAGGCGCCGCGCCAGCGCATCAAGCTGGGCCATCGCCCGCTCCAGCGCCGTGATTCGCAGTTGCGCCATCCACGTCATCGCTGATCATTCTCCGCTGAAATGCGCGCCGGGAGCAAATGGCGCAAAGAAAAACGCCGCACCCGCGGGCTTGCGGATGCGGCGTGGATTGCGTTGCTACCCGGTTACGCGACGGTTCCGGCCAGCTCCCCGGTGAGCGCGAACTCCTTTTCCGCCAGGCTGAGGGCCTCTTCCAGAATGTCGAGGGCCACGGTGGCCTCCTGCTCGCTGATGACCAGCGCGGGGCACAGGCGGAGGGAGTTTTCTCCGCAGCCCAGGATCATGAGGCCGCGCTCGAAGGCCAGATCCTCCACGCGGTTGCGCAGCGCCGAGGCGGGCTCGCGCGTGGTCTTGTCCTTCACCAGCTCGACGCCGATCATGAGGCCGCGTCCGCGCACGTCGCCGACCGAGGGATGCGTCTGCTTCCAGCCCTGCAGGCGATCCATGATTTTGCCGCCGACGTTGGCCGCATTGGCGATCAGTTCGCGGTCCAGAATGTCGATGGTGGCCAGCGCGGCGGCGATGGAGACAGGGTTGCCGCCAAAGGTGGAGGCATGCGAGCCGGGCACCCAGTCCATGATCTCCGCACGGCTCATGCAGACGCCCAGCGGCAAGCCGCTGGCGATGCCCTTGGCCATGCAGACGATGTCCGGCTGAACGCCGGAGTGCTCAATGGCCCACCACTTGCCGGTGCGGCCCGCGCCGCTCTGGACCTCGTCCACGACGAGCAGAATGCCGTGGCGGTCGCAGATGGCGCGCAGTTCGCGCAGAAAGTTGGTGGGGGCAACCACATAGCCGCCCTCGCCCTGAATGGGCTCGACAAAGATGGCAGCAACCTCTTCCGGCGCGAGGATGGTCTTGAAGAGCTTCTCCTCGATGTATCGGGCGCAGCCCAGCGCGAAGGCCTCTTCGTCCTGAGGGCCGCCGGTGCATCCACGGTAGGCATAGGGATAGCGCACGTGGGTTACGCCGGGCACCAGGGGAGAAAAGCGCCGCTTTTGCTGGGGCTTGGAGGCCGTGAGCGACAAGGCGCCCATGGTGCGTCCGTGGAACGCGCCGAGGAAGGCGATCACATGCTGGCGGCCGGTGTGATAGCGGGCCAGCTTCAGCGCGCACTCAATAGCCTCGGCTCCGGAGTTGCCGTAGAAGAAGCGATGCGGCCCCGGCATGGGGGCAACGGCGGAGAGGCGCTCGGCCAGGTCTGTGAGCGGCTCGTTGTAGAAATCGGTGCCGGAGATGTGCAGCAGCTCGCCTGCCTGCTTCTGGACGGCGGCCACCACCTCAGGGTGACAGTGCCCGGTGGAGGTGACGGCAATCCCTGCGGAGAAGTCGAGGAACTCGTTTCCGTCCACGTCTTCCACGCGGATGCCGCGACCGCGCTTGGCGACCAGCGGGTATGAGCGCGTATAGCTGGGCGAGATGAGCCGGTTGTCGGCCTCAACGGCAGCCCTGGCCTTGGGGCCGGGCAGGGGACCAACGAGCTTGGGTCCAAATTGCGCGTGCAGTTCTTGCTGGGTCATCTTCTTGTCTCCTCGGCGAATCTGGTTGTGCGGCCTTGCGCGCGTGACTGGCGCATGGCCACGGACCCCGTGCGGGGTCGTCCGTTTCAGCCAGTCTGGGTGGCCGGCGGTTGCGGGCGAGGATCTTCGGCGGGTTGGTACTAGTCTCCGCCGAAGAGACTAGGTCGCGTGCGGGTGGGCAGCACGCACAGATGGCGGCGCGGGCAAATGCAGAGCGCGCGGAACCGCGACCAGCAGCTGAAGGCTGGTACCGGCAGATTGGCGCTTGTGGCATGCATTGTCATGGAGGACCCATTGGCCAGAGGATAGCACGCACAACTACGCCACTGCCACGGGCAGCCCGCAGCCGCGACGCCGCGGCGGGGCATTCTGCCGAGCTTTCCGTGCCGATCTACTGGGTGGGTTTCTTGTCGAAGGCGGTGGCCGGAACCAGGGCGACCGGTGCTTCGCCGTCCAGCGAGACCATGCCATGCTCGAAGGTCTGCAGCGTGGCATCGTCGGCGGCCATGGTCATCCAGCAGACCGCGCTCTTCTTCAGCAGGCTGCAGGTAACCTCAACGGTATAGTGGGCTTCCGGGTGTCCGATGAGGGCGCCGTGGGCGCGCTCGATCCACAGGCTATGGGTGCCCAGCGTGTATGTGCCGAAGGCCGGCTCTGAGATGACGAGCGCCCGCCGAAGCCCTTCCGAGGCGCCTTCGGCAAAGCCGGGGAGATCTTTTTCCGTCATCTGCTGCCCGAAGCAGTCGAAGGGCAGGGCCATGACCACAACCATGGAGGCGGGATCGCCGTGGCGGGCCGTGATGGGAATCTCGACGCAGCCGATGCCCTTCTTCTCGTTCTGGTTCGCGGTCTGATCGGCCTGCCGCTGCTTCATGTCGTTGAGGGTCGGCGTGGCTTCCACCACCTGCCAGTCGGTCGGCAACGCATAGCTGAAGCCGAGAGCGCTGGTGTGGCTGGCGGTGGCGGGCGTGGCCGTCTGCGACAGCAGCGGAGCACTGCAGAGGGCGAACAAGGCGGCGATCCATCGGGCATTCATAATTGCGCCAACTCTCATGAAAACAGGCATCGTTGTTCGCAACCCCAGGCCGCTCCTCTTACTTGAGGAAGAGCACGGAGATGGCCGAACCGATGCCGGCCAGGGCGAACGCGATACCGAGGTACCAGTATATGCGGCTGCGGGTGAGCAGCGTGACGGAGGTGATGACGAGGCCGATCTCCAGCAGCGCCTCGGCCAGATCGTAGCGGTCGGCGTGGGCCTCGGCCTGCTCCACCTTCTGCTGCAACTCCTCGGCCTTCTGCTGTTCTTCCTTCAGGTCGGCTTCCCACTTGGCCTGATGACTGGCATACGATTTGGCGATCTTTTCGGCGCCGGCCTTGTCTGCAACGGCGACGACGCTGAGAAGATCGGCGGCGAGGTAGGTGTCGTTGGAGCGGATCTTCTTGGCCTGGTAAAAGTTCCACTGGTCGGTGGCCCTGTTCTGTTCCAGCACCGCCTCAGTGTGGGTGCGGTGGCCAAGCACGGTGGTGACGGCCACCAGCACGGCCAGCACGCTCATGGTGAAGGCGACGGGCCGCATCGCGGATTCGTGCGAGCCGTGTTCGGCATGCTCCTGCAGTTCGTGAGCTTCGTTGGCTTCCATGGGGAATGTCTCCGGATTTGCAGTGTTGCGGGTGGGCGGTTACTTCCGCTTCCAGCGTACACCGTCTTTTGCGTCTTCCAGCACGATGCCTTTTTCGGCCAGCTCGTTGCGAATCTGGTCGGCGCGGGCAAAGTTGCGCTGGCGTTTGGCCAGGGTACGTTCGGCTACGAGCGCGTCAATGGCCTCGTCGGTCAGGGACTGGCGCGCCAGCAACTCGGGCGCAACCTCGGCCATGCGGCCGGACTGCTCCGCCCAGGCCAGGGCGCGCCGCGTCGGCTCGTCGTCGCGATCTTCGAGCACGTCAAAGACGGCATCGAAGTCGGCCAGCACGGCCAGAATGGCATCGCGGTCGCCGGCGAGGAACTGGCCCTGGTCGATGGCGGTGTTGGCCGTACGAATCAGGTCAAAGATGGGCGCTCGCGCCTCGGCGGTATTCAGGTCGTTGGCAAGGGCGGCCATATACTCTGTGCGGGCTTTTCCCGCGGCAGCCTGCAGGGCGGGATTGGAGCCGGCGGGAAAGCTGCCCTTGGTTACGCGCTGGTGGAAGGTCCGCAGCCGGTCGATGGCGTTGGTTGCTTCCGTCAGCCCGTCGAAGGTGAAGTTCAGCTGGTGCCGGTAGGGAACGGAGATGAGCGCCAGGCGGATGGCCGATGCCTTGTAGCCCTTGAGCAGCAGGTCGCGCAGGGTGTAGAAGTTGCCCTCGCTCTTGGACATCTTGCGCCCGTCCACGAGCAGGAAGCGCACATGCATCCAGTGACGGGCCAAGGGCTTGTGGGTCACGGTCTCGCTCTGCGCAATCTCGTTCTCGTGGTGTGGGAACATGAGGTCTTCGCCGCCGGCGTGCAGGTCAAAGCTCTCGCCCAGGTACTCCATGGCCATGGCGGAGCACTCGATGTGCCAGCCGGGACGGCCGCGGCCGATGGGCGTGTCCCATGCCGTCTCACCGGGCTTGGCGGCCTTCCACAGCGCAAAGTCGCGGGCGGAATCCTTTTCATACTCGTCCACATCCACGCGGGCGCCGTCTTCCATGCCGCTCAGATCTTTCTTGCTGAGTTTGCCGTACTCGGGGAAGGCCTTGAGGCGGAAGTACCATGAGCCGTCGTCGGTTTTGTAGGCCGCGCCGGCCTCGGCCAGCTTCTGGATCAGGCTCACCATCTGCGCAATGTGCTCGGTGGCGCGCGCAACCTGCTCGGGCCGCTCCACGCGCAGGGAGTCGAGGTCCTCAAAGAAGGCATCGACGTAGCGCGGGGTGTAGTCGCCGATGGGAACGCCGGCGGCGGAGGCGTTGCGGATGATCTTGTCGTCCACGTCGGTGATGTTCATGACGTGGAGCATCCGCATGCCGGTGAGCTTGAGGTAGCGGCGCAGGACGTCCACCTGGAGAAAGGTGCGGAAGTTGCCGATGTGGCCGTAGTCGTACACCGTGGGACCGCAGGCGTACATGCGCAGCGCCTTGCCGTCCGAAGGAACGATCTCGTCCAGTTGCCCCGTAAGAGTGTTAAAAAGGCGGAGGGTCATGGGTCGTACTGGCTGTTCAGGTTCGCGGACGCTTCCCGCGGGTATTGGCCTTTTCGATTGTAGCAGCGCGGGTTCCGGGGCGGGCGGTTCAGCGGCCCAGCGCGAGCGAGGGGTCGGCGGTGAGGTCCAGCCCGGCGAACTGGCCAGCGACAAAGCGCGGCCAGGCGGCGGCGGCGATCATGGCGGCGTTGTCGGTGGAGAGCGCGAGGGTGGGGAAGTCCACGGTCAGGCGGCGGCGCTGGGCCTCACTGCCGAAGCGGGCGCGAAGCTCGCGGTTGGCGGCGACTCCGCCGGTGACCAGGATGCGCGTAGCGCCGAGGGAGTCGGCGGCGGCGAAGGTCTTCTTCATCAGGTCGCCCACCACGGCGTGCTGAAAGCTGGCGACGAGGTCGAGCACCTGCTGTGGGCAGAGCGCGAGCGCCTCTTCCTTTGTCTGCGGCGGGCGCGGATGGGCCAGCACGCGGGCGATGCGCGCGGCGGCCTCTTCGCGCAGGCTGTGCAGCTCCACGTAGCGCAGCACGGCGGTCTTGATGCCGGAGAAGGAGAACAGGAAGTGCGGGTCCAGCTCGGCGATGGGGGCCGTGCGGGCGGCCTTGGTGCGGGGCGTTTTGCCGGCGAGGTGGGCCTTGGGCTTGATTTGCGCAAAGGAGAACGGGACCGCCAGCGGGTCGCCGAAGCGGGCCAGCGTGTCGATCCACGGGCCGCCGGGATAGCCCAGCCCGAGCAGCTTGGCCACCTTGTCGTAGGCCTCGCCCGCAGCGTCGTCCACGGTGCGGCCCACGAGGGAGTAGCTCCACGTGCCGCCGGCGGGGCGGGCCAGGTAGAGATGGGTGTGTCCGCCGGAGACTACGAGGGCCAGCGCGGGCTCGGTGTCTGGATTGTTGCCTGGGGCGGTGTCGGCAAGGCCGGTGGCCAGAGCCTGCTGGCGCTGCTGTAGCAGGACGGCGTGGATGTGGCCTTCGAGGTGATTGACGGCGATGAGCGGCAGTCCCTGGGCGAAGGCCAGCGCTTTGGCGTAAGTTATGCCGACGAGGAGGGCTCCGGCGAGGCCGGGGCCGCTGGTGACGGCGACGGCGTCGAGGTCGGCGAGGGTGCAGTTGGCCTCAGCCAGCGCGGCTCGGACCACGGGGACGATGGCGCGCAGGTGCTCGCGGCTGGCCAGCTCCGGCACCACGCCGCCGTAGCGCGCGTGGGTGGTGATCTGCGAGGCGACGACGGACGACAGCGTGCGCGAGCCGCGCTCGACGACGGCGGCGGCGGTCTCGTCGCAGGAGCTTTCAATGCCGAGAATGAGCCCTTGGGCCATACTTTCAGTGTAGCGGCCTCGAATGTGGAGGCCGAATCGGATTACTCTCAGGCAGAGCCATGTTGCCCGGTACGCGCGAATTCGAGTCTGCCAGCCGCATCCTGCGGAAGCTGCGGGATGAGGGCTATGATGCGTTTCTGGCCGGTGGCTGCGTGCGCGATCTGCTGCTGGGCCGCGTGCCGGAGGACTATGACGTAGCCACCTCGGCCACGCCGGATGTGGTGCTGGCCATGTTTCCGCGCACGTTTGCCGTGGGAGCGCACTTTGGCGTGGTGCTGGTGGCCGACGAAGGCGAGGACGGGCACCATGCGCCGACGGAAGTGGCCACCTTCCGGTCGGACGGGATCTACTCCGACGGCCGCCACCCCGACGAGGTGCTCTATACGACGCGGGCCGAGGAGGACGTGCATCGGCGCGACTTTACCATTAATGGCCTGCTGTTGGACCCGCTGGCGGTGAAGGGAAGCAACCTGCGCTCGGCGGTTCTGGACTATGTGGGAGGGCTGGCCGACCTGGATGCGGGGGTTATCCGCGCCATTGGCAGGGCCGACCGGCGCTTTGAGGAGGACCAGCTGCGGCTGCTGCGTGCGGTGCGTTTTGCGGCGCGCTTCGGGTTTGCGATTGAGGAGAGCACGCATACGGCCATGCGGCGGCTTGCCTCGCGCATCCACGCGGTGAGCCGGGAGCGCGTGCGCGACGAGCTGACCAAGATGCTGACCGAGGGGCATGCGCGCCATGCCTTTGAGCTGCTGGACGAGACCAATCTGCTGGCCCAGGTGCTGCCGGAGGTGGCGCGGATGAAGGGCGTGGAGCAGCCGCCGCAGTTCCACCCGGAAGGCGACGTGTGGGTGCATACGCTGCTGATCCTGGAGCAGTTGGAGGCGGGCTGTCCGCTGACGCTGGCGTGGGGCGCGCTGCTGCACGATGTGGGCAAGCCCGCCACGTTTCGCCGCGCGGAGAGGATTCGCTTTGACGGCCACGTGGAAGTGGGCATGGTGATTGGCGCGGAGATCTGCAGGCGCTTTCGGCTGTCGAACGAGGAGACACGGCAGATTCTGGCGTTGATTCAGCACCACATGCGGTTTGCCGATGCGCCGCGGATGAAGGCTTCGACGCTGAAGCGCTTCTTCCGGCTGGAGAAGTTCGAGGAGCATCTGGCGCTGCACCGGATGGATTGCCTGGGAGCGAGCGGGAATCTGGACAACTGGGAGTTTGTGCGGGAGCGGTACGAGGCGATTCCGGTGGAGGATGTGCATCCGCGTCCGCTGATTACCGGGCGGGATCTGATTGCGGCAGGGTATGTGCCGGGGGCGCGGTTCAAGGAAATGCTTCAGGCTGTGGAAGATGCGCAGCTGGAGGGCGTGATTGCGACGGCGGAAGAGGCGCTGGAGCTGGTTCGGAAGCAGTTTTGATGGAGCGTGACGGCGCGCACTGCCAGGTGTGTTGCGGCGTGAGATAAAAATGGTGTGCCCTCCTTGGCCGTCAGTGGCTCTTGAGGGCGAATCCCGTCCCCGGAAAGTGAGCATCCTATGACCACTGCAGCCTTCAGTGAAGCTGTCGTTGACTTCCAGGCAAGCTGGGCGGAGCTGGATCTGCCTGCCCATGTGCACGAGGTGCTGAGCGCTGCGCCGCTGGTTCAGACGCCGGAAAACCGCAAGCAGCTGCTGGACTGGGCGCTGGGCCGGGCAACGGGAACCACGGACTGGAGACTGGGCAATCGCAACGACCACGGGGTCTACGAGGTGGTGTTCCAGGCCGAGGGCATGGAGCGCATGGTGGAGGCTGTGATCACCAAGGCGCGCAACGGGCTGGCGATCAATTTTCCGGACCCGAAGATGCGCCGGCGCGATCCGGATGCCATGGTGATTGGCGACAGCCTGGCCACGGACAAGCCGACCTATGAGCAGCGCTTTGGCGAGCCGTTCAACAAGACGCGGCAGCAGACGCTGGACTGGCTGAAGACGCAGGAGCTGGTGGCGATGCCGTTCTATGCGGGCGCGGATGCGCTGGGCTATGGCTCGCTGCTGATTCTGCCGCGGCAGGCAGCTTTTTTTGCGGCGGCGCTGGCAGATCTGCAGGGCATGATTCCGCGCAGCCAGGTTCCGGGGGACTTCAAGGTAACGGGCGGCGTGCTGTTTGTGGCTCCGCCGTTCCGGCATACGCACTTTGGCGGTCGGCAGGTGGTGGTGCATGACCGCACGGCGACGCACCAGGAAGTGTTTGCCTACAACCTGTATCCGGGGCCGAGCGCCAAGAAGGGCGTCTACTCCATGCTGCTGGACATTGGCGAGCGCGAGGGGTGGACGACCAACCACTGCGCCGCGGTGGCGGTGGTGACGCCGTATGAGAATCAGCTGATCCTGATGCACGAGGGCGCCTCCGGCGGCGGCAAGAGCGAGATGACGGAGCACATCCACCGCATGGAGGATGGGCGCCTGCTGCTGGGACGCAACGTAATCACCAAGGAAGAGCGGACGCTGGTGCTGCCGGAGGCCTGCCACCTGCGGCCCATCGCGGACGACATGGCCTGCGCGCATCCCAGCTACCAGGGCGCGAACGGCCGGCTGACCGTTGCAGACGCGGAGAACGCATGGTTTGTGCGCGTGGATCACATTCGCCGCTATGGCACGGCGCCGAACCTGGAGCGGCTGTGTATTGATCCGCCGGAGCCGCTGATCTTTCTGAATCACTACATTGTTCCGGGAGGCAACTGCCTGACGTGGGAGCACGTGGAAGACGCTCCCGGCAAGCTTTGCCCCAATCCGCGGGTGATTCTGCCGCGGCGCATGATCGAGGATATTCTGGGCGGTCCGCAGCGGGTGGACGTGCGCAGCTTTGGGGTGCGCTGCCCGCCGACGCATCGGGAGAGCCAGCTTTACGGAATTCTGGCGATGATGCATGTGCTGAGTCCGGCGCTGGCGTGGCTGTGGCGACTGGTGGCTCCGCGCGGACATGCGAACCCCAGCATCCAGGACCAGAAGACGCGGGAGATGCAGTCAGAGGGCGTGGGCTCGTACTGGGCCTTTGCCACGGGCCGGCGGGTGGACCAGGCGAACCTGCTGCTGCGCCAGATTGTGGAGACGCCGGAGACGCGGCACGTGCTGATTCCCAACCAGTACATCGGGGCGTGGAAGGTGGGCTTTATGGCGGAGTGGATTGCCCGCGAGTACATGGCGCGGCGAGGCAGCGCGAAGTTTGGCCGCGAGCAGGTGGATGAGGCGATTTGCCCGCTGCTGGGATATATTCCGCGGCAACTGCGCGTGGAGGGCTTCATGATTCCGCGGGTGTTTCTGCACGTGGAGGAGCAGCTGCAGGGCGGCATGGACGTGTACGAGGAAGGCGCACGGCAGTGGCGCGAGTTCTTTGCGCGCGAACTGAAGCAGTTTCTGGTGCCGGACATGGAGCCGCTAGGCAAGCGCATCATCGAGGCCTGCCTGGATGGCGCGCATCAGGAGGACTATCGCCGCCTGATTCCGCATCCGATGTTCCGCGAGGACGAGGCGTAACGTTCAGCACCAGGAAAGACAGTACGGGGAAAGACGAATCCGGGCCGGCCATGCAGAGAACGCGTGGCCGGCCCGGATTTTTTGCGGGAGCGAATGGGCGGTCTGCGCGGCTATTCTGAAGTGGACCCATGCCCGCAGCCGTGCGCCAGTTCGACGTGATTGTGTTGGGCGCGGGAGCGGCCGGGCTGATGTGCGCCGCGGTGGCCGGGCAGCGCGGGCGGCGGGTGGCGCTGCTGGACCATAACGCGCAGCCGGGGCGGAAGATCCTGATCTCGGGCGGCGGACGCTGCAACTTTACCAATCTGCACTGCGGGCCGGGGAACTTTCTTTCGGCCAATCCGCACTTCTGCAAGTCGGCGCTGGCGCTTTACCAGCCGAGGCACTTTCTGGAGCTGGTGGAGCGGTATGGCATCCGGTGGCATGAGAAGACGCTGGGGCAGCTCTTCTGCGACCAGTCGGCGCACGCGATTTTGAACATGCTGCTGGCGGAGTGCGAGCGGGGCGGCGTGGAACTGGTGCTGAACGCGCGCGACATTGCCGTGGAGCGCGATGCGGCGGGGTTTGGCGTGGCGACGTCGCAGGGGGAGTTTGCGGGCGGCGCGCTGGTGGTGGCGACGGGCGGGCTGTCGATTCCGAAGCTGGGCGCGACGGGGCTGGGCTACGCGCTGGCGCGGCAGTTCGGGCTGGGCGTGGTGGAGCCGCGGCCGGCGCTGGTGCCGCTGGTGCTGGGCGGCGCGGAGGCGCAGTGGACGGCGCTGGCCGGAGTGTCGGCCGATGTGGTGGCGCAGGCAGGAGGCGGCCCGAGGTTTCGCGAGAAGCTGCTGGTGACGCATCGGGGATTGAGCGGGCCGGCGGTGTTGCAGGCCTCGAGCTACTGGCGGGCGGGCGAGCCGCTGGTGGTGGACTTTGCGCCCGGCGCGGCGGTGCTGGAGCCGCTGCTGAGGCAGGGCGCTCGGCGCGACGCGGCGGCGCTCAGGCAGGCTCTGCGGGAGGTGGTTCCGCAGCGGCTGGCGGGCTTTCTGGCGGAGGCGGGCGGGCCGCGCGGCTGGAGCAATGCGGCGCTGGAAGCGTGCGAGCGCGGCGTGCATCGCTGGGAGTTTCATCCGGCGGGCACGGAGGGCTTTGCGAAGGCCGAGGTGACGGCAGGCGGCGTGGACACAGCTGGGCTGCAGGCACGGACGATGGAGGCGCGCGCGGTGCCGGGGCTGTACTTTATAGGCGAAACGGTGGACGTGACCGGGCACCTGGGCGGATTCAACTTCCAGTGGGCGTGGGCCTCGGCCACGGCCGCAGGGCGAGCGGTGTAGCGGCTATCGCCACTGAATCTGCTGGCCCTGCTGCGGGGTGGCCGGTTGCTGCTGCTGAGGCTGAACCGGCTGCGGCGCTGCGGTCTGTTGCTGGCCGGCGGGAGCCTGCTGGCCCGACGACGGCGGCGGCACGGGCGGCGCTCCGGGGTTGGACGGCGGACTGAGCACGAAGCCGGTGCGCACGAGCGCGAAACCCTGCTGGGAGAGCTCGGCCTGCAGGAGCTGATTTTGCGGGCCGCTGAAGAGCTCAGTGACGTTGCCGGCAATGGTGGCGACGAGGTGATGCACGGTGACGGGCCGGCCATTGAGGGTGCCCTGCTGGTCCGCGTAGGTGGCGAGAGTGACGGCATCGACGGAGCCGGACTGCTTGGGCACGATGGCCCAGAGATCGCGATTGTTCTGGCGGGCGGCCAGGTTGAGCAGAGTCTGCAGAGCGCCGGGGTCAAAGTCGGGCAGGAAGACGGCGGCCGGATGCGCGGCAAGACGGGTGGTGGTGCTATGCCCGTTGGCCGAGATATTGATGAGCATCTGGGCGGAGTCTGGCGCGGCCGAGACGGAGACGGCTTCGCCGTTGATGGTGGCGCTCAACTGGACATGCTGCAACTGGCTGGCCGGGGAGAGCTGCTCGTTCTTGGAGAAGGCGTAGTTGAGGCCCTTCATGTTGACGCGCACGAGCGAGGTGGAGTTGAGGCCGCCGGAGGCCGGGGCGATCTGGAAGTTGGCGTTGCCGACGGATTTCTCGTGCAGGTTCACCGAGAAGCTGCCGGATTGCGACTCCGCAGAGACGGGCGTGGCGTGAGGGCCGCAGGCAACCAGCAGAACAAGGGGCAATAAAGCGAGCGTTTTGACGGTCTTTTTCATCGCACTGGTGGTTTAGACACAGAAATCCGGCGAAAAGTTGTGAGGGCGCGGGCCCGTGCGATAGCGGATCAGCAAGTCAGCGAGTTAGCGAGTCGGCGAGACAGCAAGTCAGCAAGGCAGCGAGACAGCTGGTAGCTTGCGGAGATGAATCGGACTGGACTGGTCGGGATTCGAGCTCGTAATTTTTCGCACGATTTTCTGTGGAAAACAAAATTTTCAGGGGGGGTGGGGGGTACCCCGTCTCTGGCTGCCTGCTGCCGCCGCGCTGGCCGGGTGATTGCGCACGGTCCCGGTTGTGGCTGCGTGATTCGACATACTTCAAGGTTAGCGAATGGGCAGGAAATGATTCGCACATTGCGCCGGAAGATTTTTCGCTTTGTTTTCAGCTAGTTAGGGAGCTGGTGGAGACGGAGACGGGTTGACAGGCGATGGGATTGGAAGCGCGCCGCATTTTTTCTCTGGACAAATTTTACTGTATGACATACAGTGTATTGCGTACAGTGTATGGGGAACAGTATGAATGCGACTGACCCACTTTTTGAGAATCTTCGGCTAGAGCTGCGACGAGGCTGCCTGACCCTGGCCACGCTGGCGCAGCTTCGCCGGGAGCACTACGGCTACACGCTGCGCAAGGCGCTTGCCGACCGCGGCCTGGCGATTGATGAGAGCACGCTTTATCCCCTGCTGCGCCGCCTGGAGAGCCAGGGGCTGCTGCTGAGCCAGTGGCGCGAGGAGGACAAGCGCAACAAGCGCTTTTACCGCCTGTCTCCGCTTGGCGAGCAGATGCTTGCGCAGCTTGTGGGCGAGTGGCAGGAACTGAACGCATCCATTCACCGCATCCTCGGTGAATCTGAGTAGCGCCCGGCAAGGAGGACGCCATGGAACTTCTCGACCGTTATCTGCAAGCCGTGAGCAGGCATCTGCCGCGCTCTCGCCAGCAGGACATTCTGGCGGAGCTGCGCGTGAACCTGGAGGCCCAACTGGAGGACAAGGAAGCCGCGCTTGGCCGTCCGCTGACGCAGGGAGAGTCAGAGGACTGGCTGCGCGAGATGGGGTCGCCGATGCAGGTGGCCGCGCGGTACCGGCCGCAGCAGGCGCTGATTGGCCCCACGCTCTTTCCGATGTACTGGTTTGTGCTGCGCACGGCGCTGCTGTGGGCCACGGTTATCTACGG
>JAJXWS010000047.1 GCA_021781495.1 Acidobacteriota bacterium | reverse complement strand
GCCGGCGTAACGCTGGGCAACTGGTCGCCGGGCTCGGCCTGGGGCGACTACGACGGCGATGGGCGGCTGGACCTGTATGTGACCGGCTATGTGCATTATGATCGCGAACTGGTTGCCGCGCTGACACAGGGAGCGGCGAACTCCGCGTGTCTGTATCGCGGTGTCGCTGTCAATTGTGGTCCGCGCGGATTGCCGGGGGAGCCGGACCATCTGTTCCACAACAACGGCGACGGGACCTTTACCGAAGTGACCGCGAAGGCCGGAGTTGAGGATAAGAACAAGTACTACGGTTTTGCGGCGATCTTTGTAGATGTGAACGGAGATGGCAAGCCGGACCTGGTGGTGGGCAACGACTCCGAGCCGAACTATCTCTACATCAACAAGGGCGACGGCACGTTCGAGGACGACAGCTACGTGTCGGGCTTTGCGCTGAACAAGGACGGGCGCGAGATCGCCTCGATGGGTATTGCCGCCGGCGACTACGAGAACAACGGGCTCATCGACTTCTACGTCACCGACTTCGGCGACGACTACAAAGTGCTCTTCCACAATGATGATCAGGGCAGCTTTACCGATGTGAGTTACAACGTTGGCATTGCTCAAACAACAATCCCCTTTGTGGGCTGGGGCGACGGCTTCCTCGACTACGACAACGATGGCTGGCTGGACCTGTTTGAGGTGAATGGACACGTTTATCCGCAGGTGGATGGACACAACTGGGGCACGACGTTTGCCGAGCGTCCGCTGCTCTTCCACAACGTGCCGGACGGCGCAAACGACCGGCGCTTCGAGTATGTCCCAGCCGTGAAAGGCACCGGGCTGGCCGTTGTCACACCCGCGCGCGGAGCCGCATTCGGCGACCTGTTCAACGACGGCAAGATCGACGTCGTCATCAATCCGATCGACGGGCCACCGGTGCTGCTGCGCAACGTGAATGCGGACAAGCATCACTGGGTGGAACTAAAGCTGGAAGGCGGCCCGAAGGGTCCGCGCGATGCCACCTGCGCCACCGTCTATTTGAAGGCCAACGGCATGCGCATGCGCCAGGATGTGCTGGCCAGCGGCAGCTACATCTCCGCCAACGACCGCAGACTGCACTTCGGGCTTGGCGATGCAACGGACGCAGGAGTAGCGGAGATTCACTGGCCCGACGGCACCAAACAGACGGTCAAGCTGCCCGCTGCGGATCGCATCTACACCATCGAACAGGGCAAGGGCATCACCGGCGCTTTGTGTGGCGGCAAGCCCTGCGCAATTGCAGCAAGATAGGAAACGCCTGTGACGGTGCGCGCCATGCGCGGAGTGCACTCCATGTTTTTCTCGAAGAAGGTTTCGTGCGAAACGCTATTTATGTCATGTCGAGTTTCTTGCGAGCTCGCGTGGAAGGGAATGTGAGGTGCAATACACATGGCAAAAAGACGATTGAGCGCGTCAAAGCCTATGCCGGTGTGGGCGATGACTTTGAGTACGATAATGGCGACGGCCTGACGGATGCGTAGGAACGGGGCGCTCGTCAGAGAACGCATCTGCGCTGGGACAATGACCGCAAGAAGCGGATGCAGGCGGTTGCAAAGTTCTGATTACGCATGCGGTGGTCGATGCAATTTCTAGAAGCGAAGCCGGATTCGGAAGTGAGAGATTCCGTAAGAATTTTTCGCCCAGGACAGGAAAGAAGTTGCAATGCTGATCCGCTGCGGGCGGGAAGTGTTTTTGATGTTGTCCGGCGAGAGGAGTAACTCCATGAAGAAGACGGTATCGCGTCGCAAGTTTTTAGCTTCAGCAGCGGTCTCCATGCTTCCGTCTGCGCTGGGACATGCGCAGCCCGCGGCCGGGAAAGTGCTTTCACTACTTGCCGGAGATACGGCAGGCGCGGCGTCTCCGCAAGCTTCGTGGAAAGATGCAGGAGTCATTGATGTTTCGCATTCTCCTTATGCCAAGCTGCATACGGTTCCGATTCGCGCCGTTACGATTCAGGAGGGGTTCTGGTCGAAGCGCCGCAAGACCAATCTGAGTTCCAGCATTCCGAGCATGCACGATGAGCTGATTGCGCATGGACGAATGGATAACTTTCTGCGACTGGAGGGAAAGTCGACCGAGCCGCAGAAAGGCCCTGTCTATTCTGACTCGGATATCTACAAATGGACCGAGGCTGTGGGCTTTGCGCTGCAGACCGCAGACCAGCCCGCGCTGCGCAAGACGACAGATGCGATGATTCGCGAGGTTGTGGCCACACAGGAGCCAAGCGGTTATCTGAATACCTACTATGTGGACGATAGAAAGTCACTGCGCATGTTGTATCCAACGCAGGAGACCGGCCACGAGTTATATAACATCGGCCACATGCTGCAGGGCGCCGTTGCTTACTACAGGGCAACGGGGGATCGGACGCTGCTGGACGCGGGCATTCGTTTTGTCGATGATTTTTTGATGCCCAACTATGGGCCGGGCGCCAATCAGAAGGGCATCGTGGCAGGGCATCCTGAGATTGAGATGGCGCTGGTGGAGCTTTATCGCACGACGGGCAACCGCAAGTATGTTGAGCTTGCGGGATACATACTCCACGGCGATAGCCGCATTCCCTTGCGTCCGCAGCAGATTACGTACATGTTCTGTGGGATTCCGTTTACCTCTCGCACACGACTAGAAGGGCACGCGGTGCGAGCCATGTATGCGTGCTGCGGAGCTACGGACTACTACCTTGAGACGGGAGATCCCGCGTACTGGAAGACGCTGAATACGCTGTGGGAGGATCTGACGTTGCATCAGCTATATGTGACGGGCGGCGTGGGAGCGCGACAGGCGGGAGAGGCGTTCGGCGATGCCTATGAGCTGCCGAACGCGCGGGCCTATGGAGAGAGTTGCGCGGCCATCGGCAACATGATGTGGAACTGGCGCATGCTTACCGCCTCAGGCGAAGCGCGGTTTGCAGACGTGATGGAGCGCGCGCTTTACAACGGAATTAACTCGGGCATGTCACTGGATGGCACGACGTATTGTTACCGCAATCCGCTGGCCTTCGATCCCTCGGGCGACTGGAGTGATCGCCATGATCCGGAAGGGCACATTCGCAATCCGTGGTACGACACCACCTGCTGCCCGCCGAATCTGGAACGCACGTTTGCTTCGCTTCCTGGCTACTTTTACAGCACCAGCGAGGATGGAGTGTATGTGCATCTCTACGATAACTCTGCGATGAGCTGGCAGCTGCACGATGGAAATGAGTTGAAGTTAGTACAGACGACGAATTATCCGTGGGAAGGCGACGTGAAGATTGCAGTTACGCCGGCGACACCAAGCGAGTTTGTGATGTATGTTCGCATCCCGGGATGGTCTGCAAAGAATGTTGTCAAGGTAAACGGACAGGCGATTGGCGGCGCTCGTCCCGGTTCTTATCTGCCCATTCAGCGCAAGTGGTCGCAGAACGACGTGATCGACCTGAGCTTTGACATGACGCCGCAAATGCTGAAAGCAAATCCGGCAGTCACGGAGGATCGCGGGCGCATTGCATTCCAGCGCGGGCCGGTTGTTTTCTGCATGGAGCACCTGGACCAGGTGGATGCCGAGCAGGCAAAGGGACTTGCGCATTACTCAGTCAAGCTGGATGGGCAAACTACGCATCACTACGAGCCCAATCTGCTGGATGGCGTGATGGTGCTGGAGCATCCGGGGACCATTACACGCTCATCGGCAGACACGCAGTTGTATTACTCGGCTGCAGAACCGCTCACTGCAAAGGAGACTCCTGCGACGCTGCGGTTGATTCCGTACTATGCGTGGGCGAATCGGACACCAGCTGCGATGTAGGTCTGGATTCCGTACAGCCGCGCGTAAGCGATACTTCGCGCTTGAAGGGCCCGAGCAATGGCAGCGTGCGCGGGCCCTTTCCTTTTGGCATTGGCCGCAGCATGGTAACTGGATGCCTATGCGTGCTGGGCGCGATCCATGCGTGCTGATTGACCGGCATGGCTTGCAGAAGGCACCTCGTATCTGCGGTGGAGCGGCGGGAGAGCGAATAAAGTCTGTAAGTCATTTGCATAACGCCGGGGTGGTTCTTCAGGCTCATCAGCATGTTACGGAACGACGTGCTGCTTTCGTAACACTCTTTTGTGGGTTACGGGATTACCGCGCTGGGTACTGGTGATACGTAGGAATCCAACTATAACTATTGCTGTACGCACGCCGCCTGTTCCAGTATGAAGTCCTCAGCAAGGCAAGACTTGTGCCAGTCGAGACTTATGCCGTGAAGGTCGACACTATGCTATGCACGGAGTTTGCCGGAAGAGGCACGCTGAGATGCAATCCATACGATGAATTGCGGGGAGGGAAATCATGCGCAATGGGGTGCTCGAACTGTGGGCAAGGATGCGGGAACGCCTGATGCAAGAGAATGGTCAGGACCTGGTGGAGTATGCCTTGGCTTTTACAATGATCGCTTTGGCCACGACCGCAAGCATGAACTCGCTTGCCATGGGGATTAACAATGAGTTTATTCATGTCAGTTCTACGATAGTGACTTATGTGTAATGAAAGTTAGTCGTGGCGCGGACACGATAGCTAAGCTTGGGGAGCGGGGCTAACTTGAGGCAGCAGGATCGCCCCAAGTTGGCCCCGCGGAGGTTTGGTAGCAGCGGAAGATGTGTGGGGAGTGGGCGAGGCTGGATGACGCTGGCTCAAGCCGCGCGGCTTGATGAGGAGTTGATCGTGACCGGGCGGCGCATCTGGTGCCAGCACTTCAGCACACGGTCGCCATCGGAACCCTGCAGCGGCAAGAGATTGAAGAATGTGTAGCAGAGGTTGGCCAGCCCGAAGGTTGGCCACCATGGCCAGGTGGCGATCAGCAAAAGATTGACGCATGGGCCAGCGAGGGAGATGACGATGTTC
Organism: Acidobacteriota bacterium; assembly: GCA_021781495.1. Taxonomy (GTDB): domain Bacteria; phylum Acidobacteriota; class Terriglobia; order Terriglobales; family Acidobacteriaceae; genus Telmatobacter. The sequence continues at coordinate 23,803 of JAJXWS010000047.1, read as the reverse complement.
TTCGCGGGCGGGCCAGCTTCACGCACCGTGTAGAGGCCTTTCCAGCGCAGGCCGATGCGCTTGACTCGTATGCCGATCGCGAGCGCCGCAACCAGATGTCCGGCCTCATGCAACAGCATGGCCAGTATGCCGAGCAGCAGCCCCTGAAAAAAAGGAAAGAACCACTCCAGCGTGAGGTGGTGCATGACGCCCTCTCTCATTCCTTAGACGTGTCCAGATCCATTTTCGAATCAAAGTGGACTTATGGGATGAGTTATGAGCGATTTAGCGCCGTCAACTGTTCAGGAACGGGACAGTTTTCCGAAGTGGTATTCCCGTCCTGAAAAGGTGGAAGAATCATCGCAAAAAAATGCCCCATGCCGGCTGCAAAGAGTATGCAGGGCATGGAGCAGGTTGAGGTGGGAGAACACGGCGGTCACAAGCCCTGAAGCGCGATTGCAGGTTTTGCTCTGCGTAGTTAGTCTTCCGGCTTTTCGTAGCAGGCCCGCGAAGGGGTACAGCGCGACAGGTGAACGTAGTGTTCGTCAGGACCGGCGGGGCCCATGGTGCGCAGGCACCAGTAGGTTGAGCTGGTGGCAACCCCGGGCAGCCAGGACTCGGCGTTCTGCGGCGTGGTGCCGTAGGGGTTCTTGGTGCGGAGGCACTGACAGGGCGGCGTAGGACGTTCCGTGGCGGTACTCATATGGGTTCCTTTCAGCGAGCGCCGCCAGAGCGGCACTCGCGGGAATTGCGGGTCAACCAGCGGCGCTTGGGTCGCGGTCCATTTGTCCGGCAGCCAGCAGAATGGTGCGGTAGATGGCGACAGGGAAGAGCTGCACCTTGTACCCATTCAGAGAGAGCGGCATGGCGCCGGTCATGGCAGCCTTGCCGGCGGCGCGAGCAGTCTCTGCCGTGATGGGCTTGCCGGTGAGGGCGGCTTCTGCCTCGCGGGAGCGGCGCACGACGGGAGAAGCGGCTCCCATGGCGACGACCGCGCTGCGGCAGATGTTTCCATCCATCTCCAATACGATTGCCGCATCAGCAATCGCCCAGTCGTGGCTCTCTTTTTCGCCGTATTTCTGATAGGCCGAGCGCGTGCCGGCGGCCGGCTTGGGGATATGAATGGCGGTCAGCAACTCGTCGGGAGCCATGACGTGGAAGCGGGATGGATTGGCATCCGGCTGCACGTAGAAATCCTTGATGGCGACGGTGCGCTTGCCCTTGGCGGAGGTGAGCTCCACAGTGCCGTTGAGGGCGAGCAGAGCCACCGCGCCGGAGGACGGTGCTACGGAGGGGCAGCCGCCGTAGTCCATGATGGCGTGGTACTGGTTGAGGCCGGAGAAGGCAAAGCACTGTTCCTTGCCTTTGCGGATGCACTGGAACTCGGCGGAGCGGAAGTACCAGCACTGCAGCTCCTGCAGCAGGTTGCCGCCGATGGTGGCCACGTTGCGGATATGCGGTGTGGCGGCGTGCCCGCATGCATCTGCCAGCACGGTGTAGTGCGAGCGGATGGTGGGATCGTCGGCTATCTCAGCCAGCGTGGTGAGAGCGCCGATGGTGAGGCCTTCGGGCGTGGACTGGATACCGCGCAGCGCCTGGATGTTGCGAATGTTGACGAGGCGCTTGGGGGTGTCGGTTCCATTCTTCATGCGGTCGAGGAGATCGACGCCGCCCGCTTTGACGACAGCGCCGTCCTTGAGCTGCGAGAGAGCTGCCTCGACGGTGGTGCAATCTGCAAGACTGAAGGAATTCATAGGGACTCCATCAACGGTTGTGGCTGGTTGAGCGCTGCAAGGACGACAGCGGGCGTCATGGGCAGCTGGCGAATGCGGACCCCGGTGGCGTTGTAGACGGCGTTGCCGATGGCGGCTCCAGCGGAGATGATGCCGGCGGCTTCTCCAATGCCGGAGGCATCCGTGGAGCTTTGACCGATGTACGACTCGATGAGCTGCACCTCGATCTTCGGCACCTCATACGCACCGGCGATCTTGTACTTATCCAGATTGGGATTGACCATCAGCCCGTAGTTGGGGTCGAGCAGCCGGTGTTCGAACAGGGTGTAGGAGATGCCCTGAATGACGCCGCCGTTAATCTGGCTGATCACCTGGGTGGGATTCATGGGACGGCCGCAATCGTGCACGGCGAGCACATGCTTGACGTGGATGCGCCCGGTTTCCGTGTCCACGGCCACCTCGGCGATGTCTACGCCGCCGTAGGTTTCGTACTTGGATGGATCGTAGTCGGGGATGCGCCGGGCCTGCGCAGAGACCTCTTCCGTATTCATTTTGGCGGCAGCCGAGCGGAAGGGGATGGGCTGGAACTTGCCCGATGCGCTGTGGACCATGCCGCCGGTCAGGCTCAGGTCAGAGGCCTTTGTGCCCAGGGCGGGTGCGATGCTTGCGAGGAACTTCTGCGCGGCCTGCCATGCGGCGTCGCGCACGGCGGGTGTGAGGGAAAGCGTGGTGACGCTGCCGCCGGAGTTGGGACCGACGGGGTAGTTGGTGTCGCCCACCTTGACGGTTATCTTGGCCGGCGGCACGCCGAACTGCTCGGCGAGGATCTGCGCCAGAACCGTCTTGATGCCGCTGCCGATGTCCTGCACGGCCGAGAGCACTTCCACGGAGCCGTCCTTGTGGACGCGAACCTCAGCGGCGGAACTCATGGTGATATGGCGGTACCAGATGGACTGCGAGAGTCCGATGCCGCGCTTGATGGGGCCGGGGTCCGCATTGGGACGCGCATTGCGGGACTTCCAAAGAGCGCTCTCGCGAATGATCTGTCGCTGCACGCGGCGAACGGGGTTCTCGTCGATGCGATCGCGGAGATCAATCGGGTCCATGTTCAGGCGCTCGGCCAGATCGTCGATGGACTGCTCCAGCGCAAAGGCGCCCTGCGGATGACCCGGGGCGCGGAATGCGGCGGCCGGACCGGCGTTAATGAAGACGTCGTTCTCTTCCGTGTGCAGGTTAGCCCACTTGTACAGGTTGGTGGCTGGACCGGCGCAGCCGGCGCCCGTGCCGCAGCCGGCGGTTCCGTAGCTGATGAGCTGGATGGCGGTGATGGTGCCGTCCTTCTTGGCGCCGATGCGGAGACGCTGATCGGAGCTGGGGCGATTGCCCACCGAGCGGTGCTCCTCTTCGCGGTCGAGCATCAGGCGAACCGGAGCGCCGGTCTTGCGCGAGAGCTCGGCTGCGACGACGCCCGGGTTACCGGCTCCGAACTTGGCGCCAAAGCCGCCGCCCATGAACTCCGTGATGACGCGGACCTGCGATTTGGGAATGCGGAAGAAGGCCGCAAGCTCTTCGCGCACGCTGGCCGTGCCCTGCGTGGAGGCGTAGACGGTGAGCATGTCGGACTTCCAGTCGGCGACCACGCCGTGGGTCTCCAGCGCTGAATGCGTCTGCACCTGCGTGGTGTAGCGCGCATCGACGACCACATCGGCTTCCTTGAAGCCCTGCTCCACGTCGCCATGCTTGCGCACCGCGGGTCCGTGCACGTTGCCTGTCTGCGGAATGCCGCTGGCGCTTCCACCGCCGCCCGCGGTTCCGGCCTGATCGGCGGCGCCGGGGAAGACCAGTGGAGAGCTGGGGGTGCGAGCCAGATCGGCATCGACCACGAAGGGCATTACCTCGTACTTCACCTTGACCTTGGCGGCTGCCTCTTCGGCGGCCTGCGGTGTGGCGGCGGCCACGGCTGCTATGGGCTGCCCGGCATAGCGAACGACGGGATACTTGGCCTGCTCCAGCGAGGGGTCGCGCAGCACGGCCGAGCCCAGCAGCGTTCCAATAATATGCACGCCCTTGACGCCGGGGAGCTTTTCCGCCTCGGAGGTATCGATCGAGAGGACGCGCGCGTGGGGCACGGTGGCGTTGACGAACCGGCCGTACAGCATGCCGGGCAACTGGACATCCGCGGTGTAACGGGCGCGGCCGGTCACCTTGGCGGGGCCGTCCCAGCGCTCGTGCGACTTGCCGATGAATTGCAGATCCTTGTTGACGGGCAGAACGGGAGGCTCTGACGCGGGAACCGTGCGCTGCTCTTCGTGGAGCGTATAGCCGGGAACGCCGACCGGTACGCTGACCGTCCGGGTGGCGCCTTCGGTGACATCGGCGGCGGCGAGCAGGGCATCCGGAAGCGAGTGCGAGGTATGAGTTGCCATGGGATTCTCTCCTATGCCTTGCGAGCGATCTGGCTGGCCGCGTCGAGCGTGGCCGCAAAGACTTTGGGATAGGTGCCACAGCGGCACAGATTGCCGGATACGGCGGCGCGGACGTCCGCCTCAGAGGGTTTCGGATTCCGTTCCAGCAGGGAGGCGCAGCTCATGACCATACCGGGCGTGCAGAAGCCGCACTGCATGGCGTCGTGACGGACAAAGGCCGCCTGCAGCGGGTGCAGATGCTCGTCGGCAGAGACGCCTTCAATGGTGGTGATCTGGCGGCCGACGGCGTCGAGGGCCAGCGTCATGCAGCTGTTAACGGGCATCTTATCGAGCCAGACGGTGCAGCTGGAGCAGACGCCGCGGTCGCAGCTGATCTTGGTCCCCGTCATGTTCAGCTGGATACGCAGCGCCTCAGCCAGCGTGGTGCGGGGTTCAATGTGCAGCGCGTGCTCCCTGCCATTGACGTGCAGCGTAACCGGGAACTGATCCGGGCCGTACTCCTTTACGTTGCTGGGGGTGGCGGCGCTGGCTTCGCGCTGGAATACCTGAACGCCCTCAAGGAGTGCTGTTCCGGCAGCGGTGACGCCTGCGCCCTTCAGAAATCCGCGACGTGTGATGCCGGCAGGGGCTGGCGCTTTGGGCTGAGCCTCCGGCAGCTCGTTTTGAGGTGGCTGATGGCCTGACATGCATTCCTCCTTGAACTTACAAGCGAAAGAAAACGGTTCCCTGGGCCACCGTACGTTACAGTGGCTCAACTGAAGCGGCAAAATAGATTGCGTTTCCGGCCTGGGAAAGCGTGCGAAAGTTGTTTGTCGGCTAGCTGGATATTCTTTTTTGGTTTTGGCGCGTACTGAGCCGATGTTTGGGGAACCGCGAAATCAGCCACAGTATAGTCGAGCGAGTGCGAAATGCGGAAGGGGGGATGCGCAGGGCATTGAGGTTGTCAAAAAAAGAAGCCCTTCCTCGCGCGTGGAATAGCAAATATTGAAATATCAGAGACATGGCATGCGCTGAATCTCCTGGCTGTATGCAATCAGCCGACCGGAAGGTTGGCGCTCCGGGCCTGCCGGGAGGCCTTGGACATCCCTTGACGGTGTACGGTACGCCGGCAGGGTCCTGCGGAAATGCAGGCATGGGGGTGCCTGGAGATTGTTACCGAGGTGGCGGGTGACGGGTACTCCCGTGATGGCAAGTCGCGTGCGGAATGTGCGACTTCCGACGGGAATCCTGCTACAGTTTTGAACCACTCGGGTAAAAACCGGGAGCTGTACATCTCCCCCCCATGCTGCTGATTGTCTCGCATTGCCGCTCCTGTGCGGTCGTGTCCGCGCAAGTCGCAGGCGCAGGGCGGTGACATTTCCCGGTTTTTGCCATAACACGAAAGCTGCATTGCCCTGCGAGCCCAATCGTCCTACATTCGGCAATACGCTTTCGTAACCAGAATCTGCCGAGAAAAGCGAAATCGCCGTACTCCGCTCTCTTCCTCAGCTCAACCGGAGCAACGGCGAAGTAGAAAGGTTCGGATCGCCCGATGGAGGGGGATCGCGCTTAGAGGTCAATCGTCATGAACGAAGCCATCGCCGGTATTCCGTGGTCGGTTTTGGCAGATCATCTTTCCCTGATCTGCTTTCTGCTGGTAACGCTGACGCTGCTGATCCTGCTCGGCGCGGACTTCCGCCGTGGCGCGAGAGCCGCCGTGAAGGAGAAACCGCGGCCGCAGTTCCTTTCCCGCTACCGGGATGAGAATGGCATGCCCATCTATTTCGACGCGGATACTGATCCTTCCGACCGCGCGGCTCATCGGGTGATTGCCCGGATGTATCGGGAGAGCGCCGCCAAGGGAGCCGGACAGGGCCATGCATCCTGAGCGGGATGCTGCCTGAGAGGCGGAACAATCGCATTTCTCTTTGCCTGCAACAAACGAATGCCCGCAAGCTCCGGATGGAGCCTGCGGGCATTCGAGTCTCTGAGCGCGCTTGCGCCGGGGGCGGCTACTGGGCAGTGCGCCGTGAGCGGACGGCGGCGGCGAGCTCTGCCAGGAGTTTGTGGGTCTCGGCCCAGTCGATGCAGGCGTCTGTGATGCTCTGGCCGTAGACGAGCGGCTTGCCGGGGGTCAGCTTCTGGGCGCCGGCCACCAGGTTGCTCTCGATCATCACACCGATGATGTTGCGGTTTCCGGCGGCGATCTGTCCGGAGACATCGTGGCAGACCTGAGGCTGGCGCGTGTAGTCCTTGTTGCTGTTGGCGTGGCTGAAGTCGATCATGATGCGCGGCGCGACGCCGGCTCTCTCCATCTGCTCCGTGGTGTGCGCCACGGCCTCAGCGTTGTAATTCACCAGCTTGCGGCCGCCGCGCAGGATGATGTGGCAGTCGGGGTTGCCGCTGGTGACGAAGATGGCGGACTGGCCGTGCTTGGTGTGTCCCAGGAAGGTGTGGGAGTTGGCGGCGGAGAGGATGGCGTCAATGGCCACCTGGACATCGCCGGAGGTGGCGTTCTTGAAGCCAACCGGGCAGGAGACGCCGCTGACGAGCTGGCGATGCACCTGGCTCTCTGTGGTACGGGCGCCGATGGCTCCCCAACTGACCAGGCCGGCGATGTACTGCGGCGAGATCATGTCGAGGAATTCAGTGCCGGTGGGCACGCCCATCTCGGCCAGGTCCAGCAGCAGATGACGGGCAAGGCGCAGGCCGTCGTTGATTTTGTAGGAGCCGTCGAGATACGGGTCGTTGATGAGCCCCTTCCAGCCGATGGTGGTGCGCGGCTTTTCAAAGTAGACGCGCATGACGATGCGCAGGTCGCTGGAGAACTCGGCGATTGCCCCCTTGAGCAGGGAGGCGTATTCGCGAGCGGCCCTGGGGTCATGAATGGAGCAGGGGCCGACGAGGACCAGAAGCCGGGAGTCGCTGCCATCGAGGATCTGGGTGATCTCCTGGCGGGAGTTGAAGATGGTGGCGGAAGCGGCCTCGGTAATCGGGAGCTCTTCCTCAAGGAATACCGGGGGAAGAACGACTTTAGTCCATTTAATACGAATGTCTTCAGTGGTGTGGAACATGACTCTTTCCTGGCTACGCGCAGTGCGGGCCTTGCATGGGCAGGGCAAATAAGCTGAATGTACCCATCTTTTAATGTATCAGCCGCAGGAAACCATCCCGAAGCGGCGGCCGGCACGCAAGGACGTACGCGCACCCGGAAGAGCGGGAGCGGCGGGGCTGGAGAATGGCCCTAGAACTTGGATGTAGCCAGCAGCGACACTCCGGCTGCTGCGGCTCCGCCAATCAACAGCAGCGGAAGCAGATGCCGCGGGCGACGCTGGAAGACGCCCTTTTCGCCGATGGTTACTTCTCCCTTGCGAGCCGAGGTCACCGAATCGTACGGGATGGGTTCGACCGCGTTGTTGTCCTGATCGGTGAACTGGAAGGACGTGGGCGACAGCGTGCCCAGGGTACCGAACCGTTCGGTTTGGTCGCGCAGAACCAGATGCAGATGGGTGCCGGCGGGATAGTGGGAAAGTGTCTTTTGCACTTTGCGGGCGTGCTTGCTGAGTGTGTTGGGGGACTGGGCCTGGCACAGGGGGAGAACCGCGATCAATGCCCATGCAAGAGCGATGCGAACCAAGGAACGATTGCCGAAGATCTGGTTCATGGTGCCTCCGAAGGGGACCATTATAGGGCTACTTTATGGCAGACGATAGTGACCCGTGCGCGGGGAATCTGCCGTGACACGGAGCGGGTGATCTGCAACACCGGGGATGCGGGTGCGTGGAATTCACCGCAGGCAATAGGATCCGGTGATACACTCGGCAAACCTGGCAAGAACAGCGACAGGCTTCCCCAGCCAATCGACTTCCCCATCTGCAAGGAACTGAAAGTGGAGGTTACCCATGCATGCAGGCAATCCTGCCGAGGGGCCGTTGACCCCTGGGCTGGTATTCGAAATGTTGCAGGCGCACCAGCGCACAGCGGCTCTGAAGGCGGCAATTGAGCTGGATATTTTTCGTGCGGTTGGCGAAGGGCCCGGCGACGTGGCCTCCGTTGCGCGACAGTGCGCGGCGTCGGAGCGCGGCATTCGCATTCTGTGCGATTTTCTGGTGATCAATGGGGTGCTGGCCAAGGAAGACGGGCGATATCGGCATACGCCGACGAGCGCCGCGTTTCTTGACCCGCGATCGCCTTCGTCAATGGCGTCGATTGCGCACTTTCTGGCCAATCCGGTGATGCGCGAGCCCTATGACCACCTGGCCGAGATTGTGCGCGCGGGTCGCACGACGATGCCGGGCGATGGCACCGTGGAGCCGGAGAACCCTGTCTGGGTGCAGTTTGCCGAGACCATGGCTCCGATGATGGCTCCCATGACCGGGCCGCTGGGCGCGGTGGTGCTGGAAGGCCACAGCGGGCCGATGCGCGTGCTGGATATTGCGGCGGGCCATGGGCTGTTCGGCATTGAGATTGCGCGGCAGAACCCCGAGGCGCATGTGACGGGCCTGGACTGGGCGCCGGTGCTGCGCGTTGCCTTGGACAATGCGCGCAAGGCAGGCGTGCACGAGCGCTACAACATGCTGCCGGGCAGCGCCTTTGATGTGGATTTTGGCGGGCCGTACGACGCGGTGTTGCTGACGAACTTTCTGCACCACTTTGACAAGCCGACGTGCGTGGGACTGCTGCAAAAGGTGCACAAGGCGCTGCGTCCGGGCGGACGCGCCGCCACGCTGGAGTTTGTGCCGAACGAAGATCGCGTGTCGCCGCCCATGCCGGCGGCCTTCAGCATGACGATGCTGACCTCGACCGTGGCGGGCGATGCCTACACGCTGAGCGACCTGACGGCGATGTACAACGAGGCGGGATTCGGGAAGATCCAGGCGCACCCAATTCCGATGAGTCCGCACACGGTGGTGATGGGGCACGCCTAGACGGCGCGTGAAGAAGTACGGGATAGCCCTGGCGTGCAGCATGCGCCGGGGCTTTTTCTGTGTTGCTTTGCCTCAGGGCGTGTAGCGCTGTTCGCCGGCCTGAATGTCGACGGGGAGACGATTCTTCTCCGGCGGCAGGGGACAGGTGGCGTAGGGCGTGTAGGCGCAGGGCGGATTGTAGAGCCGGTTGAAGTCGAGGGTGAGCGAGCCGGGCTGTGTGAGTCCGGCGCTGGGCAGGCCCGTGGTGAGAAACCGCCCGCCGCCGTAGGTGGTGGTCTGGCTGGTTTCGTCGCGCAGGATGAAGAAGAGCGAGTTGTTTGCGCCGCCTTCCAGGACTGGCTCCAGCAGGTAGACCTTGCCCTTGAGCAGGAATTCGGCCACGCCGGGGGACGTCATGTTGAGCGTGGTTCCAATAGCGGTGGGGATGGCCTCGACTTGCGGAGGATTGTAGGGGATCCAGCGCGCGGTGACGACGTAGGTGGGGTCAGGCGCGTACCAGTGGAGCCCGTGAAAGCCGGTGCGGGTGGGCGAGTCGGCGTCTTTGATGCGCAGCGCGTAACGGTTGCCGCGCTCGAGAACCACCATGGAGAGCCCATGCCAGGTGATGGCGGTGGGCTGGGTGTTGCTGACGGAGAGCGTGCCCTCGCGGGCCGGGGCGCCGTTGGTTTTCAAGTCGGGAGGGAATCCACCTGCTGGAGCCAATAGCTGCACTGTGGCTCCGCTGACGGTGATCATGCCGATGTGGGCGGGCGCCTGGGCGTGAATGGGGATGGCATTGTCGGCGGCGGCTCCGAAGGAGTTGATGCCGGGCTTGAGCCACTCCAGTCCGACGAGCGTAAGCCAGCCGTCGGGGGCGTCCAGTTCGCGCTCGCGCGCGGTTCGCCAGTCGCTCAGGCTCTGGTTCCATGCAGCGGCATCGCCCGCGACCGAGGCGGCCGGGGTGGCGGAGGATTGCGCGATGACACGATTTGCTCCCACGGCAAGAAGAGCGGCAACCAGCACAACGCCACCGGTTCGATATCTCATGGGAAACGCAACCTCCGGAAACTCAGCGAACCACAGTCTCTATTATGCCCCTGCGCAAGGAAGGGATTAGACTCAACTGCAACAAGACAGGCGAGTTTCCCAGGGAATGAAGTGGCTGCAGACGATGGGCGAATCCTGGTTGTCGGCCTGCTGAAGAGTAGAGAGGAGGATGGACGCGGGTGAGGCGGTTGGATAGAGAGGCTGGCAAGATGGGCACCCTGATTGGCAGGCCGCTGGCGCTCGTGCTCCTGCTGCTGTGTGCTCCAGGTGTGGCCGTTCCGCAGCAGGCACCTGCAACCAAGGCGGCGCCGCGGCAGGCGCGTCCGCAGTATGTGCCGCGAGAACATGAGGCTGCGTTCAACGTAAAGCCGGTGACGATTGCGCAACTGGAAGAGGTGCTGCGCGAGAACTATGGCCGGCGCGATGCGGACGTGGCGCGGGAGCTGTCGGGCATGTCGCTGACGGAGCGCATGAGCAGCGCGCGACTGGATGCGTGGAAGACCAGTCTGCACGGCAGAAAGACGCGGCAGGCACTGGTGGCGCTGGCGGATGCCTCGGCGTTTCTCGATGCTCCGCGGGTGGATGTGCTGGCCAATCCGGCGCCGGGAATCGAGGATCAGAAGAAGATTCTGATGCGGGCTGTGGAGTATCTGAACGGCCTGGGAACCCGCCTGCCGAACCTGTACGCTGCGCGCACGACCACGCAATACGACGACACCGAGAAGCTGAGCGGCCCATACGGCACAGTGGTTTGGGGTGGCCAGCCCTGGCACGTGAAAGACATCTTCACGGACAGGGTTACGTATTCGAGTGGCCGCGAGGAGGTCACCGAGCAGAAGGGGCGGCATCCGAACCCGAAGAAAGACCAGGATGTGCTTACGGTCTCGGGCACGTTTGGGCCGCTGCTGACCAATGTGTTCATGGACTCTGTGCACGGAAGCCTGTACTGGAGCCACTGGGAGCAGGGTCGGACGGGCCCTGAGGCGGTGTTTGCCTACAAGGTTCCGCTGAAGGAGTCGCATTTTCGCATTGCGTATCGCAACTACAACGCAAAGGGCATAGCGGTGGTGGTGAATGCTCTTTCGCCCTATCGCGGGAAGATCGGGATCGATGCCGCCACGGGCACGATTCTGCGGCTGACGGTGGAGGCGGAACTCGCGCCACAACTGCCGGTCAAGCGGTCCGACATTCTGGTGGAGTACGGCCCGGTGGAGCTGGGCGGGAAGACTTACTACTGCCCGGCTCGCAGCGTGGCTGTCTCCGTGGGGCGAGAAGTGCCGCCGCGGAGAGCGCCGGGACCGGACCCCTATGGACCGGAGATCTCGATGATGAATGACATTGTCTTCGACGGATATCACCTGTTTCGCGGCGACTTGCGCATCCTGACGCAACCTTAGGCGAGCTGTCCGGCGCGATGGCGCGAGTGTTTGCGGAAAGGGAGGACGTGAATGCAACCCGGCTGTCGCTTTCGGCGTCCTTGTAGAGTTGGCCTGCGCTTGCTGTTAAACTGCACCCCCGGAAAGTTGGAGTGGATGAGCCGGTCTGTTGTGTGCAGTCTTGTGTTTCTAACCCTCCTGTTGCCCCTTCGCGCGGAACAGCCCGGCGCGCAGCAGACTGAGCCCGGTAATCCGGCGCTGCACAACCGCCCTGCAACTCCGCCGAAGACGCTTGTACTGCGCGAGGGCAAGATCAAGCTGGACGCGGTGATTCGGGATGCGGCAGGGAAGCCGGTGACTGGCTTGCAGCCGTGGGAGATGAAGCTGCTGGATAACGGCAGGCCGGTAAAGATACTCTCCTTCCGCTCCTACGACGGCATCCTGGTCAAGCCCAATCCTCAAGTGGAAGTGTTTCTGGTGCTGGATATGGTGAACCTGCCGTTCCAGCAGGTGGCGTTTGTGGAAGGTGAGCTGGAGCAGTTTCTGCGCGAAGACGGAGGCAGGCTTGCGCAACCGACCACGCTGATTACCCTGACGGATACGGCGGTGCATGTGCTGTCTCAGCCGACCCTTGACGGGAAGGCGCTGGCGAAGATCGTGGCCGGGATTCCGGGCAATGTTCGCACGATCGATTCGGCGCAGGGCTATGACGGATTGCTGGAGCGCGCACAGTACTCCATACAACAGATGGAGGCCATTGCGGAGAACGAGTCGCAGAAGCCGGGCCGCAAGCTGCTGGTCTGGCTGGGCTGGGGCTGGCCCATCCTCGATCGTCACGCGGACAGCTTTTCCGAAAAGGATCAGCAGCGGATGTTTGACACGGTCGTGGAGCTTTCAACGCGTCTGCGGGAGGCACGCATGGCCGTTTTCAGCCTGAATATGGCCGACTCGAGCCCGACTTACGCGGAGCTTTATAGATCGTTTCTCAATCCGGTGCGGGGGCCCGCAGATGTGGACCTGGGCAACCTGGCGCTGAAGGTGCTGGCGGTGCAGAGTGGCGGCCTGATTCTGGGGCCGAACAATGATCTGGCCGGGCAGATTGAGCAGTGCTATGCCGATGCCAATGCCTTCTATACGCTTTCGTTTGATCCGCCCGCGGTGGCGCGTGCGGACGACTATCACGGATTGACGCTCCAGGTGGATGAGCCGGGCGTGGTGGTGCGCACCATAACGGACTACTACAACCAACCCTAGACGCCAACGCTTTCTTGACAGTGCAGTTTTGCGATTCCTACAATGGATACAGAATTGCTGCCCCAGTCTGTGCGGAGTAAGTTGCAGATTAGCATGGATTTAATGGGGTGGGATGGCAGGCGGGTTTTTCCTGCGACGGCCTGCCAGGGGAGCGGAACAGATGCCAGAGGTGCGCGTCAGTCCGCGAGAGCGGCTGGTACTGACAGCCATCATCGAGCTCTACATTGCCACGGGCGAACCTGTGGCCTCGCAGGCGGTTGCGCGCTACTTTGCCAATAAAGAAGGATTAAGTTCGGCGACGATTCGCAATGTGATGGCGACGCTGGGCGAATCGGGCTTGCTGGACCAGCCGCACACCTCGGCGGGGCGCGTGCCTACGGCGTCGGCGTTTCGCTTCTACGTGGAGCAGATTACGCGGCAGGACGCGCAGCTGGGGCGGATGAGCGCGGCGTCGATTGGCGTTGCGGCTCCGGCGGCTGATGTGATGCCGCTGAGCCAGGCACGGCGCGGCCAGATTGAGGACAGCTTCAGCGGCGTGGCGAGCACCACGGAATACCTGGAACGCACCTCGCATGTGCTGGCGCTGATCTCGCAGGGGCTGGGCGTGGCGCTTGCCGGCTCAACCGAGCGGCAGGTGCTGGAGCATATTCACTTTTCGCGGCTGGCTACGGGACGGGTGCTGGCGGTGCTGGTGACCCAGGCCGGCGCTGTGCACGACCGCGTGCTGGCGCTGGATCGTGATCTGACGCATGTGGAGCTGGAAACGGCCGCGCGCTATCTGAATGAGAACTTTCGCGGATGGCTGATCGACAGGATTCGCGCCGAGGTGGCGCGGAGGATGGAAGCCGAGCGAGCCGCCTATCACCAGATGCTGGCCTCAGTGGAAGAGCTGTGCAGCAAGGGTGCGCTGGTGGGCGTTGAGGCTTCTCCCACCATTTTTGTAGACGGCATGGCGAACCTGATTGCCTCCGAAGTGGATCGAGAGCGGATGCGCCAGATGCTGCTGGCCCTGGAGGCCAAGCAGCGGCTGGTGGAGCTGCTGACGGCGTATGTGGACGGGCGTCAGCAGGAGGTGCGCGTGGTGGTGGGGCTGGATGAGGCATCGCCGGCCATGCAGGACCTGGTGCTGATTGGCGCCCCGGCCCGGCTGGGCGGAGCCAATCTGGGCACCGTGGCGGTGATTGCGCCTACGCGCATGCAGTACCAGGAGATGATTCAGGCTGTGCGCTATGTGGCTGGATTGTCGCAGCGCATCCTGGACGTCCCGACGGAATAACTCCCGATGTTTGAGCTGCCTGACCCTGCGACCGGGGGCTGTGACCGGGGGCGGTGCAGGATGGCCGCGACTGGCGGCTTGTCGCCTTTGGAGCAAACTTGCCCGACCCAGGAGCGCTCGGGAATTTATCATGGAAGAGAATGGCCAAGATATTTCGGAGAATGCGTAGAAGTATGCCTGAACAGGAAACAGAGATAACGGCACCGGAAGCGACGGAAGCCGCAGCCCAGGAGAATGCAACTGCCTCGGAAACCCAGCCGGAGACGGAGGCCGCTGCAGCGGAGGGCGAGGCCGGAACCGTGAGCCGTGCCGAGCATGACAAGCTGAAGGCAGAGCTGGAACTGCTGAAGGCGGAACGGGACCAGCTTGTGGACCGGGTGGCCCGGCTGCAGGCTGAGTTTGAGAATGCCCGCAAGCGCGCGGAACGGGAGCGGCAGGAGTTTCGCGACTATGCCACGGGCAGCGTGGTGGAGCAGTTTCTGCCGGTGCTGGACAACTTTGAGCTGGCGCTGAAGGCGACCGGCTCAGCAGAGCAGCTGCGCACGGGCGTGGAACTGATTGTGAAGCAAATGGAAGAGGTTCTGCGTCAAATGCAGGTGCACCCGATACCGGCGGTTGGCGAGGAGTTTGATCCCAGGCATCACGAGGCGCTGGGCTCAGTGGAGCGCGAGGACCTGCCGGACCAGCATGTGGCCGAGGAGATTCGCCGCGGCTACCGGCTGCGGGAGAAGCTGCTGCGGCCGGCGCTGGTGCGTGTTGCCACCAATCCCAAGCAGACGAGCGAGTAGTTTACGGGTTCCGATTCTTGTGCTGCCGCAGTCGGAGGTTGGTGGCGGCACAGTCTGAGGCCGGTACGCTTTACACCACAACAAGGTTTTAAGCAGGTTTGAATACACGAGTGAGCAAAGCAGATTACTACGAGGTTCTGGGCGTTTCGCGCGAGGCCAGTGACCAGGAGTTGAAGAGCGCGTATCGCAAGCTGGCGATGAAGTATCATCCTGACCGCAATCCGGGCGATCACGCCGCGGAAGAGAAGTTCAAGGAAGCCAGCGAAGCGTACCAGGTGCTGACCGACGCGGATAAGCGCGCCGCGTATGACCGTTATGGGCACGCCGGCGTGAGCGGCGGTGGACCGGGCGGCTTCGCCGGCGGTCCGTTCGCAGGCGGCGTGGACCTGGGCGACATCTTCGGCGACCTGTTCGGCGAGATGTTCAACATGGGCGGAGGGCAGCAGCGCGCGACTCGTCAGCGACGCGGCGACGACCTGCGCTTTGACCTGACGATCAACTTTGAAGACGCGATCTTTGGCACGGAGACCGAGGTGAAGATCCGGCGGCTGGAGTCGTGCGAGACCTGCCACGGAAGCGGCAGCGCCTCAGGCCGCGGGCCGAGCACCTGCCCGCAGTGCCATGGCCGGGGCCAGTTGCGCTATCAGCAGGGATTCTTCAGCGTGGCGCGCACGTGCGCGGCATGCAGCGGCACGGGCTCCATTATCGGCGACCCCTGCCAGAGTTGCCGGGGCGAGACGCGCGTGAGCCGCGAACGCAAGCTGAACGTGAAGGTGCCGCCCGGCGTGGAAGACGGCACGCGCATTCGCTATGGCGGCGAGGGCGATGCCGGCCGCTCGGGAGGCCCCAGCGGCGATCTCTACGTGGTGTTGTCCATCCGTTCGCATGACTTTTTTGAGCGCGACGGACATGACCTGCGCTGCGTGATTCCCATCAGCTTTCCGCAGGCCGTACTGGGCGCGGAGATTGCGCTGGATGGCGTCGACGGGCCCGTGACGGTGAAGATTCCAGAGGGCACGCAGAGCGGCAAGGAACTGAATGTGCGCGGACGAGGCGTTCCGTATCTGAACGAAAAAGGCCGCGGCGATCTGATTGTCCGAGTCGTAGTGCAGATTCCGCGCAAGCTGAGCAAGGCGCAGCGGGAACTGGTGACCAAGCTGGCGGAGACCATGACGGTGGACAATAAGCCGACGTCTCCCGGGCTGCTGGACAAGATGAAGGATTTGTTCGGCTAGAGAAGGGCCGGAATCGGCGATGTGATGGAAGGGAGGTTGGTGGAGCTGAGCGGGATCGAACCGCTGGCCTCCTCGTTGCGAACGAGGCGCTCTCCCAGCTGAGCTACAGCCCCACGACTTCTCTTATCTTACCAGCGAGCGGCGAA
Organism: Acidobacteriota bacterium; assembly: GCA_021781495.1. Lineage (GTDB taxonomy): Bacteria > Acidobacteriota > Terriglobia > Terriglobales > Acidobacteriaceae > Telmatobacter. Next base: position 7,657 of record JAJXWS010000047.1, on the reverse strand, counting down.
TCCGCAAAGGGTCGCCGCTCACCTGTTTTTTAAAGCTGGTTCATGTTCTGCAGGAATTCAGCGTTGTTGCGCACCTTCTCCAGTCGGCTGATGAGCAACTCCATTGCTTCAACCGGGGAGAGCGGATTGAGCACCTTGCGCAGCACCCAGACGCGCTGCAGATCTTCCTTGGGAATGAGTAGCTCTTCCTTGCGGGTGCCGGAGCGCTGGATGTCGATGGCCGGGAAGACGCGCTTGTCCACCAGCTTGCGGTCCAGGATGATTTCCATGTTGCCGGTGCCCTTGAACTCTTCGAAGATGACCTCGTCCATGCGCGAGCCGGTATCGACGAGCGCGGTGGCGATGATGGTGAGCGAACCGCCCTCTTCGATGTTGCGGGCTGCGCCGAAGAAGCGCTTGGGCCGCTGCAGGGCATTGGAGTCCACGCCGCCGGAGAGCACCTTGCCCGAAGGGGGCACGATGGTGTTGTAGGCGCGGGCAAGGCGGGTGATGGAGTCGAGCAGGATGACTACATCGCGCTTGTGTTCCACGAGGCGTTTGGCCTTCTCGATGACCATCTCGGCTACCTGCACGTGGCGGGCCGCCGGCTCGTCAAAGGTGGAGCTGATGACCTCGCCCTTGACCGAGCGCTGCATGTCGGTGACTTCTTCCGGCCGCTCGTCGATGAGCAGGACGATCAGCACGACCTCAGGATGGTTGGAGGTGATGGAGTTGGCGATGGACTGCAACAGCATCGTCTTGCCGGTGCGCGGCGGAGCGACGATGAGGCCGCGCTGGCCCTTGCCCACGGGCGTCAACAGGTCCATGACCCGGCCGCTGGTGGCCTCGCGCACGGTCTCCATCTTGATGCGTTCCTGCGGATAGAGGGGCGTGAGGTTGTCGAAGAGAATCTTGTTGCGGGTCTCTTCCGGGGACTCGAAGTTGATGGCCTCGATCTTGACCAGGGCGAAGTACTTCTCGCCTTCATGGGGCGGCCGGACGTTGCCGCTGATGGAGTCGCCGGTCTTCAGGTCAAACTTGCGAATCTGCGACGGCGAGACGTAGATGTCGTCGGGGCCGGGCAGATAGTTGTAGTCGGGCGAGCGCAGAAAGCCGTAGCCGTCGGGGAGGATCTCCAGCACGCCGTCGGCGAAGATGTGGCCCTCCTTTTCGCTCTGGGCCTGAAGAATCTTGAAGATAAGATCCTGCTTGCGAAGACCGCTGGTGCCCGGAATTTCAAGGGTGCGGGCAATGCGGCTCAGTTCCGTAATGTTTTTCTCTTTGAGTTCAGCGATGGTCATGATCACCTGCGATTGGGCGGGATGGGAGTCAGGAGAGTCCAAGAGGGGGAAGTGCTCCGGAAACAATCAGGCGGGGCTTGGAGGTTGCAGACATAGCGGGCGAGCATACGACGCCTCCCGCGTGAGGGCAGATTATCGAAACGATGGGGGATGCGGCTGCCTGATTCAGGTAGCCGCCCTGTAACCGATGCTTGACTAAGCTAAAAACTGCGATAGAAAGTGTCAGGCTGCGCGGCGTGCTTCGACGGGTTGATTCGCAGGCAGGTTGACCGGCGCTGCGGAGCCGGGGTTGGTGGTGCGGAAACGCCCCAGGACCTCATTGGTCGTATCCTGCAGCCGGGTGTTGGGCTTATGAAGCTTACGGGTTGCCTTGCTGGCCAGCTGGCAGAGCTGGTAACGATTGGACACGTGAGAGAGTGCCCCAAAAACTAAATCAGAACGCATTACAGGTTTCTCCTTCCCAAATCCGTTGCCCATCCGGAGCTGCGTGGCGCCGTTGGTGCAACTGGCAGCTAATCCATCTTCCTTCCAGGGCTGCCCCCACAACCCTCTCCCACCTTAGACGCAGGAACTGAGCGCAGAGTTCTAAAAAACTTTGACGTGGCTCGCTGCGTAAAGGAACAGGGTTCGTGCCTGTAAAGGGTATATTTTTGCCGCTTTCGTACAACTCGGGCTCTGTTTTCCCAATCCGGAAGGCGCAAAGTTCACACGCCGGTGCATCGAGGAGTGAGCCTTTGCTCAGACTGATGCGGGAGAAGACAGAAAATCACGAGATCGCGGTATGCAATCTACCCGTTAGGATGGCACTCCCTAAATTAAACCCAGTCCGGAGCAGGGTCAACATTTATTTTGCGGTTTGCAGGCTGGGAGGCATGGCCGGGGATTCCCTTGAGGAAACGGATCAAGCTCTTATGTTTCTGATAGATGAAAGGATGTTGGGGGCGGAAACGAGAGGGGTACTCATGGGCAAACGTTGGTAACCTGGGGCTATGGACCTGTGGAAAACGTTTCCAGACGCCTCAATTCCTGCCCGGCCGGGGGATTGGAACGCTGCTGGACCCGGTGTCAGGCCCAGTAGCTGCGGTCGAGGGTCCGGTACTGGATGGCCTCGGCCAGGTGAGCGACGGCCAGGTTTTCGGCGCCTTCCAGATCGGCGATGGTGCGCGCCACCTTGAGGATGCGGTCATGGGCGCGGGCGGTGAGCCCCTGCTGCTGCATGGCGCGCTCGAGCAGGCGTTCGGCGTCCGGGCTCAGCTCGCAGTAGGCGCGGATCTGGCGGGTGGTCATCTGCGCGTTGGAGTAGATCTTTTCGCCGGATTTGCGGAAGCGCTCCCGCTGCCGCTCGCGCGCGGTAAGGACGCGGGAGCGGATTTCGGCTGAGCCCTCGGCGGCGGCGCCCCCGCGCAGCTCCTTATATTGAACGGCCGGCACTTCGATATGGATATCGATGCGATCGAGGAGCGGACCGGAGATCTTGGCGACGTAGCGCTGAATCATGGGCGGAGTGCACATGCATTCGCGGGACTTGTCATTGAAGAATCCGCAGGGGCATGGGTTCATGGCTGCCGCCAGCATGAAGCGCGCGGGAAAGCTGAGCGACATGGAGGCGCGCGCGATGGTCACGCTGTGGTCTTCCAGCGGCTGGCGCATCACCTCAAGGACGTTGCGCGGAAACTCCGGCAGCTCGTCGAGGAAAAGCAGACCGTTGTGTGCCAGGGAGACCTCGCCGGGACGGGGCACGATGCCGCCGCCGATGAGGCCTGCGTCGGAGATGGTGTGATGCGGGGCGCGGAAGGGGCGTTGCGTGACCAGGCCCGCCGCTGCGTCGAGCACGCCGGAGACGGAGTGGATCTTGGTGGTCTCAAGAGCCTCGTCGAATGTGAGCGGCGCAAGGATGGAGGGCAGCCGCTTGGCCAGCATGGTTTTGCCGGAGCCGGGCGGGCCGATCATGAGGATGTTGTGGCTGCCCGCGGCGGCTACTTCCAGCGCGCGCTTGGCGGTCTGCTGGCCGCGCACGTCTTTGAAGTCAACGGCGAAGTGCTGCAACTCGCCGAGGAGATTTTCCGTGGAGACACGATAGGGCTCGCGCTGCGGAACACCGAGCACGGAGCTGTTGAGCAGTTCGATGACATCGAGCAGAGACGAGACAGGATAGACCTGGACGCCCTCGACGACAGCGGCCTCGGCGGCATTGGCGGCGGGAAGAATGAGATGCGGGATGCGTCGCTCGCGCGCGAGGATGGCGACGGGGAGCATGCCGGGAATGGGCCGCACGCTGCCATCCAGGCCGAGCTCGCCCACGACGAGGAACTGGCTTATGTCGCGAATCTGCAAGGCGCCGTAAGCGCCGAGGATGCCGAGCGCGATGGGCAGGTCAAAGCCGGAGCCCTCTTTCTTGAGGTCAGCCGGCGCAAGGTTGATGGTGATGTGCGTGGGCGGAATAAGGTAGCCCGAGTTCTTGATGGCCGCACGGACGCGATCGCGGCTTTCGCGGACGGCAGCGTCCGGCAGGCCGACGGTGTGGAAGTGATCCTGATCGGAGACCGTACCGCTGTAGTCGACTTCGACATCAATGAGGTTGGCGTCGATTCCGTAGACGGCCGCGCTGAGAGCTTTAAAGAGCATGGCGGTGATTTGCTGCGAGTGTAACAGAAGCGAGTTACCCGGAACGGGCAGAGAGCGATACGCGAGGTTACCGAAGAGATGGGCAGGCTTGCGACGGGAACGCGAGTCGGCGCGAAGACTGTGTTTCCCGCTACAATCCTTGCGTGACGACGAGTCTGTTTGATCTGTACAAGATTGGCGTGGGTCCGTCGAGCTCGCACACCATGGGGCCCATGCGCGCGGCGTGCCGGTTTGCACGCGAGCTGGGCGGGCGAGGACTGCTGGAGCGAGTGGCGCGGGTGCAGGTGGATCTGTATGGGTCACTGGCGCTGACGGGCCTGGGCCATGCGACGGACCGGGCCGTGCTGCTGGGCCTGACGGGCAACGAGCCCGCGACGATCGACCCGGCGTTGATTGAATCCACGGTTGCCGCGATTCGCGCGAGCGGCGAGCTGCGGCTGGCGGGCGAGAGAACGATTGCCTTCGCTGAAGCGAACGACATGTTATTTCATCGCGACCAGATGACTCCGCCGGGAGCGCAGACACAGCATCCGAACGGTTTGCGTTTGACGGCGTTGGATGCGGCGGGCGCGAAGCTGGAAGAACGCACGTTCTTCTCCGTAGGCGGCGGATTCATTGTGGAGGATGGCGCGCGCGAGACGCGGGAGCGGCAGGAAGCCGCGATTCCGTTTCCGTTTCACACGGCAGCGGAGTTGCTGGCGGCGGCGCATGCGAATGAGTTATCGATCAGCCAGTTGATGCTGGAGAACGAGTGCGCTCTGGTGGCGCGGGACTCGGAGCAGCCGCCGGTGCAGGTGGTGCGCGAAGGCATCGATCGCATCTGGCAGGTGATGCAGGAGTGCGTGCGGCGCGGGATGGAGACGGAGGGCATACTGCCGGGAGGACTGAACGTGAGGCGTCGTGCGCGCAGGCTGGCGGAACGGCTGCGCGAGAAAGAGGCGGATGGATTGCGAGGAGATCCGCTGGCGCCGCTGGATTGGGTGACGGTGTATGCCATGGCGGTGAATGAAGAGAATGCCGCGGGCGGGCGCGTGGTGACCGCGCCGACGAATGGAGCGGCGGGCGTGGTGCCGGCGGTGCTGCATTACTACGACCGGTTTGCGCCGAATGCGGACCACGAGGGAATGCTGCGCTTCTTTCTGACGTCGGCTGCGATTGGGATTCTGTACAAGGAGAATGCCTCGATCAGCGGCGCGGAGGTGGGCTGCCAGGGCGAGGTGGGCGTGGCGTGCTCAATGGCGGCCGGCGGTCTGACAGCGGCGCTGGGCGGAACCAACGGGCAGGTGGAGCACGCGGCAGAGATTGCGATGGAGCACAACCTTGGCATGACCTGCGATCCGATTGGCGGGCTGGTGCAGATTCCCTGCATTGAACGCAATGCCATGGGTGCGGTGAAGGCGGTGCAGGCCTCTCGCATTGCGCTGTATGAGGCCGAGGCGCACAAGGTCTCGCTTGATCAGGTGATACGCACAATGTATCTGACCGGGCTGGACATGCAGGCGCGTTACAAGGAGACGAGCCTGGCGGGACTGGCGCTGAACGTGATCGAGTGCTGAGGATGCGGGCGAACGGAGTTCAATCTCGCGACAAGGAAGAGCGCATTGCAGATGCCGGATGAAGAAGCGCAGGCGGCGATGGAGACCGGCGTATCGCAGACGACGATGCGCGGCGCGGTTCCGCTAGCACCGGCATGGCACACGGCGGTGCTGCTGGTGGCGATTGCAGCGGCATCGCTGCATGGTGCGAGCCTGGCGGGCACGCAGGCCGCGCCGAACCGGCTGGTAATTTACGGCATGACGGCGACGCTGGAAGTGGCGATGCTGGGATGGGTCGCATTCGGTGTGAGGATGCGCGGGAGTTCGCTGCGCTCGCTGCTGGGCGCGATGGCGGGTGGAAGCCGAGGCGTGATGGCGGACCTTGGCGTGGCGTTTGTGTTCTGGATTGCGGTGCTGATGATTCTTGGATCGCTGGGGCTGATGTGGTCGGGCATGGAAGATGCTGTGATGCATCGGCAGAGCATAACGCAGGCCGCGCATCCGCTTGCGCCCAGCCCATCGCAACAGGCGGCGATACGCGCTGTTGCCCGGCTTGCTCCGGGAAATGCGACGGAGGCCGCATGCTGGATACTGCTTTGCCTGCTGGCGGGATTCGCAGAAGAGGTTGTGTTTCGCGGTTATCTGCAACAGCAGTTCACGGCGTGGACGAGCGGAGCACGGACGGCAGGCGTTGTGTTTTCCGCGCTGGCGTTTGGCGCGGCGCATGGATACCAGGGAATGCGCAACATGGTGCTGCTGGCAGTGTTCGGTGTTTTGTTCAGCCTGCTTGCACTGTTACGCGGTAACTTGCGCGCGTGCATCTTTGCGCATGGATGGCATGACGTGATTGCCGGATTGACGGTGTCAGCGCTTCGCGCGCATCACCTTTTATAACGACCGAATGCGAAAACAGAATTCGCGGATGAGAATTGTTACCACTTTTTCCACTTCTGCTTCGTTTTTTTCTTGACACTGAGCAAGCATGAATCTATACATTCCTCAACTGCAATACGTGTTGCAGTTTCGATGCAACCCATCGACAAGGGAGAATAGGCAAATGGCAACCAAGAAAGCAGCCAAGAAGGCACCCGCGAAGAAGGCCGCGAAGAAAGCCGCGAAGAAGAAGTAACGGGTCAACCAACCAAAAGGCAACACTCCGAGGGGACGCTGCAAAGCGTCCCCTCAGTGTTTTCAAGGAAAGGGTTACACTAAAAGGCGCAACAAGCATAAGGAACGACCGATGACACGCCGCCGCTGGATTGCAGAACACTGGGATGAAGCCACCGCGACGCTTACAGGCGCGCAGGCTGAGCATTTGACGCGCGTGCTGCGCGCGCAGCCGGGCATGGAAGCCGACGTGGTAGCGGGCGGCCATGTGTTTCATGCCGAGCTGGCTGCGATTGCCGAAGACGAGGCGCGCTTCAACCTGATTGCGGAGTTGAAGGCAGCCCCGGCGCTGCCGGTCACGCTGGTGATGGCGGTCTTCAAGTTCGACCACATGGAGTGGGGCATTGAGAAGGCAACCGAGCTGGGGATTGCCGCGATTGCGCCGGTGATTACACGGCGCACGGAGAAGCACCTGGCGCAGGCCGCTGCCAAGCGCGTGGAGCGCTGGCGGCGTATTGCGCACGAAGCGTCGCAACAGTCGCGGCGTTCGGATGTTCCGGTGATTCACGATCCGGTAGCGCTGGCGGAGCGAATCCGGGCGGCTTCGAACGCCAATCGTATTGTGCTTGCGGAGCAGGAGCGCTCGACGACGCTGAGGCGGGCGATGGAAGAGTTGATGGCGGCCAGCGGGGAAGAGATGCCCGAGTTTGAGCTTGCCATTGGACCGGAAGGCGGATGGGCTCCAAACGAAGAGGCGCTGTTCGATGCGAATGCGTGGCGCGCGGTGACGCTGGGTCCGCGCATTCTGCGCGCGGAGACGGCGGCGATCTCCGCGATGGCAGTGGTGGCGTCGTTCCTGGAGTAGACGCGCTGCAATCGTCCGGGCTCTAGCAACCTTAAGGAAGATCGCACAGAAAGAATCCGCTTAGAGCGAGACGCCGCGCTTCCACGGGATGAAGTCGTTCTGACCCAGCAACTCCGCTTTGGTGAGGCGTTCGCCGCTGGCGACCTGAATGCACAGGTTGAGCAGTTGATCCGCGCAGTCGGGGATGGTTGTCTCCCCGGTGACGATGCCGCCGGCGTTGAAGTCGATGATGTCGCTCATGCGCG
>JAJXWS010000114.1 GCA_021781495.1 Acidobacteriota bacterium | reverse complement strand
TCACAAAAGAGCAACCGCAGATCTTTCGACTCCGTTTGGCCCCAAAAGGCCAAACTACGCTCAAGATGACAGCTCAATCATGATGCGAACTTTAAACTCAGGACACAAGCACCGCCTATCCTTTCCTGATTCCCACACATTGCTGCTGCGATTCACAATCGCCTCCGCGGGCTGAATCGGCCTAAACTTGCAATATGGCCACCTTTCCCGATGTGACTCTGGACGCGGGTCTCCCCGCCAATGTGGATGCCGAGAAGACGATTCTTGGCGCGATCCTGCTGGACAACTCCGCGCACTCCGAGGCTGCGGAGAAGCTGGAGGCGGAGGACTTCTCGCTGGACTCGCACCGGCGCATCTTTCTGCGCATGAGCGAGCTGATGAACGAGCAGCGCGCGGTGGATATTGTGACGCTGTCGCACGAGCTGGCGCGCTACAAGGAGGTGGAGGCGGTGGGCGGCGTGGCGTATCTTGTCTCGTTGACCGAAGGATTGCCGCTGCGGCCGGTGATTGAGGAATACATCCGCATCGTCAAGGACAAGAGCCTTCTGCGCAAGCTGATGCTGATCTGCTCGGCGGCGATTGCGCGGGCGGCGGACCAGAGCGAGACGGCGCTGGAGGTGCTGGGCGCAGCGGAAACGCAGCTGATGGAGGTGAGCGAGAAGGGCTCGGCGCAGGGCTTCCAGAGCCTGGACCAGATTGTCGCGAACTCTTTTGGGAGCATCGACAACCTGTTCAAGCAGAGCCGGGAGGTGACGGGGCTGGCCACGGACTTTACGGAGCTGGACCGCATGACGAGCGGGCTGCAGAAGGGCGAGCTGATTATTGTGGCGGCACGGCCGTCGATGGGCAAGACGGCGTTTGCGATCAACATGGCGCAGAATGCGGCGATCAATCACGGCGCGGTCGTGGCGGTGTTCAGCCTGGAAATGAGCAAGGAGTCTTTGCTGCGCCGCATGCTTGCCTCGCAGGCGTGGGTGGACCAGCGCAAGCTGATGACGGGCTTTATCCCGCGCGAAGACCAGGTCAAGCTGCAGAGGGCGCTGGAGCAGCTTGTGGAGTCGCGGCTTTTTATTGACGACACGGCGGGGATTTCACTGGCGGAGATGCGGGCCAAGGCGCGGCGGCTGAAGCAGAACAACGGCGGGCTTGACCTGGTGGTGGTGGACTACCTGCAGTTGATGTCGGCCACGCTGCCCTCGGCGGGCGGCAAGCGCTATGAGAATCGGACGCAGGAAGTATCTGCGATTTCGCGCGGGTTGAAGGCTCTGGCCAAGGAACTGGATGTGCCTGTGGTGGCGTTGTCTCAGCTTTCACGCGCCAGCGAGCGGCGGGGCGATGACAAGCGGCCGATGCTGAGCGACCTGCGCGAGTCGGGCTCGATTGAGCAGGACGCCGACGTGGTGGCGTTTATTCACCGCGAGGCCTATTACAACCGCAGTGAAGAACTGTCGGATGATGAAAAGGCGAAGTCGGAGATCATTATCGCGAAGCAGCGCAACGGCCCCACGGACACGGTCCACCTGCACTTTATTGCGCGCTTTACGCGGTTTGCCAATCCTGCCGATACAAAGCACGCGGACTAAGCCGTTGACTATGGCTCGTTGAGGATCAGCACGACGCGGCCGACGATGAGTTCGTTGGGCGCATGATCGGGCTCCGTCTCGATGAGGTCGACGGGGAAGGCAATGTTGTGGGGGCGCAGCACGAGGCGCTCGGCAAGATAGTCCACGTAGCGGAGCATGAGTCGAGCCTGCTGGCGCACTGCATACAGGTTGGGCCGGTTGGGTCTGTAGACCGCGAGCGAGTTGTAGTGGCGATCGATGACAGCGAGGGCATCGGGTAGAACAAGCGGCTCCATGGGCAGCGCATCGGCAGACGGGATGCGGATGACAACAAAGCGCTGCCAGGTGCGACGCGCGACCGAGGCGCGTGCCCGGACGGACTGGAGTGCTCCTGAAGGCAGGTGGAGCATGGACTGGACCGCGGCGGGCCGGATGTTGGGTTCAAACAGCGCCACACTGTGCGAGACGACGGGCACGGTGCTCAGTTCCGATTCCTGGTGCAAATCGACGGAATGGCTGCTGGCGGGCAAGAGGTCGCTTGCGGCCAGGTGCTGCGCGGCGAGTATGCGGTCCATGGCCTCGAGCGAAAGGTGCCGGCGGTTGTGGAGGAAGTTGGACAGATGCGCCTGGCCAAAGCCTGTCTGCCGCGCGAGAAGCGAGACGCTGAGCGTCCCCCGCTGAATTCTGCGGAGCAGTTCCGTGCGAAGACGCTCGTGCATCTGGGTAAAGTTCATCTGTGGAAAGTACGCCCCCAGCAATAGAGGCTGTTATGAACTTTGCACCATGTTAGGGACTTTGCATATGCGTGCTGAGTTCTGAGCATGGAGGCATGGGTCTGAAGGGTGGAGTTGGGTATCCGAGCGATGTGACGGATGAGGAATGGGCGTTCGTGTTGCCGTATCTGTTGTTGTGCCGGGAGGATAGTCCGCAGCGGAAGCACGATCTGCGTGCCGTGTTCAACGCCGTCCGGTATGTAGCGAAGACGGGTGGACAGTGGCGGTATCTACCGAACGATATGCCACCGTGGCACGTGGTGTACCAGCAGATGCAACGTTGGCTGAAGTGGGGCTGTTTCGAGATGTTGGTGGAGGACGTCCGTTCGCTGCTGCGAGAGTGGGGCGGGCGCAAGGGCCAGCCGACAGCGGTTGTGATCGACAGCCGCACCTTGCAGTCCACGCCGGAGTCGGGCGCCAGAGCCGGTTACGATGGCGCCAAGCGCCGCAAGGGGTCTAAAGTGCATATCGCGGTGGACACGCTCGGACATCTGCTGGCCTTGACGGTGACGCCGGCAGATCAGGGCGACCGCGAGCAGGTCGCAGCCCTGGCGGAAAAGGTACAGCAGGTGACCGGCGACAACGTAGAACTGGCTTATGTCGACCAGGGCTACACCGGACCTAATGCGGCCGAAGCTGCCCAACAACATGGCTTGAAGCTGGAGGTGGTCAAACATCCCATGGCCAAACGAGGCTTCGTGCTACTGCCACGCCGCTGGGTCGTGGAGCGCAGCTTCGCCTGGGCCGCTCGCTTCCGCAGACTCGCCAGAGATTATGAGCGGCTCGACACTACTCTCAAAGGACTCCATCTGCTCGCTTTCGTCGTGCTCATGCTCCGAAATCTCGCGAATACACTCACCTGAAGTTCATAACAGCCTCTAGAAAGAACATTGGGGATGACGTGTCCAATCTGACTTTAGTGAGAAACGGGCTTCACTTCGGCGATCGTGCATGAATTCTCAATGAATGCATCATTACCGCGTCACTCATTGGACAGGGATAGGGAACGATAAGCTGGCTTTTGTTCGGCGACCCGTATCTAAAGCTATACGTTTTGACACGGCCGGATTGGGTGGATCCGGCCGTTGATTTTGTGGGGTTTAGGCAGCGGGTTTTTCCTGCCCTTTTGTCACATCTATATAAGGATGCGATTGGGCCGTGGGCTGTGCCGGCGCCTGGCCATTCAGTACCCGCCGCACAGTGGCCGTCGAGATGCGATGATCCCGGGCAAGCTGGCGCAGGCTGTGTCCCTGGCAGCGCTCACGCAGGATGGCGTCGCGATCCAGGTTGAGCGGAGTGCGCCCGATGTGCCGGCCTTCGAGCCGTGCTCTGCGCATTCCGGCACGGACCCGCTCGACGATCAGCGAGCGTTCCAGTTCAGCGATGGCCCCGACGATGATCACGATGGCCCGGCCCAGCGGACCACCGGTGTCGATCTGCTCGCGGAAACTGATGAACTCGACCTTGAGATGATTCAGCTCATCGAGAACCTGCAGGAAGTGGGTCACGGACCGGGCGATCCGGTCGAAGGCCCAGACCAGGACGACATCGAACCGGCCGCGGCGGGCATCGTGCAGAAGCTCATCCAGGCCAGGCCGTTTAGCCTTGGCGCCGGAGATCCGGTCCGTATACTCCTTTACGATTTCGAAGCCGCGCTGAGCTGCCAGCTGACGAAGATCGTGCAACTGCGTCTCCGGATGCTGATCGACCGAACTTACCCGCATGTACAGGGCGGCGCGCTTCATCCGCGCCGTCCCTTCGGTTTCGGGGAGTTCTTTGCAACGTAGTCCTTGACGTACTCCATCAGAACGTCGGTCATGTTTAAGCCCTTGGCGGCCGTCGCCGCCTTAAAGCTGTTGTGAAGATCAGCGGGAACGTTCAAGTTCATTCTTTTCACCTTCTCTTGCTCTGCCTTTTTGATCGCACTCACCCCCTTTCCAGAGGGTGAGTGTATCTGGTTATGAGTAAAGGCCGCTACTGCATCTCCCAGGCCTGGCGGCACAGCAGGACAACCGCGGCCATGGATGCCCACTCCATGGCCACGGCATCTGCCACAACGTGCAGCTGCCGGCGGGTCATCGGGAGATAATCGCCGGCTTCGACCCCCAGCCACTGTGCAGGGTCCATGCCGGCCACGATCGCCGTCTCTTCCACCGAGCGGCCGGCCTTCTGGCGGGCGCTCCGGATAAACTGCCCGAACATCCGGGCCCAGACACCCTGGAAGTACCTGCTGTCGTCGGTTAACGGAAGAGGCGCAAATGTCATACTCATATGGGTATTACTCCTGAACGGCGAACCTGTCAAGTCCGCCTGGATTTGAACTACAAGGCTGAGTATGTGCCCATAAGAGTATCGAACCAAAGGCATCTTCCCCAGTCATGACCAGGGCAAGGATGTCTACTTCCAGGGCTCCCGCCAGATGACATCGGCCTCCCGGCGCTACTACGAGAAGGAGCTCGGCGCCGGCATGGGCCCAGGTCCGGGCCTGGACGAAGCATTTGGCTACTCCGAACCCCTCCGCCGCTTCATCCAGCGCGAGAGCTTCGAGCCCCAGGCCAACGAGATCCCCAACACCATGCCCAGCTGGATGCCCGGCGAGGACTACTACACCAACTTCCGCAAGGGCGATCCCTACATCAAGGTCGACCAGGGATTTGCCCGGCTGCCCGGCGCCGGCTATGCCGCGCTCCACCCGGAGCTCGAGGGTGTAGACCCCGAAGACTACCCCGATATCAACAAGATGGCCATCCTGGCGGATGTGGCGCCCTATTCCAGGGAGTACAACCAGGTGCTGCCGTCCTGCCCGGCTACAAAACCCACGCGCACGCGCGCAGGCCGGCGAGGTCCCCTGCTTCCGGCTCCGGCTTCGCGCGGCAGGACCGCTCAGTCAGGATGATCTTGTTCTGGGATTTATTTGTGGACTGGACAGGGCGGACACGGCTGCACTGACTCGTCCGACACGGGATCACGAGCGAGCATCGCTTCGCGAAGTTCCGTGGGCGGTTCTGGTCCGGATGCTGCTTCCTGATCGACCGGTTGCTCTCGGTGGCCGGCATGGCTGCTGTCTGCTCTTCTGCTTTTTAGCCCCGCCGCCCGCTTGTAACCAGCTCCGTTACTTTCGATGGGACGCCTGCTGCAATCGCCCCGTTTTCAGGGCGAATTCAACTCGGCCATTTTGTCTCCGGACCCCGGGGGAACCGTGTTCCCCCAAAAGAGTCTTGATACTTACGGAGTAAAAGCGCCCCTTTTGCGGACAAACAGGGGGGGTAGTATAAGTGGATCTGACGAAAACAGTAAATTTACCCCGCGGACAAACGCGTCTTCATCCCCGTTCTGACCAGATTCAATCGCTCGCCCTGACCGGCATGGGACATGCATCCGATGCCGCTGTGTCTCGCCGGCTCCTGTGTCATCGTGACGATTGCCTCTCTTGTCTCCGGATCGCTCTCCGCGGCACACTCGCTGGTCAAGATCCGCCGATGATTGCTCACGGGCCGAAACCGCTGTTTTCGCTGCCCCGCCAATGCAAACCCCGTAATCGCTGCTCCTGGGCCATGAGGCTTGCACACAGCACCCGGCTCAGAACCAGAGAATATTCCCGGCACTCATGGCAACAGAGCCAAGGAACGTTCACGGAGGCGTGGTGGTTGGCCTCATGCAGCTGGCATCGGCGGCGCTGTTCTCTGGCTTTCAAGAAGTTCACGTCTTCAACCGGCTGACACAACCGAACGTAGATGCTCCGCTCACAATGGGCTTTCC
>JAJXWS010000046.1 GCA_021781495.1 Acidobacteriota bacterium | reverse complement strand
GTCCGCGACGCGGGCGGCATGGGTGGGAAACCACAAACCCCCACCCGCACGCCCCCATGTCAACACCCCAAATCTCCACCCACCATCTAACCCCTTGAAAACAAAACGAAAATTCCCGCACCCCAACGTGCGAACCATTTCCACCCATTCCATTACCCTTGAACTATGCCGAACCACAGCCAGCAGCCAGGAGCGAAAAACAGCAGCCGGGGGTACCCCCACCCCCCCCTGAAAATTTTCTTTTCCACAGAAAATCGTGCGAAAAATTACGGCTTCGCCTTTTCCGTCTCTTCGCCTTTTCGCAGCGCAGTCGTTTCGCCCGGCAACCCGGCCACCCTTGCTACAGTGAAAGCACAACCTTATCTCCAGCACGGTCCTGCGGCAGCCTCGGCTGCGGCATGCCTTTCACCTCAACCGCCCCACGGAGTCCCCCATGGCCCACAGTGAACCCCAGATCTTCTCCGGCATCACCCCCGAGCAGTTCGCCGCCCTCTCGCAAAAGGCTCAGGCCGCCGGCATCCCGCTCAGCGGCAACACCGGAACCGCCTCCAAGTTCGGCGTCGAAGTCTCCTGGAACTACGCCCCGGCCGAGCAGCAGCTCACCCTCCAGTGCCTCCGCACGCCCTTCTTCGTCACCGCCTCTGAGGTCAACGCCAAGCTGCAGTCCCTCGTCCGCGAAACGCTCGCGCAAGCCTGATCCTGCCCGGCATCGCCATCTTCCTTCTACAATCAAGGCCATGCCACTTCCCCTGGCAAACCCGTCTGCGCCCAGCCAAACCTGCGCCAAGGCATCCGCGCCCATCCCGCACGCCCCGCTGCACGCGCCCGCGCTCATTCGTTACTGGCATCTCGCCAGCCTCGACGCGCCAACCGTCGCCATCGCCTGGTCGCTCGCCTTCGCCTGGGCCGCCGCAGTGCATCTACCCGCCTGGGTGCCGCTGCTGCTCGCGCTCGGCACCTTCACGGTCTACATCGGCGATCGCCTCCTCGACGCCCGCGCTGCGCTGCGTTCCGGCGCCGTGCACACCCTCCGCGACCGCCACTTCTTCCATTGGCGACATCGTCGCCTGCTCGCAACGCTAGCCGGCCTCAGCGCCATCGCCGCCGCGGCTCTTCTCTTCACGCTCGTGCCCGTCGTCACCCGCGAGCGCGACTCCGTCCTGGCCGCCGCCGCGCTGGCATACTTCTCCGGAGTCCACTCCCGCCGCCCCATGCCCACGCGCCTTGCCACCCTTCACTCCGCCGTCCCGCTCTCCAAGGAGATGCTCGTCGGCCTCCTCTTCACCACCGGATGCGTCCTGCCCGTCTTCTCCCGTCTCCACGCGAACGTCGCGCTCAGCTCCCGCCTCTGGCCGCTGCTCTCCGCCGCACTCTTCTTCGCCGCCATCGCCTGGCTCAACTGCCACGCCATCGACCGATGGGAGACCGCCACGCCTTCGCGCATCATCGCCGCTGCATCGCTCCTCGCGCTCGCCGGACTTAGCCTCGCCTTCGCGCTGGCCTCTGCCCAGCCGCGGCTTGCCGCCCTCTTCATCGCCGGCTCCGCCAGTGCCCTGCTGCTGGCTCTCCTGCATCGCAGCCGCACCCGCCTCACGCCTCTCGCCCTGCGCGCCGCCGCTGACCTCGCGCTGCTCACCCCGCTTCTTCTGCTCGCCCGATGAAACGCGCCCCCAACTTCGACCACCTCGCCCGCATCTATCGCTGGATGGAGCTGTTCACCTTCGGCCCCTGGCTCGCCCGCTGCCGCTTCGCCTTTCTCCCTCGCCTGCTCAACGCCCGCAACGCCCTCGTCCTCGGCGATGGCGACGGCCGCTTCACCGCCCGCCTGCTCCAGCAGAATCCCAGCGTCCTCATCGACGCCCTTGATGCCAGCCCGCGCATGCTCCAGGCCCTCGTCCTCAACGCCAGCCCGCGTTCCGGCCGCATCCGCGTCCATCCCGCCGACGCCCGCCTCTGGATCCCCGCAAACCCGCCCTACGACCTCGTCGCCACCCACTTCTTTCTCGACTGCCTCTCCACCCGCGAAGTCGCCGACCTCGCCGCGCGCCTCCGTCCGCACCTCACTCCGCACGCCCGCTGGGTCATCTCGGAGTTCGCCACGCCCCGCTCACCCTTCGGCTGGTTCATCGCTCTGCCCGTCGTCACCGCGCTCTACTTCGCCTTCGGCGTGCTCACCGGCCTCGACCGTTTCCATCTGCCCAATCACCACCAGGCTCTCAGCCAGGCCGGATTCACCCTCCTCGACCGGCAACAGCGCCTTGGCGGCCTTCTCGTCAGTGAGCTTTGGTCTCCCGCCGAGCACCTCGGCGGGCAGTCACCCACAGGCTAGCTCACCTCAAAGGCGCCTCCTCGACGCACCGCAGTCACTGCATTCCTGCCCCTCGATCGGACCCGTTCCGTCAGGCCCGCCCAATTATTACAATCATGTTAAAATCCCTCATCAAGGAGCTGGCCAGCCAGCCCTCCGGCTGCTGGAGCGTAACCCGATGATCCTCTACCTCATGCGTCATGCCAACGCCGGACTCCGGCGCGACAATCCCGTTCTGGACGCAAAACGCGGGCTCATCCGGGAGGGCAAGGATCAGTGCATCCTCATGGGCCGCATGCTCAGCACGCTCAAGGTACAGGTGGACGTCATCGTCTCCAGCCCCCTCAAGCGCGCCCTGCAAACCGCGCAGTTTGTCGGAACAGAGCTGGGCTACGAGGCCAGGGTTGAGGTCAATCCCGCTCTCGCGCCCGACGCCGACTTTGCCGACTTCCAGATCATGCTCGCCCAGTACGCCAACCGCGAGGGCATCCTCGTCGTCGGCCATAATCCCAATCTCTTCCAGTTCCTGGGTCGGCTCATCACCGGCAACGGCGGCGCGGGCGTGCGCATGCGCAAGGGTTCGGTTGCCCGCATCGATATGGAAAAGCACCCGCCGCTGCTGCAGTGGCTTATTGATCCGCGCATGGCGCGGTCCATCTACGCCAGCGTGGCAAAAAGATCCCGCCCGAAGACCTCGCGGAAGTAGTCTGCCTCTTTGCGCAGCGACCACAACTCCAGTTCCGCGCCCGTTCGCCCCGGCTCCAGCTCCAGGTAAACCCGCTTGGGATAGACCTTGGCTGCCATGCGCAGCACATCGCTGGCCCGATCCTGGTTCAGCGCCACCGCCAGCCGCAGCAGCACCACCGCCCGCTGCACGTTCCTGTGCTCCACCGCCGGAATATTCCGCAGCGCGCGATCTCCCGGCTGAGGCCGGCTCTTGCCCAGGTAGCGGGCAATCGCGGAAACCATCGTCCGCTGCAGCTGCGTGTAGCCGTACATCTCTGAGCTGGAAATGATGTATTGCGTATGCCGGTGGTGTCCCTGGTGATTGATGAACTTCCCCGTATCCCGCAGCACCGCCGCGGCCGCCAGCCACGCCTCATACTCCGCCGGCAGCTGGTGCAGCGCCTTCAGGTCGCGATAGAGTTGCAGCGTATGCGCCCGCACCGGCTCCGCCTGTCGCGGATCCACGCCGTAGCGGCGCGCCGTGGACAGCACGCTCACCCAGCGCTCATGCTCAAACTCCTTGTGCCAAGCAGCCCGCGAGTCCTGCTCCGCCAGCATCTGGGCCAGAATCCCATCCCGCAGTCCCAGCGGCGAGTAGCGAAATCCCGGCAGGCTGAAGCTCTCCACCAGCTCGGCAAACACCTGCGCCCCGGCCACAATAATCTCCGCGCGCCGCGGCCCGATGCCCGGCACCGCCTCCCGCTCCGGCAGGGCCATCTTCGCCAGTCGCCCGGCCAGCTTGCGCAGCTCTGCGGCTGGCGCAATCCCCGGCATAGTCCCCGCTGTCTGCCCGGCAGGCGCCCGCTTGGCCGTTGCGCGGCGCGGCCGCTTCGCCGCTTTGCCCACTCCCTTGCCGGCGCTCTTGGCCTCTGCCGCCGCGCACGCCTCGGCCAGCGCCGCGGCCGTGCCGGAGGTGGCCACCACCAGCCCCACATCCGTCGGCTGAATCCGCCTGTGCGCTCGGCGCAGCTCGCGCAAGATCAGCTGCCGCATCTGCTTCAGCCCATCCGCCGGCGGCGGGTCGGCCTGCAGAAACTCCTCCGTCAGCCGCACCGCGCCCAGCGGAACGCTGATCGTCTCCTTGATGCGCTTGTGTTCTGACAGCGTAATCTCACAGCTGCCGCCGCCCAGGTCCACCAGCAGCACACGCCCGCTCACGCCCTGCTCGGTATTCACCAGGCCACGGTGGATGAGCCTTCCCTCTTCCAGCCCGGAGATGACCTCCAGGTTCCAGCCCGTCTCCGCCTTCACCCATGCCTGAAAGGCCGCCGCGTTGCGCGCATCGCGCATCGCTGCCGTGGCCACCACGCGAATCTGATCCACCCCGTGCGCCTGCACCGCCCGCTGAAACCGCTTCAGCGCCCGCAGCGTCGCCGCCATCGCATCCGGAG
Source organism: Acidobacteriota bacterium (assembly GCA_021781495.1). Taxonomy (GTDB): domain Bacteria; phylum Acidobacteriota; class Terriglobia; order Terriglobales; family Acidobacteriaceae; genus Telmatobacter. The sequence continues at coordinate 24,449 of JAJXWS010000046.1, read as the reverse complement.
AAACCAGCCCCGACTCGAATACGCTTGCGCCCAGCCGCGTCACCTCGCGGTCCTCGTGCAGCGTCTTCAGTTCATGCGCCACCACCTTCGCAATCTTCAGCCTGCATGAGTTGGAACCGATATCAATGGCGGCAAAGGTAGGCATAGGCCAGTCGCGCACTCTCCACAGAAGATGAATCTGCTACTTGCGCCAAGATACACGACCGCGCCCGCCGAACGCAGCTACGCTTCAGCTTGCAGGCGCACCCGGCCACAGCCCTTACGGCACCGTGACCTGAATCGTCGTGCTCGTCGCCACCGATGGGCCCAGGCCTGCAGCAGGTGAGTTCACCGCCGCAATTGAATACGGATACGTCCCCGGCGTCATCGCGTTGCTGCTGCCCCCGCAGGCTGTGATTCCCACCAGCCCTGTCGCCAACAGCACCATCAGGCCGGCCAGAAACCTTCGCCGCCTGCGCAGGCCCAGCAAAAGCACGGCCGCCAGAGCCGCGCCAGACACAGGCTTAGACGCCGGCATCGCACCTGTCGGCGAGGAAAAGCGAATCGTCCCGGTCATCGTGCCGCCAGCCGTAACCGTGTACGCCACCGGCGGAGTCATCGGACAAACCGGCACCTTGGCCATCATCGAGCTCCCCATATAATTGCAACTCACCGTAAGGGTGCCTGTCACCGGAATTGCCGTCACCGTAAACTGGCTCAATCCCACTCCGCTTGCGGACATCACCACGTTGGTCGCCGTAATCGCATAGGTTGAGGTTGCACTGGCGCGCATTCCCCATCCCGCAAACATGGCAAATGCCGCAAGCAGCCATACGCCCGCAATCTTCTCACGCTGTTTCATTCTGCCTCCGGGAGCCCGTCTGGGCTGTCCGTCCCGGCGCTAGGCGCGCTGCCTGTCGCGCTGTGCCGCCACAGGTTCCGCGCGGCGCACCGGCTTCTTCGGTATTGCCGGTGGCTCCGCCGTCTCCTCTGTCATGCCATGGCGCACCAGTCTCTCCGTCATGCGGCCACACACCTTCAGCGCCTTCTTCAGGGATCGCGCGGCCAGCGTCTCCAGCAGTTCCGGCAGTTCGCCGTCCCGCTTGCCTTTGGAGCCGCTCAACCTTGCAGCCAGCACATCCCAGTCGTGCCACTCACCCACGGCCACCTGCATCCGGCCCAGGATCGCCGCGTCCCGGCAGGCCACAGGGTCCGCCGCCGCGCACACATCCGCCAGGTACCGTGCCGTCTTGATACGTTTGCGAAACAGGTGCAGCGTCTCGCCGTTCAGCTCTGCAAACTCCGTCACCAGCCCGACAATCTCGCGGCGCACCACCTCCGCACTGCGGCTCGCCGGGTGCTCTGCCAAAGCCGATTCCAGCTCCATGCTGCAACGGTTCAGCCGCGCGCGCCGCGCCTCCAACTCGGTCAGCAGCCGTTTCGCCGCCCGCCTGCGCTGCTCGGAATATCGCTCTTCCACTCTCTTCAGTTGCCGGCGGCACTTGTCGCCGCACTGCGCATCCGGCCCGCCCTTGGCCACCGTCTCGCCCAGCCGTTCCAGCTTCTGCGCAGACACATCCGCTGCCCGCACCGGCCCCAGCATCCGCCTTAGCTTCTTTGCCTGCCGGCTCCAGCGCTGCACCGCGCGCGTCGTGGGGTTGCCGGCCTTCCCCGCCGGAACCCAGTACTCCAGCTCCGCCTGCAACCGCAGGGTCGACACCCGCAGCGCATGCACGCGCTTCCGCCCCGGCTTCTGCTCACACGCGGCAATCAGGCCGCGCCACTCGCCAAGCTGCCGCTGCCAGTCCGGCTGCGGGCCGCCCCCCGGCTGCGCCGCTTCGGGAAAAGGAAGAAGACCGGTACTCATGGCTTGCCTGCCTCTCCGTCCACTATTCTGCGCCTTGCCGGCAAAATCGTACATACCCGGCCTCATCGCGTCCTGCCCGCTGGAACGCTTTTGCCTGCCTGCTGATATCCTTCTCAGGATGGCGTTCTACGGCAACAATGACCACTGAAACCACATTTTCTTCCCGCACCCGGCAGGCGCCCTCCGCGCTTGCCTCGTGGCTGCTTCTTCTGGCGATCTTCGCCGCTGTTCAGTTTGCCTCCCTTTTCAGCCCTCCGCTGCTCGACGATGCCGATGCCAGCCACGCCCAGGCCGCCCAGCACATGGCCGAAACCGGCGACTGGATCACCCTCAAAATCAACGGCATCCGCTATCTTGAGAAGCCCCCGCTGCCCTACTGGCTCGACGCCGTCTTCTACCGCGTCTTCGGCCAGAATGCCTTCGCCACCCATCTGCCCAACGCGCTTGCGCTGCTCGGCTGCGCCTGGCTGGGCTGGCTCTGGGCGGGCCGCGCATGGGGCCGCCGCGCCGGGCTTTACGCCGGACTCAGCATCCTCACGGCCATCGGCCCGTTTCTCTTCACCCGATTCGCCATCCCTGAGGCGCTGCTGAGCTTCCTGCTTCTCTTCGCTCTCTACAGCTTCCTCACCGGCCTGGAGTCGCACCGGCCCGTCCGCTTCTACGGCATGTGGGCCGCGCTTGCCCTCGCCACGCTCACCAAGGGACTCATAGCCCCCGTCTTCTTCGTGGCCGCCGTCGTGCCTCTCCTCCTGCTCAGTGGCCACTGGCGCCGCTGGATGCAGCTCAAGCCCTTCACCGGACTGCTGCTCTACCTCGCCATCGCCGCCCCGTGGCACATCCTTGCCGGCATGGCCAACCCGGACCAGGGACACCCCGTCGGCAATCACCCCACGCCCGGCAATGTCCACGGCTTCTGGTACTTCTACTTCATCAACGAGCACTTCCTGCGCTTCCTCGGCCAGCGCTACCCGCACGACTACAACAAGCTGCCCTTCGCCGCCTACTGGCTGCTGCACCTCGTCTGGCTCTTCCCCTGGAGCCTCTTCCTGCCCGCCGTCCTCGTCGTTGCCTGGAGAACCCGCCGCAGCTGGCTGCAGCATCTGCACCGCGACGCCGGCCAGACCGTCGACTTCTACCTCGACTACGCCGCGCGCGAAGATGTGGCCGCCTACGTCAACTGGCTCAAGTTCCGTGTGCGCTCCGCCTGGCTGCTCGGCATCTTCTCGGCCTTCACGCTGCTCTTCTTCTCCATCTCCACCAACCAGGAGTACTACACCTTCCCGGCCTGGCCGCCGCTGCTCATCCTCACCGCGGGCATGCTCGCCAACCTTGAGGAAAGCCGCACTCCGCAGGGCGGCCGCGCGCTGCTCTCTCCCCGCTGGCTCACCACGGCTCAGGCGGTCTTCGCCGGCGCGGGCTTGCTTGCCGCCGCCGTCCTCGGCTGGGGCCTCTGGACCTCGCGCCATCTCCCCTTCGTTCCCGACATCGGCACGCTGCTGGCCCATCGCGACGTGGGCGGCTACACGCTGTCCATGTCCCACATCTTCGATCTCACCGGACCGTCCTTCGCCGCGCTGCGCCTGCCCGCCGCGCTTGCGGCCATCACGTTGCTCATCGGGCCTTCCGTGGGCTGGCTGCTGCGCGTCAAGGGCAAGCACGTCGCCGCCACCATCAGCGTCGCGCTCACCGCGGCCGTCTTCCTCGTCGCCGCGCACATCGCCTTCGCCCGCTTCGAGCCCATGCTCAGCTCCAAGCAACTCGCCGACACCATCGTGAAGGACGGCTCGCCCTCCGACTCCTTCATCATCTACGGCGACCAGTCCGACGCATCCTCGGTCGTCTTCTACACCCACAGCTTCCTGCGCTCGCCCGCCTTCATCGTGGTGGAGCCCTGCTCGCCGCATGGCGCGGGCTCATCGCTGCTCTGGGGCTCCTGCTACCCAGACGCGCCGCACATCTTCCTCAGTGAAGATCAGCTCTCAAAGATGTGGGGAACCGGCAATCGCAAGTGGCTCTTCGCCCAGGATCGCAACCAGTCCAAAGCCGAGCAGCTTCTCGCCGGACGCCTCTATCCCGTCCAGTCCATCGCCGACAAGGCCCTCTGGACCGACCGGCCGCTGAAGTAGCAGCGGCCCTGCGGATGAAACATGAGGCACCCCAGAGCCAGAGCTTCACGAAGGGTCTAGCTTCTGGCACCCGGGGTATAACACCCGCCAAAGCTTCGAGCTTAAGTGAGTTACTTCCAGTTAGGTGGTTAACTGCTCAGGACTCGATTCCCACCTCGCTCGCCGACCCGATGAGCTTTCGCCTATGGCTACGTCGGGTACAGTAGATCGCGTTACAATCCGGCCTGGAAAGAGAGTTGAACATGAGCCCGCTTGTGACGTCGGTCCTGGCAGTTCTTATCGCTCCTAGCCTTGCGGCAGGTCAATCTACACAAAGTGATGCGAAGCTTGCAGTTGAACCACAGACGCGAACGTCGGCTTCAGCGCCAAAGTCGCAGAAGGTATATCAGGTTGGAGGAGACGTAAAAGCTCCTCGGGCGATCTGGTCTTCTCAGCCACAGCTTGACGAGCAACAGATCAAGAAACTGGATGCCGGGAAAAAGGTGAAGAGGACCTGTTCAACCATGTTGAAGATTGTCGTCGGAGATGACGGAACAGTGGGGAGCGCTGCGGTCTTTGAAAGCTTCGACCATGACCTTGATGCCAAAGCAATCGAGGCGGTCAAGCAGTGGAAATTCGAGCCTGCTACCAGGAAAGGTGTTCCCGTGGCTGTCGAATTGATGGTTAAGGTTGATTTCCGCTTGTACAAGTAGCATGCCATCTCAAATAGCATCGGAAAGACATCGCATCGAACCGATCCTGTGGGCTTGCCCAAGAAAGGTTAGAAACGTTGAAATATGAACCGCCGCATCCTACTTGCTATCACTCTATTTGTTTTTTCGATTTCCGCCGGGGCGCAGGCGGACTCGGCGACCCCTATTTCGATCGATAATGAACCGCACCATAGTCTCACGTTCAAAAATGACCGCGTCGTAGTTTTCCATCTGCAACTGCAACCGAACGAAGCAACGGAAACTCATCGGCACCCATCCTTCTACGCCTATTTCTCACTTGAGCCAGTGACGATCTCAAACGAGGTCGCAGGCCACCCGCCTGTGCTCACTCAGCTCGAACCTGGAGATCTGCGCACCTCAAAGGGCGGATTTAATGTAGCTGAAAGAAACAAATCGAGCGGACCAGCCGATATCTTCGTCGTGCAACCTCTGAAATCTGGTGGAGATGGATTTCCGGCGCCTCTTGCGATTCCCATGCACGATACCGGAATCATCGAGCTTTACACTGGACCGGCGATGCGCGTGTACTCCCTAGGAATCGCATCTGGCGGCCGATTAGAAGAACATACAGAGGCATACGACTCGCTTGTTATTGCGTTGAAGGACTCCCACGTTCGCGAGATTGTTGCCGGAAACAGTTCCGCAGATTGGAATATGAAAGCGGGGGACACGCGATGGATTCCGCGGGGGACGATCCATTCCGAAACGAACCTGGGGTCCGCCCCCGCAGCACTTATCGTGTTTGAGTTCAATTGAATACCTCCAACTTTTGGTATAGCGGGCGTGTAGTCGCCAATCCGGAAGTTACCTCCAGGCGCCGACCTACTTCGCTTCCCGCATCTTGCCCCCCGGCAAGAGTTGGAACACCCGCCCCCGCCACAGAATCCGGCTCGACTGGTAGCTCGCCGCCCAGAAGCCAACTCCCATCAGATCGCGAATCGGATACAGCACCAGCAGTCCGAACCAGCTCCGGTCCTGCACCACCAGCCTGCCCACCGCAACCGACATCGCCAGCCGCGTCGCCACGCTCCAGCCCAGCAGCGCCGCTCCCCAGCCCGCATGCCCCATCGCCAGCGCAGCCGCCAGCGCCAGCAGCCCGAACGGCAGGCTGAACGTCAGCACCGTGCCAAAGTGTCCCTTGGGCCGCGAGAACCGCGTTGACTTCATCCACCGCGCCTGATGCCGCAGCGATGCCAGAAAGCTCGAATTGATCACCATGTGGTCAATCGCGTGATGACTCAGCACCACCGTCTGCCCCAGCTTCCACGTCTCGTTCCCCAGCACAAAGTCGTCCGCGCAGTAGTCGGCCGTTACCTTAAAGCCGCCCATCCGCCGGATCGCCTCCCGCCGGAACGCCATCGTCGGCCCCAGCGTGAACTGCATGCCTTCCATCATGCGCGCCACCAGCACCCCGGCAGACATCTCCACGCTCATCCCAACGGCCTCCAGCCGCGCCCACAGCCCGCCCTCCGCAGCCACACCGCGATACAGGCAGGTCATTCCGCCCACGCGCTCGTCGGCAAACGGCAGCGCCACCGCGCGCAGATACTCCGGCGTCACCCGCACGTCGCTGTCGCTGATCACCAGGATCTCGTGCGCGGCCTCGGCCTCCATCTTTTCCATGGATGCCACTTTGGCATTGATGTACGGCGGCTCGCCCGTAGCCAGAAACTTCACCGGAATCCGCGGATACCGCGCCGCCACCCGCCGGGCCGTCTCCAGCCCCGCGTCCTCCAGCGTGCGCGCGCAGAACAGAATCTCGTACTCCGGGTAGTCCTGCTCAAAAAACGTCGCCAGATGCGCGTCCAGGTTGGGCTCAGCGCCGTGCAGCGGCTTCAGCAGCGTCAGCGCAGGCGTAAAGCCCGGACGCTCCGCAACCCGCGCCAGCGCCTGCCGGCGTTCCCGCAGGTAGCCTGGCACCGCCGCCAGCACCATACCCGCAAAGACACTCGAAGTAATCAGGCCGAAAACGGCCAATGCAAGAAGAACGTACAGCATGCAACTTCAAGCATACCTGCAGCACGCGCCGCCCGGCGATGCCCGTGTGCGGACCCCGTGCGCATCCGGTACGTTAAGGCTTGCGCGGCTGCGGCGCCTTGGGTATCACCGTAGGCTTGCGCAGCGGCACAATGGCGGCTGCCTGGCCCGGCGCCGCCTGCTGAAAGCGCGCCAGCATCTCGGAGCGCACATACTCCACAAAGCTCTGCATCTGCCGGTTCATCTCTTCCATCCGCTCGCGCATCTGCAGAATGATCGCAATCCCCGCGATATTCACGCCCAGGTCCCGCGCCAGGTTCAGGATGAACTCCAGCCGCTCCAGGTCCTCGTCCGTGTAGAGCCGCGTGTTCCCCTCGGTCCGCGACGGCTTCAGCAGCCCCTCGCGCTCATACAGCCTCAGCGTCTGCGGATGAATCTCGTACATCTCGGCCACCGCCGAAATCATGTACGCGCCCTTCGATTTGCGTTTCGCGGCCATTCTTCGTTCCCGCACCAGCTTACCGTAAGCCACTTCAAAAGGGGCTTACAACTTCTCAAACAATCCCACCCGCGGATCCTGCGGATTAAGCTTGGCCAGTTCGCGCATGATCTCGCGGCTGCGCTCATCCTGCAGGTGCGGCACCGTCACTTCCACCGTCACAATCTGGTCTCCGCGCTGCCCGGCACGCTGCGCGCTCTCCACGCCGCGCTCCCGCATGCGCAGCTTCTGCCCGCTCTGCGTGCCCGGCGGAATCTTCAGTTGCGCGCGTCCATCAATCGTTGGCACGTCCACCTTCGCGCCCAGCGAGGCCTCCGGCACCGTCACCGGCACCGTCACATGGATGTCATCTCCCATCCGCGTAAACACCGGGTGCGATCCCGTCCTCACAATCACAAACAGGTCGCCCGCCGCGCCTCCGTTCAGCCCCGCATTGCCCTTGCCCTGCAGGCGAATCCGCTGCCCGTCGCGCGTTCCCGGCTTGATGCGAAACTCCACCGTCTCCGTCCGGTGGATCATCCCCTCGCCGTGGCACGTCGCGCACGCGTTCGCGGTGCGTCCCGTCCCGCTGCAGCGCGGGCACGCGATGTTGAACTTCATCCGCCCGCCCATCTGCGTCACCTGCCCGGTCCCGTTGCACTCAGGACACGGCATGGAACCGCCCGTATGCGCCTGCCCGTGGCATGTGGGGCAGGTCTCCTGTCGATGCACCTGCAGCCGCGCCTGCCCGCCGCGAATCGCTGTCCAGAAGTCCACCGTCGCCTGATACTCAAGGTCGGTGCCCGGCTGCGGCCCGCGCGGACGGTTCTGCTGCTGCGCGCCGCTGAAGATGCCCGAAAAGATGTCCTTGAAGCCGCCCCAGCCCGACGACCCTGCGCTCGACGACCCGCCGCCGAAGCCCGAAAAATCAAAGCCGCCAAAGTCCACCGGCGGATGCCCGCCCATGCCCTGCTGCCGCGCATACGCCTCGGCCTGCGCCGGGTCAATCTGGTCGGAGTAGAAGCCAAGCTGGTCATACACCTTGCGCTTCTTTTCGTCGCTCAGAATGTCGTTGGCCTCGGAGATCTCCTTGAACTTCTCCTCGGCCTTCTTGTCGCCGGGATTCACGTCCGGGTGATACTTCCGCGCCAGCTTGCGAAAGGCCTTGCGAATCTCCTCCGGCGTGGCCGTCTTCTTCACGCCAAGCGTTGCGTAATAGTCTTTGTTCTGGGTCGTGGCCATGTTTGCTACAAACTCGATTCTTCCTGTGTTCCCTGCTCTAACTTCCGTTTCTCATCACCGGCAAACCTCTGCACATTCGCTGCCGGTTCAAGCTCGGCCTAGGCAACCGCTCTGCGCCTCTGCGCTGCTCGCTGCGCGCGCATGGGCCGGGGACGAATCTCCTCACGGATTGCCGCATCCTCAGCATCCGCCGCACACTCCAGGTCAAAATCCATCTGCAAGCGCATCCAGAACGCGGGCGACATGTTGAAATAACGGGCAAGACGCAGGGCAGTGTCCGCGGTAATTCCGCGACGCTCGCGCACGATCTCGGAAATGCGCGTCACGGGCACGCGCAGGGCAATCGCCAGTGCATTGGCGGACAGGCCCAACGGCTTCATGAAATCCTCGCGCAACATCTCGCCGGGATGCAGAGCCGGCATCCTTGCGCCATCCGCGAGCTTGCGCTCAGTGGTAGTCAACGATTTCGACCTCGTAGGCATCACCATTTCTCCATGCAAAGCATATCCGATACTGATCGTTAATTCTCAGGCTCCACCGCCCTTTCCGGTCCCCCTTCAACTGCTCCAGCCGGTTTCCCGGTGGTTGATGGAGTTCCTCAACCGCTGAGACGCTGTGAATCTGCCTTAGTTTTCGAAGCGCCACCCGCTCAAACGCCGCATATCGCCTGCTGTGGCAATGCTGGAACACCTTTTCCGTTTCTTCATCGGCGAACGAGCGGATCATATTTAACGCTTATCGTAACACGGAAAACGAGCAACTCTCCCACGTCCGCGCTGCTCCATCCTTTCCGATGCAAATGAGCAAGGGTGGGCAGCACATCGCCGCCCACCCCGCTCACTTGCTCATCTGCTGACTCGCCTACTTCTTGTCCTCGACGTCCACATACTCGGCATCGATGACGCCCTCGTCCTTCTTCTGCTCGCCGCCTGCGGTCTCCTGCGGCTGCGCGGCGTCGGCCTGCGGAGCATTGGCCTTGTACAGTACCTCGGCCAGCTTGTGGCTCGCGTGGGTCAGCTTTTCCAGCGCGGCCTTCAGCTCCGCCACAGAGGGCGAACCCTCCAGCGTCTTCTTGGCCTCGGCCAGGGCAGCCTCCACGTCCGTCTTCTCCGCGCCCTGCACCTTTTCGCCAGACTCCTTCAGCATCTTCTCGATGTTGTAGACCATGCTGTCCAGCGAGTTGCGGGCCTCGATCTCCTCGCGCTTGGCCTTGTCCTCGGCGGCGTGGCTCTCGGCGTCCTTGGCCATGCGCTCCACCTCTTCCTTGCTCAGCCCCGAGCTGGAGGTGATCGTGATGCGCGTGTCCTTGCCCGTCGCGTTGTCCTTCGCCGTCACATTCAGAATGCCGTTCGCGTCGATATCGAACGTCACCTCGATCTGCGGCACGCCGCGCGGCGCCGGAGGAATCCCCGCCAGCTTGAACTTGCCCAGCGTGCGGTTCTGCCCCGCCATCGGGCGCTCGCCCTGCAGCACGTGAACCTCAACCTCGGTCTGGTTATCGGCTGCGGTCGAGAATGTCTCCGTCTTCTTCGTCGGAATCGTCGTGTTGCGCGGAATCATCGGCGTCGCTACTCCGCCCAGCGTCTCAATCGACAGGGTCAGCGGCGTCACGTCCAGCAGCAGCAGATCCTTCACCTCGCCGGCCAGCACGCCAGCCTGCACCGCCGCGCCCACGGCCACCACCTCGTCCGGGTTCACGCCGCGATGCGGCTCCTTGCCGAACAGCTCCTTTACCAGCTCCTGAATCTTGGGCATGCGCGTCTGGCCGCCCACCAGCACCACCTCATCGATGTCGCTGGTTGAAACGCCCGCATCCGCCATCGCCTTCTTGCACGGCTCCAGCGAGCGCGCCAGCAGGTCCGCCACCATCTGCTCCAGCTTGGCGCGGGTCAGCTTGCGTACCAGGTGCTTCGGTCCCGTCGCATCCGCCGTGATAAACGGCAGGTTGATCTCCGTCTCCAGCGTGGTCGAAAGCTCGATCTTGGCCTTTTCCGCCGCGTCCTTCAGGCGCTGCAGAGCCATCTCGTTGCCCTTCGAGCTCAGGTCCAGCCCCTCTTCCTGCTTGAACTCGGCAATCAGCCAGTCCACGATGCGCTGGTCCAGGTTGTCGCCGCCCAGGTGCGTGTCGCCGTTGGTCGACTTCACCTCGATCACGCCCTCGCCCACTTCCAGAATCGAAATGTCGAACGTGCCGCCGCCAAAGTCGTACACGGCGATCGTCTCGTCCTTCTTCTTGTCCAGGCCATAGGCCAGCGCGGCCGCCGTCGGCTCGTTCACAATGCGCTTCACGTCCAGACCGGCAATCTTGCCCGCATCCTTCGTCGCCTGGCGCTGCGCGTCGTTAAAGTACGCCGGCACGGTGATCACAGCCTCCGTCACCGTCTCGCCCAGATACGCCTCGGCGCTCTTCTTCAGCTTCTGCAGAATCATGGCTGAGACCTCGGGCGGCGTATATTCCTTGCCCTGGGCCATAACGGCCACATGGTCGCCCTGCTGCGTCACCTTGTAGGGCACCATCTTCATCTCGTCGTTCACTTCATTGAACCGGCGGCCCATAAAGCGCTTGATCGAGAAGATCGTGTTCTCGGGGTTCGTGATCGCCTGGCGCTTCGCCACCTGCCCCACCAGCCGCTCGCCGCTCTTGGAAAAGCCGACAATCGAAGGCGTGGTGCGCGCACCCTCTTCATTTGCAATCACTTTGGGCTCGCCACCCTCCAGCACGGCTACGCATGAGTTGGTGGTGCCGAGGTCAATTCCAATAATCTTTGCCATGTTTGGTTCCCTGCCTGTAGAAGTTGCTGACGGTATTAGGATGCATGATTGAGTGAATTAGTGTCAACTTTTATTGATAATTTCCCCCTAAACCATCCCGCCTCGAATTACCCCCTCCTGCTCCCGGTCACACCCCGCCTCCGGCCCAATCAGTTAATCTCATCTGGTCCGGCCACCATGACCTCCGCTCAGGCCCAAGCTCGCTACCCCCTCACTCAGGGCGTAAACCCTTGGCTCGTCACCGTCTCCGTCATGCTGCCCACCTTCATGGAGGTGCTCGACACGGCCATCGCCTCGGTCGCCCTGCCCTACATCGCCGGCAGCCTTTCGGCCACCAACTCTGAGGCCACCTGGGTCCTGACCAGCTATCTGGTCGCCAACGCCGTCATCCTGCCCGCCTCCAACTGGTTCGCCCGGCGCTTCGGTCGCAAGCGCTTCCTGCTCACCTGCGTGGTCATCTTTACGATTGCCTCGTTCTTCTGCGGAGCGGCCCCGTCCCTCTCCGTCATCCTCCTCGCCCGCATCCTGCAGGGGGCGGGCGGCGGAGCGCTGCAACCCCTCTCCCAGTCCATCCTGCTCGAAAGCTTCCCCCCGGCCGAGCGTTCTCTCTCCATGGCTGCCTACGGCCTCGGCATCGTCGTTGCGCCGGTCCTGGGCCCCACGCTGGGCGGATGGCTTACTGACACCTTCAGCTGGCGCTACGCCTTCTACATCAACATCCCCGTCGGCATCCTCGCCGTGCTGCTCATCGCTCGCTTCGTCCATGACCCGCCTTACATCCGCCACGCCAAAGTCGGCGCCTTCGACAACATCGGCTTCGGTCTGCTCATCGTCTGGACCGGCTGCCTGCAGGTCGTCCTCGACAAGGGGCAGGAGGACGACTGGTTCAGCGCCCTCTGGGTACGATGGGCCGTGGCCGCCCTCATCCTTGCCCTCATCGGCTGGATCTGGCGCTCCTGGAGCAATCCCCGCGGCCTCGTCGACCTGCATGTCCTCAAGAACCGCAACTTCCGCACCGGCTGCTTCCTGATTGCACTCTTGGGCATGTGCATCTACATCACCATCACCATCCTGCCGCTCTACTACCAGGAGGTGCTCGGCTATACAGCCTTCACTGCCGGCCTCGTCGTCGGCCCGCGCGGCATCGGCTCCATCATCGGCTCGCCGGTCATCGGTATCCTCGGCTCGCGCCTCGACAACCGCAAGCTGCTCTCTGCCGGATTCATCGGCTTCGGCCTCTGCGCGCTCTTCTTCGGCACGGTGAATCTGGAGATCGGCCCTTACACCCTGCTGCTGCCCATCACCCTTACCGGCTTTGCGCTCAGCTTCGTCTTTGTGCCGCTGGCCACCATGACCACGTCCACCCTCAGTCGCGAAGAGATGGGAAACGCCACCGGCCTCTTCAACATGCTGCGCAACATCGGCGGCTCGGTCGGCATTGCCATGGCCACCACCGCGCTCATCCGGCGCGCGGCCCTGCACCAGACCAACCTCGGCGCCAACCTCCCGCCCTCCAGCGCCATCCTGCAGCAGAAGTCCGCTGCCATGGCCGCTTATCTCGGCCGCCACCTGGGATACGCGCAAGGCCGCCCCGGCGCGCTCGGCACCCTATATCGCCTGCTCGGCCAGCAATCCGCCTTGCTTGCCTATGTCGATGTCTTTCGTTGGACTGCGCTATTGGCTTTCTTCTGTGCCGCCGCCGTCTGGCTCTTCCGCAAACCGCCACGGCACTCGGCGCCGCCGCCCGGCGCGCACTAGGGTTGGATCGCATCCTGAATTGAAAGCGGGAAGAAACGCTTCTTTTGCTCGTCGTACTCTTCGATATGCCCTGTAAGAATGTCGTAGTACCAGCCGTGCAACTCAAGCCGCCCCTCGGCAGTGGCCCGGACTACAGCCGGCTGCGCGTGCAGATTCATCAGTTGCGCCACCACGTTGCCGCGAATCAGCGAGGCCAGTTCCGCGCTGTCGCCATCTGCCGGGTTCAGCGGCTGCCGATACCCAAACGCGGCCTCCACGTGCTGCAGCCAGCGGCTCGCCTTGGGCAGATTTTCCAGCCCCGTCTTGTTCAGCGCCGCCTTCATCGCTCCGCAGTCCGAGTGCCCGCACAGAATCGCGTGCCGTATCTGTAGCACCTCCACCGCATACTCAATGGTGGCCGTACAGCCGTCCACATCATCAATCGCAATCGGCACCACATTGCCCGCATTGCGCGTAATAAACAGATCGCCCGGGCCGGTGCTCAGAAAAAGATCCGGCAGCACGCGCGAATCGGAGCAGGTAATCACCAGCCAGCGCGGAGTTTGCTGTTCCGCCAGCAAATGAAACTGGTTCTTTCGTTCGGGAAATATATCCTCGAGAAAGTGCCTGTGGCCTTCAATCAGTCGTTGCATCGCGCTGTCTTTCCACCACGGAAACTCGGTTCAGTTCCAGGATTGTCTCTTTCGTTCGATGAAATGCGATCTACTTCCCCACGCGCTCCTGTCTGTTCCCCAGCACAAAGCCGATAAGGCCCTGTACCGCGCAGTGTTCTTCCACCGGATGGCGCAGGCGCAGATTCTGGTTCACCTCATAGCGGTTCCTGCGGCCCTCGCGCTCAATCGTTAAATAGCCGCCATCTGCCAGATCCTCAATAATGCGCTGCACAGCTCGCTCCGTAATGCCCACGCGGACAGCCAGGTCGCGCATACGCACCTCGGGGTCCTCGGCAATGCACAAAAGCACGTGCGAGTGGTTGGTCAGAAAGGTCCACGTACCTGCAGAAGAAATTCTTTCCATGGTCAGAAAATACGACTTGCAATATACGACATATTTGTCGTACATTCATCTTCGTAAGAGTTGAGCAAATTCTACCACCGCGAAAGGACTTCGATGCCTGCAATTCTGGACGCCCAATCCCCCGCATCCGCGCCGCAAATCCAACCACACACTGGAGTCCGCATCCCCATCACCGTTGCACATGGCGACGGCATCGGACCGGAAATCATGCATGCCACGCTCAGCATCCTAGATGCTGCCGGCGCGCCGCTCAGCTACGAACCCATCGAGCTGGGGGAAGCCGTATACCTGCGCGGCATAACCGCCGGCATTGAGCCTGAGGCATGGGACACCCTGCGCCGCAACCGCGTGCTGCTCAAGGCGCCCATCACCACGCCGCAGGGTGGCGGATACAAGTCCCTGAACGTAACGCTGCGCAAGGCGCTCGGTCTGTATGCCAACGTCCGGCCGGCCGCTGCCTACGCGCCCTTTGTGCATACGCGCCATCCCAAGATGGGCGTGGTGATTGTCCGCGAGAATGAAGAGGATCTTTACGGCGGCATCGAACACCAGCAAACGGACGAGGTCGTGCAGTGCCTCAAGCTCATCAGCCGCCCCGGATGCGAGCGTATCATCCGTCACGCCTTCGAGTATGCCCGCGCCAACGGCCGTCGCAAGGTCACCTGCATGACCAAGGACAACATCATGAAGAAGACCGACGGGCTCTTTCATCAGGTCTTCAATGAAATCGCCGCAGAATACCCTGACATCGCCAACGACCACCTCATCATTGACATCGGTGCGGCGCGCCTTGCAGACAGCCCGGAAATGTTCGACGTTGTCGTCACGCTCAATCTCTACGGCGACATCATCTCCGACATTGCGGCACAGGTGGCAGGCTCCGTAGGTCTGGCGCCCTCGGCCAACATCGGCCAGCACGTGGCCATGTTCGAAGCCATCCACGGTTCAGCCCCGCAGATTGCCGGGCAGGACGTTGCGAACCCCTCCGGCCTGCTCCTCTCCGCCGTCATGATGCTCGTGCATCTGGGCCAGGGCCATATCGCGCAGACAATCCACAACGCATGGCTGCGCACAATTGAAGACGGGATTCATACCGCCGACATCTACAACCAGAACATCAGCCGGTATAAGGTGGGTACACAAGCCTTCGCAGCCGCCGTCATCGAGCGCCTCGGCAAGGAGCCGCTGCAGCTTGCCCCCGCGCGCTACAACACGACTGGCAACGCTCAGGCAGAGCAGGAACAGATCGTCTACACTCGTCGCGCGCCTGCGAAGAAGCAGCTCGTCGGCGTAGACGTCTTCCTCGACTGGCGCGGCGCGAATCCTGAGGATCTGGGCAACGCCCTGCACGCGGCTGGCACCAGGGCGCTTGCGCTGAGCATGATCACCAACCGTGGTGTCAAGGTGTGGCCCAACGGCCTGCCAGAGACCTTCTGCACTGACCACTGGCGCTGCCGCTTCCACGCCCCCGTGGATGCCTTCGTGACGCCGGAAGACGTGCTCGCGCTGCTCTCCAGCGTGCACGCGCACGGCTTCGACTTCGTAAAGACCGAACACCTCTACACCTTCGACGGCCACGCCGGCTACTCACTCGGCCAGGGCCAGTAGCGAAAGGAGCCAAGGGGTCTGTTTCCGCACCGCGGCCAACGGCACAAGGACAGCAGACCCCTTTCGCATCGCGTCGCAGCCACCCACACTTTCGTACATTTCTCGCGATATCGCTGACACCGGCTTCGAACAGCACGACTAGATCAGCGTGCGTGCTCCGGCCTGCACTGTCTGAATCCTCCTCCATCAATTCCACTTCTGCCGCGCCGGATTGATACCATTCCGATGGAAGGAGCCTCTGTCTCGCCATGTTGCGTATCTTTCGCTTCTCTAGCTGCTGTCTCCTGTTGACCGTTGCAGCCGTGCTGCCGGTTACGCTCTCTGCGCAAACTGTGGACACAATCGAACCCGCTCTTCGCAGCCAGATTGATCGCATTGCCGCTCAGGTGCTTCAGCAGACCGGCGTTCCCTCCGCCTCCGTAGCCGTCGTCCAGCACGGCAAGCTCGTCTACACGCACGCCTACGGCCAGGCGCGCCTTGCGCCGCCCCTGGCCGCCACGCCGCAGATGCGCTACTCGATCGGCTCCATCAGCAAGCAATTCACCGCCGCTGCCATCCTGCTCCTGCAGCAGCAGGGCAAGCTCTCGCTCGACGACGCCATCGGCAAGTACGTCCCCGGCCTCACCCGCGGCGACGAAGTCACCATCCGCCAGATCCTCTCGCACACCTCCGGCTATCAGGACTACTGGCCTGAGGACTACGTGATGACGCCGATGCTCCAGCCCATCTCTGCCCAGCAGATCCTCGACACCTGGGCGAAAAAGCCGCTCGACTTCGAGCCCGGCACGCAGTGGCAGTATTCCAACACCAACTACGTCATCGCCGGCGCCATCGTGGAAAAAGTCAGCGGCAAGCCGCTCATGGACTTCCTCACGCAGAACATCTTCCGCCCGCTCGGCATGCGCTCCGTATGGAACTCCGACCAGGACAAGCTCACGCAGGCTGACGCCACGGCCTACTACCGCCACGCCCTCGGCCCGCTGCGCGTCGCGCCGAAAGAAGGCCGCGGCTGGATGTTCGCTGCCGGCGAGCTGGCCATGACCGCCCACGATCTCGCGCTCTGGGACGAAAGCCTCCTCGCGCAGTCCATCCTCAGCCCCGAGAGCTACCGCCAGATGTTCACTGAGGTCAAGCTCAAAGACGGCAAGGGCACCCACTATGGTCTCGGCGTCGAAGTTCTGGACCACAACGGCCACCGCTCCATCGAGCACTCCGGTGAGGTCTCCGGTTTCGTCTCCGACAACGAAGTCCTCATCGACGATGGCGCCGCCATTGCCGTGCTCACCAATCAGGACGCCATCGGCGCAGCCTCCACCATTGCCAGCCTCGCCGCTCCCGTCCTCGTCGGCGCCTCAGGCAACCCCGCCGAGCAGCAGGCGCTCGACATCTACCGCGGCCTGCAGCAGGGCCGCATCGACCGCAGCCTCCTCGCACCCAACCTCAGCGACTACTTCACGCCCGAGGCCGTTGCCGACTTCCAATCCAGCCTGGCTCCGCTCGGCGAGCCGCTCTCCTTCCGCCAGGCAGGCCAGCGTCTGCGCGGCGGCATGACCTTCCGCGCCTTCGACATTGTCTACCCCGGCAAGCACCTGCACCTCACCACCTACACCTATCCCGACGGCAAGCTGGAGCAGTACCTCATCGCGCCCGCAGAATAGCGTTGGCCGCAGTAAGCTCTGCACGCTGGCGTGCTCCAGGTTGGGGTTGTGTAACCGCAGGCCTAAGCTTTGTAACAGGGCACGACTTCTGTCGTACCCATCCAGCCGTCGAACGACTCCGGGGCTTTAGCCCCTGCCGGCTCGCGGCCTGCAGCGTTTCGCCCGGACCGCTCTCGGCCATCCAAACCTGGGCCAGCCAAACCTAGGTCAGGCCCGGATGCACATACCAGTCATCGAATTGCGAGCACTGCTCAAACCGTCGCTGATAGCCGTGCTTTGACAGAAGCTCGAAGATCATCTCCCGCTGCGGCGTAAAGTTGTGCTCGCACGTAATCACGCGAAACTGATATTTCTCAAAATTAAAGCCCGCAAGAATGTCGTGCTCACTGCCCTCTGTATCGATGGAGAGATAATCCACAACCCTTGGCGCGTCATGCTTCTCCAGCAAGTCCGCAAGGGAAATGGTATTTACGGTATAGCTCTTGCCGTTCTTCCTTGTCTTCGCGTGAAAATCCGCCGCATTCAAGGTCTCCACGGTCGAGAGCTCCTTCATCGAGCTGACCTCGTTGAATACCAGGGCATCATTGCTCTTGTGCCACACGCAATCGGTTTCTATATTGCACCTTCGATTGCTTCGCAGCGCCGCGTGCCAATACCTGGCCGGCTCTGCCAGAATCCCTTTCCATTGGAACTCGGATTCCAGCAGATAGGTATTGCTGAACGTCACTCCATTCGTTGCGCCAAACTCCACAAAGAATCCCTCGGTCTTCATCCCGATCTGCGACAGGACAAAGAGGTCCTGGCTCAGTTGCGCCTGCGAGGCGCTCAGGAAATGCAAAAGCCGGACGGTGTGTTCGCCTCCAAACACCATCACCCGCTGGAAACCCTTTGACAGCTTTTCGTGCTCTACCAGTTCCTGATAGTGGCCGTAGCTTGTGATGCCCACATTGCATCGCTTCGCTGTTTCCTTGAACAAATCTTTGAGCTTGCTTCGCACTGGTCTCTCCAACTCGGTTATCGCCAGCAAACAGGTACTTTCTTGCACAAAAAGTCGCAGCGGGCTGATGGGTTCATATGCATCATACCTTTGCCGAACTGCGGCTTTGCAGAGCCTGACCCGATTGTGAATATTCTTCCGGGTAATTCTGCGCTGCCCCTGCAACGTAGCTCCTGCTGCGGGTGTTGTGTATCATCCTGACAAGAGTTCACCTATCTCAAGGACGCTCGCTTGCTGAGGTCGCTCACAAAACGCGCTCTGCGCAACTGTGGTTTTGACGTAAGGCGCTATTCTCCCGCAAGCTCTGAGGCCGCCCGCCTCATGGCCATGCTGAGGTCCCGGGGCATCAACACCATTCTGGACGTCGGCGCAAACGAAGGCCAGTTCGCACAGATGCTTCGCGACGAGGGCTACGATGGGCGCATCATCTCGTTCGAGCCTCTGTCATCCGCATGGGAAAAGCTCAAGGCAAACGCCAAGAACGATCCCCTGTGGGAGGTCGCGCCCCGCGGCGCCATCGGCAGCGTCGAAGGTGAGATTGAGTTTCACATCGCGGGCAACTCCGCAAGCAGCTCCGCGCTCAACATGCTGGAAGCCTGTTCCGACGCCGCACCGGAATCAGCCTTCGTCGGCGCGGAACGTGTCCCCGTGCATCGCCTGGACTCCCTGGCTCCCGCCTATCTCCGCGAGGACTCGGCCCTGCTCATCAAGATCGACACCCAGGGCTACGAGGCAGAGGTCTTAAGCGGCGCTCAGCTGACCCTCAAAAGAACCACCGGCCTGCATCTGGAGCTCTCCCTGGTGCCGCTTTACCAGGGGCAGGCGCTCTACAGCCAGATCATCGGCATGGTCCAGCAGGAAGGCTTCGAATTATGGGGCTTTACGCCCGGATTTGCCGACCCCAGGACCGGAAGGCTGCTGCAGGGCGACGGAATTTTCTTCCGCGCCGGCTGACGAGCGCTCGTCTGGCGGGCCGGGCTCCAAATCCGCAGCCGAAAGACGATACACTTATAGATGACCTATGTTTGAAAACCTCTCAGAAAAACTCCAGCGCGCCTTCAAGACCCTCCGGGGCCAGGGCACGCTTACCGAAGAGAACATCGCCGAGGCGCTGCGCGAAATCCGCGTTGCCCTGCTCGAGGCCGACGTCAACCTCAACGTAGTCCGCGACCTCATCGAGCACATCCGTGCCAAGGCCGTCGGAACCGAGGTGCTGACCGCCCTTTCGCCCTCCGAGCAGGTCATCAAGATCGTCCGCGACGAGCTCATCGAGCTGCTGGGCCGCGACACCGCCCGCTTCAAGTTCGCCTCGCAGCCGCCCACCGTCATCCTCATGGCGGGCCTGCAGGGCTCCGGCAAAACCACCACCTCGGGCAAGCTGGCCACCTGGCTCAAAAAGGGCGGCCACCGCCCCATGCTCGTCTCCGTCGACGTCTACCGCCCCGCCGCCCGCGAGCAGCTCAAAGTCGTCGCCAAATCCATCGAGGCCCGGCTCTACGAAGGCGACACCAAAGGCGAGCCCGCCGGCACCTCGCTCGTCGAGCGCCTCGCCCAGGAAGCCCGCCGCGAGGCCCGCAACATGGGCTGCGACACCCTCATCGTCGACACCGCCGGCCGCCTCCACATCGACGAAGACCTTATGCGCGAGATGGAGCAGCTCAAAAAGCTCCTCAATCCCCAGGAGATCCTCTTCGTCGCCGACGCCATGACCGGCCAGGACGCCGTCAACTCCGCGCTCGACTTCCACAAGCGCCTCGGCCTCACCGGCATCATCCTCACCAAGATGGACGGCGATGCCCGCGGCGGCGCGGCGCTCTCCATTCGCCACGTCACTGGCCAGCCCATCAAGTTCATCGGCGTCGGCGAAAAGCCAGACGCCTTCGAGCCCTTCCACCCCGATCGCATCGTCAGCCGCATCCTCGGCATGGGAGACATGCTCTCCCTCATCGAAAAGGCTGAAGAAAAGCTCGACCGCAAAAAGTCCGAAGAGTTCGCCAAGAAAGCGCTCCTCGGCGACGGCTTCACCCTTGAGGACTTCCGCGATCAGCTCCGCCAGATCAAGAAGCTCGGCTCCATGGAGTCAATCCTCAAGATGCTGCCCTCCGTCGGCCCCTTCGCCGGCATGCAGCAGGCCGCGCAGCACGTGGATGAAAAGCAGTTCGTGCGCCTTGAGGCCATCATCAACTCCATGACGCCAAAGGAGCGCGCCAACCACGAAATCATCTCCGGCTCGCGCCGCAAGCGCATCGCCGCAGGCTCCGGCACCAGCGTGCAGGATGTGAACATGCTCCTCCGCCAGTACGCGCAGATGGCCCGCATGTTCAAGCAGATGGGCAAGGGCGGCCTGGCCAAGCAGATGATGCGCGGCGGCATGGGAGCCCTCGGCATGGGCGGCCGTCAGAAATTCGGACGATAACGGATTGCAATGACCCCGCTTCAGGATCAACTCGACGAGATCACCGCCAACACCCGGCAACTGGTGCAGGCCGATCGCCTCGCCATCGGCGAGCGCGCCATCGCCGAGCTCTTTGAGACCGGCATCGAAGAGCGTATCCTGCCCGTCGGCGCCATCGCGCCCGACTTTGCCCTCCAAGACTCCAACGGCAAGCTCGTGCGCTCGGCCGACATGCTCGCGCTCGGCCCTCTCGTCGTCAAGTTCTTCCGTGGCCGCTGGTGCCCCTATTGCATGACCGAGCTTGAAGCCTGGCGCGACCTCTACGGCCAGATCCGCGAGCACAACGCGCTCATGGTCGCCATCGGCCCGCAGTCGCAGCGCCAGAGTGACTTCATGGCCGGCCAGCATGGCCTGCCCTTCCCCGTCCTCACAGACCCTGCCAACGCGCTCGCCGAGCAGTTCGGCCTCGTCTACACCATCCCCGACTACCTGCGCGAGTACTACCTCTCCATCATGGTCAACATCCCCTTCGTCAACGGGGAAAACTCCTGGCGCCTGCCCATCCCGGCCACCTACGTCCTCGGCAAAGACCGCACCGTCCTCTTCGCAGAGGCTCACGCCGACTTCCGCGTCCGTCCCGAGCCGACCGAGGCTCTCGCCTCAGCCCTCGCCGCCTGCCGCCACTAGCGCCCGGCGCCTTATCGCGCGGTTATCCCCAGCTGCGCCTCGGCCTGTGCCAGGCTCACGCCCCGCAGCAGAAACACCTTGCTCCGCGATAACTCGCCCGCCACCAGCTCAATTGAGGACTTCGACACGTCGAATGTCTTCGCCAGAAAGGCAATCAGCGCCTCATTCGCGCGCCCTTCCACCGGCGGAGCCTGCACCGCAATCTTCAGTTGCGCCGCCGCGCCTTCGCCGTAAACGCCCGCAATCGCCGTCTTCTTCGCGCCCGGCTGCGCGCGCACCGCCAGCGTCACGCCGTCCTTGGTCTCGCGCAGCATGCCCGCGCTCATTCCGAGGGACCGGAATACGGCGCGCGCTTGCCGAACAGCGCCGTCCCAATGCGGATGCGCGTCGCGCCTTCCTCAATCGCCAGCGCAAAGTCGCCGCTCATGCCCATTGAGAGCACCTGCAGATTCAGCCTGGGATGCACCGCCGCCCATCGGTCGCGCCACATGCGCAGGCTGCGGAAGCATGCCCGCGTCCCATCCTCGGCCACGCCCCACGGCGCAATCGTCATCAGCCCCTGCGTCTCCAGGTGCGCCAGCCCCGGCAACGCCTCCAGCAACTGCGCCGCCTCGGCCGACTCCGGCTCCAGCCCGGTCTTCGTCTCCTCCGGGCTCAGCTTCACCTCGATCAGCACCGGCAGCCGCTTGCCCAGCCTGCCCGCGGCATCGTTCAGCCGCATCGCCAGCCGCAGGCTGTCCAGCGAGTCAACCCCGTCATACAGCTCCGCCGCCCGCGCTGACTTGTTCGATTGCAACGTTCCAATCAGGTGTACGCGAATCGGTTCCGTGCCTTGCCGCAGCGGCTCCAGCTCCGCCGCCTTGGCTGCAAACTCCTGCACGCGGTTTTCGCCAAACAGCTTCAGACCCAGCCCGGCCGCCTCCGCAACGGTCGCCGCCGGATAGGTCTTCGATACCGCCATCAGCTCCACATCGGTGCGCGGCCGGCCGGCCTTTCTGCAAGCGGCTGCAATGGCATTCTCCAGCCGCTCCAGATTCTCCTTCAGAGCCGTCATCGCGCCTTCACCCGCTTCGTCATGGCCGCCTTAGTGTCCGCGCTCTTCCAGGAACTTTTCCACTTCCAGCGCGGCCATGCAGCCCGAGCCCGCCGCCGTAATCGCCTGCCTGTACCGCCGGTCCTGCACGTCGCCGCAGGCAAACACCCCGGCCACCAAAGCGCCGTTGTGCGTGGTGAACACGTTGTCCCGCGTGCGGATGTAGCCATCCTGGTCCAGGTCAATCTGGCCGGCAAACATCTTTGCGTTCGGCTCGTGCCCAATGCCCAGAAACAGTCCGCTCACCGGCAGCGTCGTCACCTCGCCGCTGATCACGTCGCGCAGCCGCAGCCCCTTCACCTCGTGCTCTTCCACGCCCAGCACCTCATCCACCACGGTATTGGTGCGCAGTTCAATATTGGGGTGCGCCATCGCGCGGTCCAGCATGATCTTCGACGCGCGGAAAGCGCTGCGCCGGTGCAGCAGCGTCACCTTGCTGGCAAACCGCGTCAGAAACAGCGCCTCCTCCATAGCGGAGTCGCCGCCGCCCACCACGGCAATCTCCCTGCCGCGGAAGAAGAAGCCGTCGCACGTGGCGCAGCTCGACACGCCATGCCCAATCAGCGCCTGCTCGCTCGGCAGTCCCAGCCAGCGCGCGCTCGCACCGGAGGCAACAATCAGCGTGCGCGTGCAGATCTCGCCCACTGAGGTGTGCAGCCTGTACGGGTGCGCGCTCAGGTCCACTGAGTTCAGATGCGCCAGCTGAAACGTCGCTCCAAAGCGCGTCGCCTGCTGCTTCATGTTGTCAATCAGTTCCGGCCCCTGGATGCCCTCCGGCCATCCCGGAAAATTCTCCACCAGCGTCGTGATGGAAAGCTGGCCTCCGGGCTCGTGGCCCTCCAGCACCAGCGGGTTCAGGCCGGCGCGGCCGGTGTAGATGGCGGCGGTCAGTCCGGCGCAGCCGGAACCGAGGATTACAGTGTCGCGTGTCTCAGTCATGGGTTTCCAACGTCGATTCTAGACTGTCTGGCCTGGTATGTGTGCTGCCCAGACAGACCTTACCCCTTTAAGATGATTCCCATGGCAAATCTGACTCTTATCTACGGAATGCGCCTGCTCCCCGAGGGCGAAGTCGCCGAGATCCACGACGCCACCCTCAAGCTCGTCAACGGCCATGAGGCCCACGTCACCATGCACGTCCTCGAGGGCTCCCGCGAACAGATCGAGCGGCAGCTCAAGCAGAGCCTCGACGCCTTCTTTGACTTTTACCCGGAGATCTAGCCGACAATATCTACCCGCGCACGGCCCTGGTCATGGGCCTTTGCGCCCGTCCCCGTGCGCCGCACCCGCAGATTGTCGATCGCATAGTCCACAAAGCGCGGCTCAAAGTGCGGCGTCTCGCCCATAAACCGGCACGTCGCCACAATCTGGTCCACGATGAACTTGGGCTGAAAAGCCGCCAGGTCCAGCCCTTTTTCGTTCCGGATCTTGCCTACGATCGAGTCAAACACCTCGTCGGACAGCGTAAGCCCATGCCGCTCGCACTCCTTCTCAAAAATCCGCCGGTAATTCTCCAGCGAGGGAGTGCCAATCTCGATCTTGTACGGCAACCTGCGCAGAAACGCCGGGTCCATCAGCTCTTCCGGCTCCAGGTTCGTTGAGAACATCACCAGCTCTTCAAACGGCACACTGAACGCCTTGCCCGTGTGCAGTTTCAGATAATCCACCCGGCTCTCCAGCGGAACAATCCAGCGGTTCAGCAGGTTCGTCGGACTCACCAGTTGCCGGCCAAAGTCGTCGATGATGAAACAACCGCCCAGCGCCTTCACATGCAGCGGAGCCTCGTAGTAGTGCCCCATGTGGTCGTAGCGCAGATCCAGCATCTCCAGCGTCAGCTCGCCGCCCGTCACCACAAACGGCCTGCGGCACGGAACCCAGCGCGCATCAAACTCCTCCCGCCGGATTACCGACATCGCGTCATCTTCCGTCACGCTCGTCGACGTCAGCGGAATATGGATGCTCGGGTCATGCACCCGGATGATCTGCCCTTCCACAATCACCGCGTACGGCACATAGATCACGTCATTGAAGACACTCGCAAAGCAGTGCGCAACAGACGTCTTCCCGTTCCCCGGCGCTCCA
>JAJXWS010000045.1 GCA_021781495.1 Acidobacteriota bacterium | reverse complement strand
ATCTCATCGCCGAGGGTGACGAAGGGCGGGCGCTGGGCGGCGGCTCCGTCGAACGCGGAGCGAAGCTGGCGGAGCTTGTCGGAGTCAGCGAGCGGAACCGAGGCGGTGAGCTGCCAGGCCCACTGGGCAAGGGTGGGATTGAGCGCGTAGACCTGGCCGTCGAGCGGTGCGGCGGGCGGCTCGAAGGGGCGGGTTTTGCGCAGGGGCAGAAGACCGGTGGACCAGTCCGGCGGGATTTCGCGCGCGTCGATCTCGTAGCCGAGGTCGCCATCGACGACCCAGCGGGCCCATGCCGCTGAACCGAGCGATATGCGATCGGGATTGCCGCCGGAGATGCCCGCGATGATCCAGTAGGCGTGAGTGAGGTCGAAGCGCGGATCAAGGCCGAGAGCCATGATGGTGGCGGCGGCGTGCGCGGTGCCCTGGCCGGTAAGCACGGCCATCTCGCCGGAATGGTTCATGCGTACGGCGTGGTAGGAGGCGGGCAGTGGAAAAACGCGGTCCAAATGATCGCGCTCCACCCAGTATTGGAGTTCGCCGGGGGCGTCGCCTGTGTCCTGGCCCTGCTCGAACATGGCCACGACGACGACTTTGACGGGAATGCGGCGCGGCGCGGCCTGGAGCGGTAACCCCTGTGCGCAGAGGAGCGTAAGCAAGGGCAGGAAGAGGCGGGCGGCGATTCGGCTGGGCATATCTCGATTATGCGATGAGCGGCGGGTTTCACGGAGTGGTACCGCGCGCTGTTGCAGGGATTTAACCTGCATCGCCGGCAGTGGTGGCATAATCTAAACCAACAAAACAGACTTCACGAATCGGTAGTGAAACCAGCACACCAGACTGGCAAGTGTCCAGGCTGCGGTTGTGCGTTGCCGGGTTGTGCCTGCAAACAGAGCGAGAGCGGCCGGGAGTTTGCCGTGCGGCTGCAGGATCGCTGTGGCAGGCAGATGTACCGCGCGGTTTTGCATGTTGCGGCATATCCCCACAAACCGAGGTAGAACGAATTTTCTTAGGAGAACCAGAACGCTATGAATCCAATCCATACGATGCTGAGAAGCGGACGCTGGTGCATGCGCGGCCTGCTGCTCTGTGTTGCGATGCTGACGATGGCAACCCTGCCCGTGTTGGCGCAAGACGCGGGCTTCGGTTCCATCAGCGGCACTGTGACGGACCCCAATCACTCCGTGGTTGCGGGCGCAACTGTTTCAGTCATCCAGACGGACACCGGAATCCGGCGCGATTTGCAGACCACGTCGGCCGGGACGTACTCGGCGACCTTTCTGAAGCCGGGACGGTATGAGGTGCTGATTTCAGCTCCGGGATTTGCCACGGTGCATCGCACGGGCCTGACGGTGCCGGTAGGCCAGATTCTGACAATTGATGTGGAACTGCCGGTGGCTGCGGCGCAGTCGACGGTGACGATTACCGGTGATGCTCCGCTGATTGATACGGAGAAGATTGGCGCATCGCAGGAGATTGGATCGACGCTGCTGTCGAACCTGCCGATCAACGGCCGCCGCTTTGATGAGGTGGTGCTGCTGACGCCGAACGTGGCACCGGACGGCACGAGCGGCCTGATTGCGTATCGCGGCGTTTCAGGCCTGTACAACACGAACCTGATTGACGGCGCCAACAACAACCAGGCGTTCTTCTCAGAGGCGCGTGGACGCGCAATTGGCGCACCGTATGTGTACTCGACGGATTCGATTCAGGAGTTCCAGTCGGCGGCTTCGTCGTATGGCGCGGAGTTTGGCCAGGCGGCGGGCGGACAGATCAACGCGGTGAGCAAGTCGGGCACCAACCAGTATCACGGCGACCTGTTCTACTATCTGCGCTATCCCACGCTGAATGCGCTGGACCCCTACGGCAAGGCGCACAAGCTGCTCACGCAGCCGATTCACCAGCAACACCAGTTCGGCGGCTCGGTGGGCGGTCCGATTCTGCACGACAAACTGTTCTTCTTCTTCACCTATGACGGCTTCCGCAAGGTGAACCCGATTGTGTATCTCTCCAACTTCAATTTTGCCGCCTACACCTGCTCGCCGCTGCTGACGACGGCGCAGTGCCAGGCCGGGCTGGACTACATGCAGGGCAACACGGCGGGCATGTTCGGCTACAAGAACCAGGGCATTTTTCCGCGGCTTGTGAAGCAGGACATCTTCTTCCCGAAGCTGGACTGGCAGGTGGACCAGAAGAACCACGTGAGCGCGGAGTTCAACTGGCAGAACTTCAACGAGCCGAACGGCTACAACACATCGAACACGGTGACGAACGGCGGCGTGACGCAGAACGGCACGTCGAACTTCCACGAGCGTTTTGGCATTGCGAACTGGACGAGCGTGCTGAGCTCCTCGGCGGTGAACCAGGTGCTGTTCCAGGTATCGCGCGACTTTGAGACGGCGAGCACGAACACGAGCGGCCCGGCGATCTTCATCTCCGGCGTGGCTGGCTACGGCGAGACGAGCGCTCTGCCGCGCGGCGCGTTTCCGGACGAGCACCGCGTGCAGATTGCGGACATCTTCTCGAAGACGCAGGGCCGGCACGACATGAAGTTCGGCCTGGACTTCAGCTTTATTCACGAGTATCTGGCCAACCTGTTCCAGGGCGACGGCAGCTACAGCTACACGGTGGAAGGCACGCCAGGCGGCAACCTGACGGACTGGATGCTGGACGTGTTCGGCATCAACACGGGCGATGTGTATGCCGGACGGCACTATCGCAGCTTTACGCAGGTGAATGACCCGATTACGCACATCGGCGCGGACGACTTCTGGAACAAGGATCTGTCTGGCTTTGCGCAGGATCGCCTGAAGTTGACGCCGAAGCTGCAGGTTTCAGCCGGTCTGCGCTATGACGTGCAGCTGGTTCCGCAGCCTCCGCGGCCGAACACGACCAGCGACCTTGCGAAGAAGTTCACGGACACGATTCACATTGGCTACACGGCGCTGCAGCCGCGGCTGGGCTTCAGCTATCAGGGCTGGAAGGACGGCGTGATTCGCGGCGGCTACGGCATGTTTGTGGGCCTGACGTCGAACTCGACGTACTACACGATGCGCGTGGAGAACGGCGTGTTCCAGCAGCAGTACAACGTATCGCGCAGCAGCAGTACGACGAATCCGTTCCCGAGCTGGGCTCCGCAGTATACGAACGTGCTGTTTACGCCGCCGGGACCGGCTTTGACGGCTCCCTTCAGCGGTGCGCTGACTCCGCAGGTGGTGAACACGGGTGCGACGCTGGCTCCGCTGTCGTTCCGCGGACTTGACCCGAGCTACGAGAACCCGTACTCGCACTCGTTCGACATCTCAGTGGAGCAGGAGCTGCCGTACAACTCCGCGCTGACGCTGGGCTATGTGGGCAACCGCGCGATGCGGCTGCCGGTCTTTGTGGACGTGAACCTGAAGCCGGCCACGACCACCAAGACCTATGACGTGGTGGACAAGTCCGGCAACACGCTGAAGACGGTGACGGTGCCGTGGTACACGCAGCGGCAGACGTATGTGGACGGCAGCATTCTGGGCGGCTTTAGCGGCGTGAACAGCTGGTACCACTCGTTTGTGGCCACGCTGAAGAAGCCGGTGAGCCACGGCGTGGAACTGCTGGCGAACTACACCTACTCCAGCGCGACGGACGGCGGGCAGGTGTCGGGCGTGAACGGCACGTTCAACGGCACGGATACGCCGATTGATCCGATGAACCTGAAGGCCGAGCAGGCGCGCTCTGACCTGGACATGACGAGCCGCCTGACGGGCAGCTTCATCCTGTCTCCGACTATCCGGACAGACCTGGGACTGCTGAGCCTGGCGGTGAACGGCTGGAGCTTCTCTGGCAGCTACACGGCGCAGAGCGGCAACCCGGTGACGGGCTTTATGGCCAACAGCCCCAGCAGCGCGCTGGGCGTGGGCGATCCGCTGAACACGGCGAACGTGGGCGGCGACGGCGGCATTACGGGCGCCGAGCTGAGCCTGTTCAACTCCGGCACGCCGGGACGCATTCCGCAGTTCAAGCGCAATGCGTTTGCCGGGCCGGGCGTGCATAACCTGGATGCGCGGCTGGCGCGCGACTTTACGCTGCACGAGGGCGTGAAGATGCAGTTCCTGGTGGAGGCCTTCAATGTGGCCAATCACCAGAACATTCTGGCGGTGAGCACCAACTACTCGTCGTATGTTCCGGCGAGCAAGTGCGCGGGCGGCCACACGAATGACTGCATTGCGCCGTACACGGCGGTTCCGTTTGAGACGCCGACCTCCACCAACTCCGTGCTGTACGGGCCGCGCCAGGCGCAGTTCTCAGCGAAGTTCCTGTTCTAGGCAACGACGCACGGCACAAGCAGCATTGCGGGCATGGCGGCAGAGGCTGCCATGCCCGCTTTGTTTTTTGAGCACGGGTGCGTCGCGTTCTACCATGGCATGCAATAGCTATGTACCGGAAGCAATCGAGGGTTGGAGGTGCGGGGTGCGAGGACTTGTCCTGCTGGGATGTGCGGGGATTGCGCTGATGACGTGGGGCGGCGCGGCGGCGCGGGCGCAGAAGCCGGATCACCACTGGGCGATTGTGCTGCACGGCGGCGCGGGTGTGATTGAGCGGGCAACGATGAGTCCGGCGACGGAGGCGGCGTATCGCGCTTCGCTGAAGGAGGCGATCGAGGCCGGCGCGCAGGTGCTGGACCGGGGCGGCTCGTCGATGGACGCGGTGGAGGCGTCTATCCGGATACTGGAGGACAATCCGCTGTTCAACGCCGGGCGGGGCGCGGTGTTTGCCGCGGACGGCAAGAACGAGCTGGACGCGGCCATGATGGACGGGGCGACGCTGAAGGCCGGGGCGGTGGCGGAAGTGACGCGGACACGGCACCCGATCAGCCTGGCGCGGGCGGTGATGGAGAAGTCGCAGCACGTGATGCTGGCCGGCGAGGGAGCGGATGCGTTTGCGGCGCAGGTGGGACTGGAGCAGGTGGACCCGAGCTTCTTTTTTACGGAGCGGCGGTGGCAGTCGCTGGTGCGGGAGCTGAAGCGGGAGGGATTGCCGATTCCTCCGCGACCGGCGGGAGCGCCGCCGGCGCCCGCGAAGCCAGTGGCGGAGTTGGAGCCGCCGGAGGCGCACAAGTACGGCACGGTGGGCGTGGTGGCGCTGGACAGGCAGGGCAATATCGCCGCTGGGACCTCGACGGGCGGGCTGACGGCGAAGCGATGGGGACGCGTGGGCGACTCGCCGATTATCGGCGCGGGAACGTATGCGTCGAACCAGTCGTGCGCGGTGTCGGGCACGGGAACGGGCGAGTACTTTATCCGGCTGACGGTGGCGCGGACGGTGTGCGCGCTGGTGCAGTACAAGGGCATGCGGCTGCAAGAGGCAGCGGACGAGGTGATCCACAAGGAGCTGGAGGCGCTGCACGGGGACGGCGGCGTGATTGCGATTGCGCCGGATGGGCAGATGGCGTGGAGCTTCAACACGCCGGGGATGTATCGGGCGCGGCTGCAGGAAGGCGGCAAACTGGAGATCGGGATTTACGGAGATGAGCCGTAAGTCGCAGATGGCGTGTGGCTTATGTGGGTCCGGCGAGACGGCGAGTCAGCGGGTCAGCGAGTTGGCGAGACAGCAAGTCGGCGAGTTGGCGGATTCGTGGAAGCGGACTGGATTGGTCTGGATTGAGGTGCGTAATTTTTCGCACGATTTTCTGTGGAAAACAAAATTTTCAGGGGGGGTGGGGGTACTCCCTTGTTTTTGTTTATGCCGCGACGATTCCGGCCGTGGTGGTGGCTGCCCCTGGTTCTGGCTACAGGGATCGGCATAGTTCAAGGTTAGCGAATTGGGCGGAAATTGTTCGCACATGGGGTGGGAAGAATTTTCGTTTTGTTTTCAGTGGGTTAGGGGGTGGGCGGGGATTTGGGGTGTTGACATGGGGTCCGTACTGTTTGGGGAGGACGGGCTGGGTGGGGGTGGTGGTCTCCCACCCATGCCGCAAAAGGCGCGGCATGAATGGGGCACCCGGCTCCCACCCTGTCCCTTCGCTGGCGCGAAGGCACAAGGGTGGGGCAACCGCATGAATGGGGCACCCGGGGACCGGAGGGGGCTGATGGGGTCAGAAAAACAACCGCGGATCTTTCGACTCGCTTCGCTCGCTCAAGATGACATGGGATGAGTGAGGGGGATCGCTTCCCAGGTCTCAGAAGCGAGACCTGGGGCACCCGGCACCCGGCGGGGTTGGGGGTGGTGGTTTCCCACCCATGCCGCAAAAGGCGCGGCATGAATGGGGCACCCGGGGACCGGAGGGGTCTGATGGGGTCAGAAAAAGCAACCGCGGATCTTTCGACTCGCTTCGCTCGCTCAAGATGACATGGGATGAGGGAGGGGGATGGTTTCCCAGGTCTCAGAAGCGAGACCTGGGGCACCCGGCGACTGCAGATGGGAAGGCCATCCCGGAGGGGGGATGGCCTTTGTTCTGAACGGGGTAGTGGCTACTGCTGCTGAGAGGCTACGCCCTGGGCTGCGCCGTTGCGGGCCTCGGCCTTTTCGGCGAGGACCTTGTGGGCGTGGTCTTCGAGGGCCTGGGCCTCGGGCAGGAAGGTGATGGCCTTCTGGATCATCGGGTCCCAGTCGGCGAGGACGCGGAGACCCTGGAGCTGGCCGAACTGGCTGGTGATGATCTTTTCCCGAATCTCAACCTTGACCCAGTCGAGGACAGGGGTGATGTCGGCCTCGGTCCAGGGGATGTTCTGGCTGGTGAGGTAGTCCTTGAAGTCCTTGAGCACGGCGTCATTGACCTCGAAGTTGCGGTCGACGGTGCGGTTGGCCAGGTAGTGTGCCGCGAAGTGGAAGAAGGCCGAGCGATAGATGAGTTCGTCCTGGAAGTCGTTGCTCTTGGGCGACTCGATCTTTTCGTCGGGGGTGATGCCGCCGCCGCCGTAGACGGTGCGGCCGGAGTCAGTGAACTTGACTTCGCGGTTGGAGGAGTTGGAGGGCAGTGCGCCGGCGTGGTTGTAGTAGTAGTCGTAGAGCGAGACGCCGGAGTAGTTGCGCTGAATGAGGCGGCCGGAGGGCGTGTAGTAGTGATAGGTGGTGAGGGCCAGGCCGGTGTTCTCACTGAGGTTGAAGACGGTCTGTACGAGGCCCTTGCCGAAGGTGGTTTCGCCGACGATGAGGGCGCGGTCGTGGTCCTGCAGGGCTCCGCTGACGATTTCAGCAGCCGAGGCGGTGTTGCGATTGACGAGGACGACGATGGGGAAGGTCTTGCCGCCGTTGCCGTGGGTGGCGGTGTAGACCTGGTCAGGATAGGCGCGGCCGCGCTGGGAGACGATGGTCTGCCCCTTGGCGAGGAGGTGGTCGCAGACCTCGACGGCCTGGCTGAGCAGTCCGCCGGGGTTGCCGCGGAGGTCGAGGACGAGGCCCTTGAGATTCGGGAAACCGTCGATGGCGGAGTTGACCTCCTGCGCGGTGGTTTCCTGGAACTGGGTGAGGTGGATGTAGCCGACGCCGGGGCGGATCTCATAGGCGAGATCGACGGAGGGGTGTGGGATTTCGTCGCGGATGAGGTCGAAGACGAGCGGCTGGGGATGGCCTTCGCGGACCATGGTGACCTGGACGTGGGTGCCCTTGGGTCCTTTGAGGGCCTTGGCGACCTGGTCGCTGGTCATGCCGTCGGCGGATTTGCCGTCGATGGCGGAGATGATGTCTCCGGGGCGGATGCCGGCGCGGAAGGAGGGCGTGCCCTCATACGGGGTGATGACGTAGACCTTGTTGCCCTGCTGCTGGATGACCATGCCGACGCCGTAGTAGGTGCCGCGCTGATCCTCGCGCATGCGGGCGTAGGCCTTGGGGTCATAGAAGTTGGAATGGGGGTCGAGGACGCGGAGCATGCCGGGGATGGCGCCGTCGTAGATGGCGTTGTCGGCCTTGTCCCCGGTGAGGGGCTCGGCGTAGTTCTGCTCGACGATGGCGTAGACGTCCGCGAAGGACTTGAGGTTGTCGCGGATCTGGCTTTCGTCTTCAGAGGACTGGGCTCCGACCTTGCGCTGCAGAACGCTGCCCAGGACGGCGCAGACGGAGAAGAAGACGATGAGGCTGAAAAATGCCCGGCGGGCGCGGGGAGTCATATACGGAAGGAACCTCCGGACGGCAGGTGCGACAGGCGCCGTGAAGGGGCCTCGCAAGGCGGTCTTGGGGAAAAGTATAGCACTGCCCTATTGGACGCCGCGGTGTGGCGGAGGGGTAGCGCGGTGCGGCGGACGGGGGCGGAAATGCACAAAATTGCGGGGAATCGGGTGGCGCGTCGCGCAGCGGCTATCCCGGGATTTACAATGACGTCTATGCTTCAGGCGGAGATGGTTTGCTGCCTGCCCTGTGCTGACCTATGAATCTGAGAATCCTGAGTGTTCCCGCGGCTTTCGTGTTTGGCACGGCGCTGCTTGCAAGTTCCGCGTATGCGCAAAACCGCACGGCCGCACCGGCCAGCCCCTACGGCGGCACCCCGGTGGAAGAGATTATTGCCCGCGTAAACGACCGGATTATCACCACTTCTGACTACGACCGGGCCATGAAGGAACTGGACCAGGAGGAGCGGCAGCACGGCGCGACGATGCAGGAGATGTCGGACGCGCACAAGGACCTGCTGCGCAACCTGATTGACCAGCAGCTTTGGCTCTCAAAGGGCAAGGAACTGGGGATCACGGGCGAGTCGGAGCTGGTAACCCGGCTGAACGAGATCCGCAAGCAGTACAACCTGGCCACGCTGGAGGATCTGGAGAAGGCCGCCCAGCAACAGGGCGTCTCCTATGAGGACTTCAAGGCGAACATCCGCAACGGCATCATTACGCAGCAGGTGATGCGGGATGAGGTGGGCCGGCATATCTCGTTTACACCGGGCGAGGTGCAGCGCTACTACGAGGAGCACACGCAGGATTACACGCGGCCGGAGAGCGTGAAGCTGGCGGAAATTATGGTTTCGACGGGCTCGCCGGTGCCCTCGGCCACGGAGCCCGGAGGTTTTCAGCCGACGGACCCGAAGAAGCTGGCGGACGCCGAGGCCAAGGCCAACGATATTGAGAACAAGCTGCGCGCGGGCGGAGACTTCAGCCAGCTGGCGCGGAGCTTCAGCGACGGTCCGACGGCGGCGCAGGGCGGCGAACTGGGCGATTTTCGCCGGGGTTCGCTGGCGAAGGTGCTGGAAGACAAGGTGTTTGCGCTGCAGTCGGGACAGTTCACGGACCCGATCCGCACGCGCCAGGGCTTTGTGATTCTGAAGGTTCTGCAGCACAATACGGGCGGCGTTCCGCCGTTCAAGGATGTGGAGCAGGATGTAGAGCAGAACTACTACATGAGCAAGATGGAGCCGGCGATGCGCGCGTATCTGACGCGGATGCGCGAGGAGGCTTACATCGACATCAAGCCGGGCTATGTGGATACGGGCGCCAGTCCGAATGAGACCAAGCCGGTGTACAGCGCGTATACGCCGCCCAGCTCGAAGAAGAAGCGCAAGGTGGAGCGGACCCGGTTCCGCGAGACTGCGCGCAGCTACCGGCAGAAGTCGCCGAGGCTGGAGCAGGCCGCCGAGCAGCAGACGAAGGCCAGCAAGAAGAAGAAGGAAACCAAGGCCGACCTGGCGGCGATGAAGCCGGGCCGGAAGGAGAAGATCCGCTTTGGCCGGGCGCCGCAGGAGACGCTGCCCTCGGCCGCATCCGCGGAGACGGAGGATGCAGGCGGAGTGCCGCAGCAGGTAGCGGCGAATGCGACGCAGGAAGCGAATCCGCTGGAGGCAACGCCGGTGGAGAGGAAGACGCGCTTCAGCGAGCGCGCGCGCCAGCCCAAGAAGGAAAAGGCCAAGACGAAGACCAAGGCCGCCAAGCCGGACGCGATGACGCCGGAGCCGCCGGATGCGGCCGAGGTGGCGGACCGTGCGGTGCAGTCGGCTCCGCTGGGTCTGGGCGGAGATACGGCCAGCAAGAAGAAAAAGAAGGCTACGACGACGGGCGAGAAGACGCGCATGAGCGATCGGAACCGGAAGCCTGAGGAGACTCCGCAGGCGCCAGCCCCGGCTGCGCCGAGCGGCAACACGACGCCGGAGTCGCCCGCTCCGCAGAAGTAGGGCGAGGCGTTACAGCAAGCATTCGCAGGGCCCGGGACGATGGTTCCGGGCCCGCGGTGTTTTTGGGCGCAGGCGGGCGGGTGCGTTAATCTGTCGGGCAGAATGAAAGATATTTACATTGCCGATCTTGCGGGGTTCGAAGAGGGCCGGGTCTTCGACAGCTTTTTTCTGCTGCTGGCCAGGCAGCAGCGGACGACCCGGACGAACAAACCGTATCTGACCCTGACGCTGAGCGACAAGACAGGCCAGCTGGAGGGGCGGGTGTGGGATCCGGGCGATCCGCGCATTGCCAAAGACGCGGATCGTGGCGACATGGTGAAGGTGCGGGGGAGCGTTTCGCGTTTTGACGACCGCCTGCAACTGAAGGTGGACCAACTGCGCAAGGCTCTGCCGGGCGAGGCGGACAGGCACGACCTGATGCCCGCCACGACGCTGGATGTGGACGGGCTTTGGCAAGAGCTGATGGGCTTTGTGGAGAGCTTTACGGAGCCGAACCTGAAGCTGCTGCTGACGACGCTGCTGCAGGACCCGGAGCTGGCACAGGCGTACCGCGAGGCTCCGGCAGCGAAGCAGCTGCACCATGCGTGGCTGGGCGGGCTGCTGGAGCATGTGGTGAGCCTGCTGAAGCTGGCGGACAGGGTGGCTCCGCACTACCCGGTGCTGCACCGCGACCTGCTGCTGACGGGCGTGATTCTGCACGATATTGGCAAGGTGCGCGAGCTGGCCTGGGAGGCGGGCTTTGAGTACACGGTGGAGGGCATGCTGCTGGGGCATATCCAGATGGGCATGGAGCTGGTGGAGAAGACCATCGACGGGCTGCCGGGGTTTCCGCCACGGCTGCGCACGCTGGTGCTGCACATGATTCTGTCGCACCACGGCAAGCTGGAGTTTGGGTCGCCGAAGCTGCCGATGATTCCGGAGGCGCTGGTGCTGAACTTTGTGGACGACCTGGATGCGAAGATGCAGGCGATGGCGAGCGAATTTGAGAAGTCGGCGCGCGAGGGGAAGGCGCCCGATGAGATGACGGGGAAGGTGTGGGCGCTGGACCAGCGTCAACTGCTGCACACGCGGGGATGGCTGGAGGGCGTGGACGAGGAGTAAGCCGGCCCGGGTTTTCGCGGTTACGCGACGAACCAGTTCCACTGGTCCTGGGTGAGGGGGACTACGGAGAGGCGGCCGATGCGGACGAGCGGGGAGTCGGCAAAGAGAGGCTCCGCTTTGATGGCGGCCAGATCTTTGGGCGTTTTGAGGCGCTTACCGACTTTGACGCGGACGATGGGCACCTTGGGGTCGGTGGGGTCGACGCTGAGGACGGTGCCGGTGCCGACGGCACGGCGCTCGTCGCCGGTGTGGTAGAAGATCCACTTCGTGCCGGGCTTCATTTCGCGCAAATGCTTGACGGCGGTGGGGTTGGTGACGCCATCCCAGATGGTTTCCTGGTCGCGGAAGAAGTCGTCGAAGGAGTAGACGTCGGGCTCGGTCTTAAAGAGGAAGAAGGCCATGGGGTTTTCCTGGGCGGCGGGCGCGCGGGAAGCGGGCTGCCTGGCAAGCAGAATACACGAAAGCAGTTGCGCGCCGGTGGAGTTGGGCGTGAGGGTCGATTGCTATTCCGTTACAATCAAAGAGATATGATTCGTTTTTCAACCGCAGGGGAGTCGCACGGCGAGGCATTGATTGCGCTGGTTTCGGGGATGCCGGCCGGGGTGCCCATTGACCTGGAATTTGTGAATCGCGAGCTGTGGCGGCGCCAGCAGGGATATGGCCGCGGCGGCCGCATGAAGATTGAGACCGACAAGGCGCACGTGCTGAGCGGAGTACGCCACGGGAAGACGATCGGCGCGCCGATTGCGATTGAGATTATCAATCGCGACTGGAAGAACTGGGAGGAGAAGCTGCCGGTGGAGGCGGGCGATCCCGCGAAGCACCAGGCTGTGGCCTCGCCCAG
This sequence comes from Acidobacteriota bacterium, assembly GCA_021781495.1. Lineage (GTDB taxonomy): Bacteria > Acidobacteriota > Terriglobia > Terriglobales > Acidobacteriaceae > Telmatobacter. The sequence goes on along the minus strand of JAJXWS010000045.1, from coordinate 17,202 downwards.
GCCGGGGCATGCGGACCTGGCGGGCGCGCTGAAGTACAACTTTCCGGATGCGCGGTATGTGCTGGAGCGGGCGTCGGCGCGCGAGTCGACTTCGCGGGTGGCGGCGGGAGCCTTTGCCAAGCTGATGCTGCGGGAACTGGGCATTGAGATTGCCAGCCACGTGATCCGCGTGGGCCGCGTGGAGCTGGAGCGCGCGGCGACCTGGGACGAGGTGGCTGAGGTTGCGGAGCGCAAGGAGATTCTGCTGAGCTGCGTGGATGCGGAGACGGAAGAGCGCATGAAGCAGGAGGTGGAGCATGCCTCGCGCACCGGCGATACGGTGGGCGGCGTGTTTGAGGTGGTGGTGCACGGAGTGCCCGCCGGCCTGGGCACCTATGCCAACTGGGACGAGCGGCTGGACGGGCTACTGGCGTGGAGCGTGATGAGCCTGCAGGCGGTGAAGGCGGTGGAGATTGGCCGGGGCGTGGTGGCGGCGGAGTCGTTTGGCTCGGCCGTACATGACCCCATCCACTACGCAAGCGAGGATACGGGCAGGCCGACGCGGTTTGTGCGCGAGCAGAACAACGCGGGCGGGATTGAAGGCGGCGTCTCAAATGGCGAGGACATTGTGGTTCGCGGCTATCTGAAGCCGATTTCGACGCTGCGCCGGCCGCTGGAGAGCGTGCGCTTTGACACCCGCGAGGCGACGAGCGCGAGCTATGAGCGCAGCGATATTTGCGTGGTGCCCGCGGCGGGGGTGGCGGCCGAAGCGATGGTGGCGCTGACGATTGCGGGGCTGGCCCAGCAGAAGTTTGGTGGAGATTCCGCGCTGGAGATGAAGCGAAATCTCCAGGGCTACATCGAACAGATACGGAGTTTTTAGAAGGACCAATGATTCTGAAGATTGTGAAGTATCCCGAGCCGGTGCTGCAAAAGCCCGGCGAACCGGTCACCGAGTTCAACGAGGAGTTGCACCGGTTTGTGGCCGATATGTTTGAGACCATGTATGTCTCGCAGGGCATCGGGCTGGCGGCGCAGCAGGTGGGCGTGGCCAAGCGCGTGACGGTGATCGACCTGAGCATGGGGAAGGACCCGGCGCAGAAGCTGGTGCTGGTGAATCCGGAGATTATTGAGCGCGAGGGGCGGCAGTACGAGGAAGAAGGCTGCCTGAGCTTTCCGGAGATTCGGGAGAAGGTGGTGCGGGCGGAGAAGGTGCGGGTCCGCGCGCAGGACGAAAACGGCAAGTGGTTTGAGCTGGATGGCGATGAGCTGCTGGCACGTGCGTTTCAGCACGAGATTGACCACCTGGACGGCATGCTGTTCATCTTTCGCATGAGCGCGCTGAAGCGCGATATGGTGCTGCGCCATATCCGCAAGATGCAGCGCGAAGGCACATGGTAAGACCGTGAAGCTGGTGTTTTGCGGCACTCCGCGATTTGCGGTGCCCACGCTGGAGGCGCTGCTGGCGGCGGGGCATGCGATTGCGCTGGTGGTGACGCAGCCCGACCGCCCGGTGGGCCGCGCGCAGGAGATGGCGGCTCCGCCGGTGAAGCAGACGGCGCTGGCGGCTGGGCTGGCGGTGACGCAGCCCGACAAGATTCGCAACAATGCGGAGTTTCGCGCGCAACTGGAAGCGATTGCGCCGGAGGCGATTGTGGTGGTGGCCTATGGCCGCATTCTGCCGCCGTGGATGCTGGCGCTGCCGCGGCTGGGGTGCATCAATCTGCATGCATCGCTGCTGCCGAAGTATCGCGGAGCCGCTCCGATCCAGTGGGCGGTGGCGATGGGCGAGACGGTGACCGGCAATACGACGATGCTGCTGGAAGAAGGGCTGGACACAGGTCCGATTCTGCTGCAGCAGGAGATTGCGATTGCCGCGGAGCAGACGGCGGTGGACCTGTTTGACGTGCTGGCGCGAGCCGGCGGGCCGCTGGTGGTGGAGACACTTGCGGGGCTGGCCGACGGCAGCGTGCAGCCGAAGCCGCAGGATCATGCGCGGGCAACGCTGGCTCCGCTGCTGGACCGCGAAGACGGACGGATGGATTTTGCCGCGCACACGGCGGAGGATCTGCGGAATCGCTGGCGCGGCTTTCAGCCGTGGCCGGGCGCATTTACGGCGCTGGGCGGCAGGAAGCTGATTGTGCATCGCATGGCGGTGGCGGCGGACGATGCCGCGCCGGGCGCTCCGGGCGAGGTGCTGGTGCGGGACCATCGCATGCTGGTGGCGTGCGCGCACAACACGTGGCTGGAGCTGCTGGAACTGCAGCTTGAGGGCAAGAAGCGCCTGACGGCGACGGAGTTCCTGCGCGGCGCGCAACTGGGCGCGGGCGCGCGGCTGGGGTAGGCGCGATGGCTACGGCTTCTGCTGCGCGCAAGGCGGCCTACGCGGTGTTGCTGGCGGTGGAGCGCGGACAGGCGCACTCGGACGATCTGCTGCGAGGCAAGGCGGTGCGCGCGCTGAGCATGGCGGATCGCAACCTGGCGACGGCGCTGGTGCTGGGCGTGCTGCGCTGGCAGATTCGCCTGGACCGGCAACTGCAGGTGCTGCTGACTCGACCCAACGCGAAGCTGGATGCGGAGGTGCGCGTTGCGCTCCGCATGGGCGCGCTGCAACTGCTGCATATGGATCGCATTCCGGCGCGTGCGGCGATTGATGAGAGCGTGGAGCTGGCCAAGCAGGCGGGGCATCGGTTTGCCGCCGGCATGGTGAACGCGGTGCTGCGCAAGCTGGCGGTTGCGCCGGCTACGAAATTTCCGGAAGAGACAGCAGAAGAACTGGCGCTGGCCGAGGCGCATCCGGCGTGGATGGTGGAGCGCTGGGCGCGCAGCTATGGCATGGAGGCCGCGCGGGCGATTTGCCGGCACGGGCAGACGCAGCCCGCGCTGGCGGTGCGGCTGGCAGAGGATGCCGTGGCGGCCGAGCTGGCGGCGGAGGGCGTGCGGCTGGAGCCGGGCGTGCTGCTGCGCGGCGCGCGCGTGGTGGCCGAGGGCGATGTGACGCGAACGGTGGCCTTTCGCGAGGGGCGTGCGCGCATTCAGGACGAGGGGTCGCAGCTGGTGGCGGAGCTGGCGGGCCATGGAAGTGCGATTCTGGATTGCTGTGCGGCGCCGGGCGGGAAGACGCTGATCCTGGCGGAGCGGAATCCGCAGGCGCGGCTGGTGGCGTGCGAGTGGAGCGCGCAGCGGGTGGCGCAGCTGCGAGAGCGGCTGGCGGGGCTGGGCGAGCGGGTGGAGTGCCGGCAGGCGGATGCGAGCGCGCTGGCAGAGCGGGATACGTTTGACGTGGTGCTGGCCGATGTTCCGTGCAGCGGCACGGGAACGCTGGGGAGAAATCCGGAGATTCGGCACCGGCTGCGGGCCGAGGAGCTGGCGCGGCAGGCGGAGCGGCAACGCGCGATTCTGCGGGCGGCGCTGGATGCGGCGAGCGCGGGCGGGCGCGTGGTGTACTCCACCTGCTCGCTGGAGCCGGAGGAGAATGAGCAGGTGGTGGCGGCGGTGCTGGCGGAGCGGCCGGAGGTGCGCGTTGCCGCGATGCGCGAGTGCCTGGATGCACTGCGGTGCGAGGGAGCGATGGGGGACGACGCGGCAGAGCGTCTGCTGGCATGCGTGACGCCGGAAGGCTTTCTGCGACTGCTTCCCGGCGTGTTTGGCACGGATGGATTCTTTATTGCGGTGCTGGAACGGGGCGGCGGGGCCGCTTGAGGGCGGCTGCGCTTACTCCGCTGCGAGGCTGAGGGTGGCGTAGTCGCGCCCGAGCAGGAGACAGAGAGCCTCGACGGCGAGTTCGTGGTCAGCGCGCTGCGGCAGGCCGGAGACGGTGACGGCGCCGACGATGCCGGCACCGGCGACGACGAGCGGGAACGAGCCGCCATGCGTGGCGAAGTCGGCGAGGGAGAGGCCCTGCGCTTCGTAGATGGTTTCGTTCTTTGCGGTGTCGCGCAGGCCGACGGCGTAGGAGCTGCGATGGAAGCGCGCGACGACGTTGATCTTGCGGCGTACCCACTCGACATTATCGGGCGTAGTGCCTTCCAGAGCGGTGTAAAAGAGCGGCTGGCCGAAGCGGCGCACGTCAACGACGACGGGCAGGCCGCGCTGCACGGCGAGCGAGCGAATCTGGGTGCCGAGTTGCCAGGCGATCTCCGCGTCGAGGCGGGCGAGGATGAGCTCGCGCTCCTGCAGGGCGATGCGTTCGAGGTCTTGCTGGATGGGCATGGAGGAAATCCTTTCCCTGACATCGTAAGGCACGGGAGCGGCGGTTAGCGCTCGGCGGGCTCTGAAATGGCGAGGTCAGCGCGCGGAACGATGCCGAGCTGCTCGTAGATGGGACGCATCTGACGGCGGATGGTGGCGAGCTGCGACCAGAACCAGAGCGCTCCGAGGATGCAGGCGACGCCGCTGAGGATGACGGTATGGGGCGCTCCCAGCAGGTGGGCCATGGCGCCGGCCAGCAGGCTGCCGAAGGGCGCCATGCCGACGAAGGCCATGGTGTAGTAGCTCATGACGCGGCCGCGCATCTTTTCTTCCACGAGTGTTTGCACGATGGTGTTGCTGGCGGTGAGGCCCTGCATCATGCCGAAGCCGGTAATAAGCATGAGCGGCATGGAGAGCCAGAAGGAGTGGGAGAAGCCGAAGGCGATGAGTCCGATGCCGAAGATGACAGCGGCGAAGGGAATCATTTTGGTGAGTCCGCGGACGGAGCGGCGTAGCACCATGGAGAGCGCGGAGGCGAGAGAGCCGACGCCGACGGCGCCGGAGAGGAAGCCGAGGGTGTGCGCGCCTCCGTGCAGCACCTGGCCGGCGAAGACGGGCATGAGCACCATGAAGGGCCATCCCATGAGGCTGAGAAGCGCGAACAGAAGCAGGATGGTGCGGATGGGCGCGAAGCCGGAGACGTATGTCCAGCCCTCGCGGAGCTGCACCAGCATGGATGTGGCGGGGAGCGGCTCGTCGTCCGCTTCGATGCGCATCAGGAACAGGGAGACGATGACGGCGATGTAGCTGACGCCATCGACGAGGAAGCACCAGCCCTCATTGGTGGCAGCGATGAGCAGGCCTGCCAGCGAGGGGCCGATGAGGCGCGCGGCGTTGGCCATGGAGGAGTTGATGGCGATGGCGTTGGAGAGGTCGGCGCGGTCGCCGACCATTTTGACCATGAAGGACTGGCGGCTGGGCATGTCAAAGGCGTTGACGATGCCCTGCAGCGCGCTGAGCACGAGGATTTCACCAATGGTGATGCGATGGGAGAGGGTGAGCCAGGCCAGGGCGAGGGATTGCAGCATGGCGAGGATCTGCGTCCAGAGCAGGACCTTGCGGCGATCAACGCGATCGACGAGAACGCCGGCGAGAGGAGCGAGGATGAAGGAAGGAATCTGGCCGACGAAGCCGACAATGCCGAGCAGCAGGGCAGACCCGGTGAGCCGGTAGACGAGCCACGAGGTGGCAAGGCGCGTCATCCACGTGCCGATGAGCGAGATGCTTTGTCCGCCGAAGAAGAGGCGGAAGTTGCGATGGCGCATGGCACGCCATGCGTGCGAAAAGCTGGTGCGCGCCGCGGGGCCGGGGGAAGCTGGAAGTTTGCGTGTCATCCGTATTGATTGGATGTGCGGCGGCGGGGCCGCGATGAAATGATTGCGGACGGCTACTTGGCGACGGTGAGCTGGACCTGGGTGGACTGATCGACGCGCGCGCCGGCTACAGGCTGTTGCGCGACGACGGAGCCGGGCGGTACGGACGGTTGAGATGGTGCGGCGCCCGCGGTGGCGGCGGCTGGGGCCGGCACATCGACGAAGGTGGGCGTGGCTGTCTTGATGCCGACCTGGGCTAGCTGCGCCTGCGCGGTGACGATGGGGATTCCGCTGAGGTCGGGCATGACGAAGCCGTCGGGAGCCTCACTGGACGTGGTGGCGACGAGCAGGTTGACGGTGGGGCGCTCGATGCCCTGCGCGTGGGCAGGCGGGTCCTGCGCGAGGACGGCGCCTTCGTCGGCGGAGCTGTCGGGCAGGCGGGAGGTTGCGCCGACCTCAAGGCCGACGCGGCGCAGGCGGAGTGCGGCGACGCGCTCGTCGGTTCCAACGACGTTGGGGACATCGACCTTTTGCGGGCCGAGGCTTTCCGAGACGCGCACGCGCCACTCGCTGCGGACGACGGTGCCGGGCGCGGGGGACTGGGTGAGGATGTGTCCGGCAGCGACGTCGGCGGAGTAGTAGCGATTGTCCACGTCGAGGTTGAGGCCGAGGCCGGCGGCGACGCTGCGCGCCTGGGCCACGGTCATGCCCTTGAGCGTGGGGACCTCCACCTCAGCGCCGTGGATGGCGAAGTGCATGGTGGTGATGGCGGAGAGAAGTCCCACGACGACGAGCAGCAGGACGAGGGACACCATGCGAAAGAAGCTGCGAAAGACGTGTCCACTCATGGCTCGGGCTCTCCATCGGGATAGACGATCTCGTATTCGATGGTGGCGGCTTTCTCCAGCATCTTTGAGACGGAGCAGTACTTGTTTTTGGAGAGCGAGACGGCGTCTTCCACGGCTTTGCGGCTGAGATGGCCGCGCACGGCGTAGGTGAGCCTGATGTGCGTGAAGATGCGCGGGAACGTCTCAGCGCGCGTGGCCTCGGCGGAGACGCGCAGGCCGGTCACGTCCTGGCGCTTCTTTTTGAGGATGGAGACGACGTCGACGCTGGTGCAGCTGCAGAGCGCCATGAGCACGGCTTCCACGGGGCTGGGGCCATGCTCGTGCGCGGAGTCGGCGTCGAAGAGGATGGTGTTGCCGTCTTCCGTGGTGCCTTCAAAGATGTCGTCGTGCTTCCATTCACTGTGCGCGATCATGATGCAGAACCCTCCAGCATCTCAGCGTGAGTTATCGGTCTCGGGCTCGGGGTGGATTGTGACGCGATGGACCTCAGGGCACTCGAGCTTGAAGCGGTCTTCGAGCGCGGTGATGATCTCGTGAACGCGGTGCATGGGCAGATCGTCCGGCAGGGTGCAGTGGCAGGAGAGGGAGATGTGGTCGGCGATGCGGCCGACGCTGATCTCGTGGACATCGAGAATCTCAGGGAAGTGGCTGGAGGAATCGCGCAGGGCCTTCTCGATTTTGCGGTCTTCCTCGACGAGGTCCTCCGGCTGCTCGATGGTGGCGGGCTCGCTCTCAATGTGAGTGAGGATGGAGTCGATCTCGGGGGTGTGGCGGAGGATCTCGGCCTCGAGCGCGGTGACGAAGGCGTGAGCCTCCAGCAGAGGCAAGGTTTCATCGAGCTCGACGTGCTGCTCGACGCGGAGGCGGCCGTGGTGCGACTGGACGCTGAGGTCGTGCACGGCGACGTTGTTGCGCGCGGCGACGGCGCGGACGCGGTCGAAGATGCTTTCAGCGCGGGCCTGGCGCGGAACGGTGTGGATGACGACATCGGCGTGGGGCAGGGCGCGGTGGACGGCGGCGGTGGCAGCGCAGACGAGCTCGCCGGTGTGCTCGAAGGTGTAGTGGCGAGGCATGGCCAGCGTGAGGTCCGCGAAGTGCGATGCGCCGGAGCGGCGGACACGCGCCCGCTCGACGGCGAGCACGCCCTGCACCTGCTCCACTTCGCGGATGATCTGGCGGCGGGTCTCGGCGGGGATCTGATCCATGAGGACGCCGATGGTCTCATAGGCCAGATGCGCGGTGATGCGCAGGATCATGATGGAGACGATGACGGCGGCGAAGGGATCGGCGTACTGGAGCCACTCGATGCCGAAATGCGCGCCAATCCAGCTTGCGCCCAGGCCGGCGAGCACGGCGACGGTGGACCAGATGTCAGAGGCGAAGTGGAAGGCATCAGTGGCCAGCGCGGGCGAGCCGGTACGAACGGCGACGATGCGCAGCTCGCGGGAGCGCCAGAAGTCAACGACGATGGAGGAGACGAGGACGAGCACGGGCCAGATGGAATGATGCAGCTCGACCGCGTGATGCAGAATGCGCTGCATCGCCTCCCAGATGATCCATGCGCAGGAGGCGGCCATCAGGCCTACTTCGCCGAAGGAGGAGATGTTTTCAATTTTGCCGTGGCCGTAGGTGTGGTTTTCGTCGGCGGGCTTGTCTGAGACGCGGACAGAGAAGAAGGTGAGGGCGGCGCCGGCGAGATCGAGGCCGGAGTGAGCCGCATCGGAGAGGACGCCGAGGGAGCCGGAGAGCAGACCCGCGACCAGCTTGAGCAGGGTCATGGTGGTGGCGGCAACCATGGAATGGAGCGCCGCCTTGCGCTTTTCTGCCGCGTGCCCGGCCTGGGTGATCTCGGCTTGCGTCATTGTGCTTTCAGGCTACTCTGGGCGGCGGGCTGTGTACAATCCGGCGATGCCGAAGGTGTAAGGCTTCCAGGAACACTGCTCGTAGCCGACGGAGCGCATGAGCGCGAGCATGCTGGGCGGCGGCGGAAAGCTGCCCACGGAGGAGGGCAGATAGCTGTAGGGGCCCTCCTTGCCGCAGATGAGCCGGCCGATGGCGGGCAGAACGCGGCGGAAGTAGACGGCGTAGGCCTTGCCGATAAGGCCGCCGGGCTCGCTGAAGTCGAGGATGCCGAGCTGGCCGCCGGGCTTGAGCACACGATGGAACTCGCGGAGGCCAGCCTCGTAATTGGCGAGATTGCGAAAGCCGAAGGCGGTGACGATGAGGTCGAGCGAGGCGGGGCGCAAGGGCAGATGCAGGGCATCGGCCTCGAGGGCGACAGCTCCGCGGCCGCCGAACTTGAGGGCTCCGCGGCTGAGCATGCCGTGGGCAAAGTCGGCGGCGAGGATGGGGCGCGCGCCGGAAGGGCGACGGCGCAGCAGGGCCATGGTCATGTCGCCGGTGCCGCAACAGATGTCGAGGACGGCAGCGTTCGGCCGCGCCAGCACGGAGCGGAAACGCCGCGCGGTGCGCCACCACCAGAGGCGATCGATGTTGGCGGAGAGGACGTGATTCAGCAGGTCATAGCGCGGCGCGATGGAGTTGAACATCTGCTGCACGCTGCGCGCAGCGCTGACCTCGTCTTCGGCTCCGAGCGGTTTGGCTCCCGTTGCGGGCATCAGGCGTGCAACTCCAGGGCGCGGGCGAGCATGTAGCGGGCTGCGGCTTCAAGCTCGGCGGGGGTTACATCTTCCACCACGCCCGCGTCTCCGATGCCGACGGGAAGCACGAAGCGACGCACGCCGCCGATGTTCTTCTTGTCAGCGCCGCTGGCCGCGACGAGCCTGGCGGCGCGAACCTTGAGCGGAGGCAGTGGACCGTAGAGGTGGATGAGGCTCTCAAGGCGCTCGAACTGCCGGCTGGAGATGGAGCCGCGCTGGCGCGCGAGGTAGAGGGCCGCGATCATGCCCCAGCCGACGGCCTCGCCGTGCAGCAGCGCCTTGTAGCGCGTGACCTGCTCGATGGCGTGGCCGAGGGTGTGGCCGAAGTTGAGGATCATGCGCAGGCCGCCCTCGCGCTCGTCGCGATGAACGACGTCGGCCTTCATGCGAACGGAGGCCGCGATGACTTTCTCGAGCGCGCGCGGGTCGCGGCGGAGCACATCGCTGGCATGCGCCTCCATGAAGCGCACCAGGGAGCGGTCGCGGATGATGCCCGCCTTGACGCTTTCCATGAGGCCGGCGCGCAGCTCGCGATCCGAGAGGGTGCCGAGCACTTCAATATCCGCGAATACGGCGCGGGGATGATGGAAGCTGCCGACGAGGTTTTTGCCCTCGGGCAGGTTGACGCCGGTCTTGCCGCCGACGGAGGAGTCGACCTGCGAGAGAAACGTGGTGGGCACCTGCACGTATGGGATGCCGCGCATGAAGATGGCGGCCAGGAATCCGCCCACGTCGCCGACGATGCCGCCGCCGAAGGCGATGAGCAGCGAGCCGCGATCGCCGCCGGCCGAGATCATCTGGCGCAGGAGCTTGTCCACGCTGGCGATGGTCTTGTGCTTTTCGCCCGCGGGCAGGAAGAGCGCGATGGGCGGCTGCGGAAACGAGGCGGAGAAGGCTTCACCCCATAGCGCCCAGATTTCAGGCGAGGTGAGCACGAAGACGCGGCGCGGCAATTTGCCGATGGCGCGCTCGATGCGCGGGGCGAGCGTCCGGATGAGGCCGCTGCCGATGACGACGTCGTATCTGGCCGATGGTGTTTCTACTCGAATGGTCTGCACGCTACTTCCATCCTAAAACACGGGCCGCGGCGGGGTGATAGCCTCAAAGGTTATGGCATCGGTATCGCGTGTGGATTATCTGGTGATGGGGGCGGGCGTGGCCGGGCTGCGGGCAGCGGTGGAGCTTGCCGAATATGGCGACGTGCTGGTGGTCACCAAGGAGTCGGTTGCCGAGTCGAACACGCACTATGCGCAGGGCGGCATCGCGGTTGCGGTGGAGGGCGGCGATGATGTGAGCCTGCATCTGCAGGACACGGTGGCCGCGGGCGATGGCCTGGTGTATCAGCCGGCCGCGGAGGTGCTGGTGGCCGAGGGGCCGGCGCGCGTGGCAGAGCTGATGGAGTGGGGCGCGAAGTTTGACCGCGAACACGGAGAACTGCTGCGCACGCGCGAAGGAGCCCACTCGCGGCCCCGCATTCTGCATGCGAATGGCGATGCGACGGGCGCGGAGATCAGCCGGTCGCTGGTGGCGTTTGCGCGGGCGCATAAGCGTGTTCGCTTTGCCGAGTGGACCACGGTGACGGGGCTGGTGGTGGCGGATGGGCGCGTGGTTGCGGCCGATCTGCTGGATCGTGAGAACCGCATGGAGCGGGTAACGGCGCGCGCGGTTCTGATTGCGGCGGGCGGCGCAGGGCAGGTGTACAGCGACACGACGAACCCTGCTGTGGCCACGGGCGACGGCATTGCGCTGGCGGCGGAGGCGGGCGCACAACTGGCGGACATGGAGTTCTACCAGTTCCATCCGACGGCGTTTTCGCTGCCGGGAGCACCGCGGTTTCTGCTGTCGGAGGCGCTGCGCGGCGAGGGTGCGTATCTGCGCAATGAGCGCGGCGAGCGCTTTATGGATCGCTATCATCCGCTGCTGGAGCTGGCTCCGCGCGACGTGGTGGCACGGGCCATTACGCGCGAGGGCATGGGCGAGCGGCCGGGCGAGTCGCGGATGGTTCACCTGGACATGCGCCACGTTGCGGGCGTGGATCTGCATCACCGGTTTCCGGGCATCAGCGCGTTTTTGGCGGGTTATGGATTGGATCTGCAGCGGGACATGATTCCGGTGCGGCCCGCGGCGCACTACCTGATGGGCGGCGTTCGCACGGACCTGTCTGGAAGAACGACGGTGCGTGGATTGTACGCGGCGGGCGAGGCGGCGTGCACGGGGGTTCACGGCGCGAACCGGCTGGCCTCGAATTCGCTGCTGGAGGGGCTGGTGTTTGGAGCGCGCGCGGCGCGGGCGATGCTGGACGATGCGCTGGAACTGGTGACCGCCGATGCCGCCGCGGCCGACGCGGAGACGCTGCGCGCCGAGGAAGAGCAGCGGCTGGAGAACACTGTGGCGGAGCTGCAGCACAGCATGTGGTCCTATGCCGGGCTGCTGCGCGCAGAGAGCACGCTGCGCGAGGGATTCGACGCGCAGGCACGGTGTGAAGCGGCACTGGCGAGGTTTGCAGAGCCGCGCAAGATGGGACGCAGGCTGGCCGAGGCCAGGGCGCTGTGCTCGGTGGCGTATGCGATTCTGCACTCTGCGCTGGCGCGCACGGAGAGCCGCGGCGCGCATTTTCGCAATGACTATCCGCAGCGCGATGATGCGCACTTCCGGAAGCACTCGATGTTTTCCGGCAGGGAGCGCATCACGTTTGAGGCGTGGTAGGACGCGGCGTCACTCCTTCGGCATGGGCTCGCGCAGGCTGCCGTCGACGAGCCAGGAGACGAGACCGCAGACGCCGAGGATGGCGCCGATGATGGCCAGCGACAGGGTGATGGGAATTTCGATCCAGTGAGCGGCGATCATCTTGAAGGCGACAAAGATCAGCAGCACGCCCAGACCGTAGTGCAGATAGCGGAAGCGGTTGAGCAGCGACGAGAGTGCGAAGTAGAGCGAGCGCAGGCCGAGGATGGCCGCGATGTTGGACGTGTAGACGATGAAGGGATTGTGCGAGACGGCGAGCACGGCGGGGATGGAGTCGATGGCGAAGAGGAGGTCAGTGAACTCGACCGCCACGATGACCGGGAGCAGAGAGCCGCCCGCGGGATGGAAGCGGCGAACCCAGGCAGGAATGGCTGCGTGCGCTGAGCCGCCGCGCAACAGGCGCCACCCGGCATAGACGAGCAACGCGCCGAAGATCCACGGTATCCACGTGAAGTGCGCGAGGAGGGCAACGCCGGCGGCGATGAAGAGCGCGCGCAGGACGACGGCTCCGGCAACGCCCCAGAGGAGCGCGGTGTGCTGTCGCTCTTCGGGGATGTGGAAGCCGTGAAAGAGGACGAGGAAGACGAAGAGATTGTCGATGCTGAGCGAGGTCTCAATGGTGTAGCCGCCAATCCATTCGAGAGCCTGCTGGTGTCCTTGCGCGACGGCGATCCATGCGGCGAATGCAGCGGAGGCGAGGGCGAGGACGACGGTCCAGATCCATGCTACGAGGTGGGGATGGCGCGCCTGGTGACGGCGTCCGGGCAGGAATGCGTCGATGAGCAGAAGCAGCACCACGCCTGCGTGAAATGCCACCCACCAAGTCCAGGAGACGCCAGCAATCATGCACTGCATCGTAATACAAAACGGGCCGTCATGGGCGCGCGCCTACGGACATGCGACTAGTGCAGTGCGGCAATGGACGAGGCCTGCACGGGATCAGTGCCGGTGGCCGCGGAGATGGCTGTGGTGAGGTAGCCGGCGTTGGTGGTGCTGAAGGTGTAGCCGGTGAGGTCGGGGCTGCCGTCGTAGTTGACGGCGAAGAGGAAGTTGCCGGTGTTGTCCTCAGCAAGTTCGACGGTGTGCGCGCCCGCGGTGAAGGTGCTGGCGAGCGCGGTGAGCGAGTACGTGGTGCCGCTGGCGGAAAGGGAGAAGCCGGAGATGACGCCGGTAGCGCTGTCGCTGACCTGACGATTGGCGACGTAGACATAGCTTGCGCCTGAGAGGGTTACGGGCAGGATGGAGTAGGGCGCGAGTCCGGCGCTGGCGAACGGCGAGTTGGTGAGCTCGGCGAGCGTGCTGAGGTTGAAGGCGCGCAGGCCGCCGGTGTTGGAGCCTGCTGTGGCGGCTGTTTCGCCTACGTAGAAGACGCGATCCTGCGGATCGACGGCGACGGAAAGCGCGGAGCCAGCGGTGTTGAGGACGGGGATGGTGGTGACGGCGCCGAAGGGGTTTGCGTTGCCGGGCGTGAAGGGAATGACGGCGGTGCCTCCGGTGCCCATGGCGGCGATGACATGGAGGTTATCCGGCGAGAGCGCCAACTGCTGGAGATTGGCGGCGGGCAGGTTGACGAACTGCTCCACGCTGGATGCAGCCATGCCGGTGGAGGGATTGATGGGGATGGCGAAGAGTTGCGGCACGCCGGATTCCGCGTCGATGAGCCAGGAGTTGTTGGCGGAAACCTGCATGCTGACGGCCTGGTCAGAGGAGATGGGGTTGCCGTTGTTGGCAAGCGAGAGCTGGCCGTTGGCCGCGATGGTGTAGAGATAGATGCCGTTGATGGTGCTGGCGTAGAGGAAACTGTTGTTGGGCGCAATGGTGAGGGAGATGGGCGCGGCGGCCATGGCATAGGGACTGCCGGGCAGCGCGGTGATGGTGCCCGCGTTGATGTAGAAACCCGCAATCTGGCTGGCCGCGGTGTTGGCCACGTAGAACTCGCCGCTGGAGGCCGTGGTTCCACCGCCGCCACCGCCGCCGTTGGGTGGCGCATCCCAGAAGCCCTTGCAACCGCCGCAAAGGAGCGACGCTGCCAGCAGCGCCACGTTTGCCCACTGTCGTATCTTCATTGCCGCTCCTGTGCCGGTTGCCGATGAGGGATTTCTCACTCCACGGCGAATTCTTCTACTCAACCCAAGGGTAGCGCCTGGGCGGCGATTCTGTCGCGCCCGCGACGGTGCGCTACGGGATGGAGACGTCTGCAGTGCAAGACGCGCGTGCGGGGAATTTCGCTCAGAGGAGGTGCGTTGAAGGTGCGCTGCGGCTGCGGCAGGAGGATGCGAAAGCGGCGATGGCAGGGATTGAGCCGGGAACCCGGGTGCATGCCGGGATCCCGGCGAGGGACGGATGTTGCCGGTCGCGCTTGCGCGCTGCGGCAAAGAGAGATCAGCTCTGCTTGCTGCTGTTTTGCGCGGCGATGGCGAGCATGATCTGGCTGCCGGAATTGAGTTTTACGTCGTCCTTCTTGTTGGAGACGAAGACGCCGGAGTCGTCACTCGCGATCTTGCTGTGCAGGTCAACGCCGGATAAGACATTGATCTGGTCTATCTGCAGGATGGAGTGATTCCACAACTGGGATGGGTCCTCCGTTGCGTAATCGTCATAGGAGTCGTACGTTGGCGCTGTGATGGCAACGATGGTTGCCTTGATGGGAAAGGTCTTGCCGTCCTTGAGCCTGGCGTGATCGAAGCGAAGGGCGAGACGCGAGGTGCCGGTGGTCTTCATGCGATCGGTCACGACGGTGCCGATGAGCAGGGTTCCGCGCGGAAGTTCGGGCCCGTTTTTCAGGTGGATGGTGTCGCCCAGGCGAGCCTGGAATTGGTTGCCGGACTTGATTTTGCGGGCGTCGAGCTGCTTCAGGAGCGAGGCCCGCGCCGGAACCATCTTGTTGGCTTCCCTTTGTCCGGCGATTGGTGTGGATGCGTTCGCATTGCTTTGCAGCGTGGCGGACGTGCGCGCCTGCGCAAGCGGTGAACAGAGCAGTGCGAGAGAAACAACGGCAATTGACACGGGTATTGCGGCTTCACGTTTCATGCGAAGAAACTCCTCAACCAAATTGGAATTGCTTACGCCTCCGCGATGCCAACGTACCAGAGGCTCTTTGTCTACTGCATTAGACGAAGGATGAGGGTAGATGGTTGTCGCGCATGCTGCCGCAGTTTGTTGCGTGGTGAAAAGCCACGCGGGAAGGCGAAGAGATTTGTGTTGCGAAATGGCGCGCAAAGAGAAGACCCCGGCAGCGATTGCGCCGGGGCCGATGGCTGCGGCTGTGCGCCGCGTTATGCCAGAGCGGGAGCTTCAACGGCAGCGGGTTCGAGGGCAGTGGGTTCCAGGGCAACGGATTCGAGTGCGACGCCGATGGCGTGGATCACGGCGGATACGCGCACGATGGCCATGACGAGGTCCTCGGTTGCGCCTTTTTCGCGCACCACTTTTTCATGCGCGTCCACGCACTTGCCGCAGCCGTTGATGGCGGAGACGGCGAGGCACCACAGCTCGAAGTCGACCTCTTCCACGCCGTGACCGCGCAGGCCATTCATACGCAGGCGCGCGGGCATGGTGGAGTAGCGGGGGTTGGAGCTGAGGTGTTGAAAGCGATAGAAGATGTTGTTCATGCCCATGATGCCGGCAGCGGCTTTGGCGGCCTGAAGCGCCTGCGGCGAAAGATGCGCGGAGGCAGCGTCGAGTGCGGCCGCGGTGAGCGCAGAGCAGCGCGTGGCGATGGCCGTGGCGGCCACGGTTCCCCACAACTGCTGCGGGGTGAGCTCAGCGTTGTTGCGAACCAGCGAGGAGAAGTTCAGCTTCAGATCCCGGGCGAACGGGGGAAGCGAATCGACGAGGGCATCGAGTGTCATGCGGCGTGCTCCGGAACGAGGAATGGGTGGATGGTTGCGCAGGCGCGATGCGCGGCCCGGAAGGATGCGCCGGGCCACGACTCGCGGCGACTGCTTAGACGTGGATGGTCTCTTCGCCCTTCTTCCAGTTGCAGGGGCAGAGCTCATCGGTCTGCAGGGCATCGAGGACGCGGAGCACCTCCTGCGGATTGCGACCGACGGAAAGGTCAGTGACGTAGACGAAGCGGATGGTGTTCTGGGGATCGACGATGAAGGTGGCGCGCTGTGCTACGCCGGCCTTGAGGTCGAGGATGCCGAGCTGCTCGCAGAGGTCGCGCTTGATGTCCGACAGCATGGGGAAGGGCAGGTCCTTGAGGTCGGGGTGCTGGTTGCGCCACGCCAGGTGGACGTACTCGGAGTCAATGCTGCCGCCGAGGACCTGGGCATCGCGATCGGCGAACTCCTGGTTCAGCTTGCCGAAGGCGGCAATCTCAGTGGGACAGACGAAGGTGAAGTCCTTGGGCCAGAAGAAGTAGACCTTCCACTTGCCGGGGTAGCTGTTTTCCGTGATGGTCTCAAAGGCCTTGCTGGGATTGAGATCGACCACGGCGGTGAGGGAATAACTGGGGAACTGCTCGCCTACTGTAAGCATGAATGACTCCTCCTGTGGGAATGATGTGTTTGTCTTCTCGAAGCGGGTTGCCGGGGCACACAGCCGCGGCGCGCAGACCATGTTGCAGCGCTGCGATGCAGATGCTTCGATGGGCGTACTGTTTGGATGCCCGAGCGTGGAGTACGACTCGGGAGGGAAGTGGTGCTACCCCTTCAGAATACCGTGAAGTGAAACGGCGCGCCTGTGGGCTTGCCACAAGATGAAACGGCGGCAGATGCAGCGCTGATGCGGCTGGAAGCGAGGCGGAATCAGTTGGGGCGGTTGTTGGAGTTGGAGCGGCGGCGGAAGCGCTCGTCCACGGGCTGGCGGCCTTTGAATCCGGACTCGACGGTGTGCCAGTGCTCGATGGAGGGCTCGCCCATGCGCCAGCAGAGCAGCACGACCTCATCGTCGATGCGGCAGGGGAAGTCGAGCAGGCCGGTTTCAATATCCTTGACCTGGACGCCGATGGCGTCAATCTCCGCGATGGTTTCGCGCATGCGCTGGAGGTGGACGTCCATTTCGGTGCGCTGTTTGGCGACCTGGGCCGCGTCGATGTACATGCCGCCGGCAAGGTAGATGCGCTGCGCGAGGTCGGCGAGATCGGACTCCACCTGATCGGCCGCGTTCTTGCTCTCGATGGCGCGCTTCAGCAGCGACTCCAGCACGGGGAGCAAGGATTGGGCTTCGTCGAGGGTGAAGGTCTTCATGGGGATCTCTTTGCTTTCAGGATACGACGAAACGCGCAGCACCGCGCTACGCGCTGACTTCGAGCATGCGGTCGAGGGCCACGCGAGCCCATTGCTTGACGCTTTTGCGCACCTTGATCTGGTTGACCACGCGGCCTTCGACCAGGTTTTCCAGCGCCCAGGCCAGGTGCTGCGGGCTGATGCGATACATGGTGGTGCAGAGGCAGCCGGTGTC
>JAJXWS010000113.1 GCA_021781495.1 Acidobacteriota bacterium | reverse complement strand
GGGCAAAGAGGGCCACGGCACACGGCACCTCTACCGTTCCAAGAAAGTCAAACTCCTGTTTGTTGCCCTTGAGCGGCACGGCCAGGTAGCGGTTCACGGTGACCTTGTCTACCGGCGAACCGCGCAACGCAAAGACGATCCAATCGCCGGTGTACAGCGCAATAAAGGCGACGATTAAAGCCATCGCGATCCGCAGCAGCCAGCGCCTCAACATGCCCGTGCCGTCCGCGAGCCGTGCGATGCGGGCGCGTAGTACGGATATGCGCAGCAGGTCAGACTCATGCCCCTAGACTATCGGAGACTGCCTCGCTACGGGGAATTTCCGGCCGCCATTGAGCAGGGGTGCCTTGCAGGGAGCAAGTGCGCCGCAACAAAAATTCGCCGCTTCTGCACGGGCGCAGGTCCAGGTTGCGGATGAGCCACGATGCCGCACGGAGAGTTGCCGTGGAAGCAATCTTTGGCCACCGAGCGCCCGTTATAATCAGCATGATTTTGCTCTCGCCGGCGCAGGTCATCGCTGCAGTGCGGACAGCGTCGGCAGATGGAGAAGGTTCTTGGCCAGGATTGAAATTCCGCACGATCTAAGTGCCGTTCTTGACGATGCTTGGGAGGCGGCGCGCGACGTTCCGGGATTTCTGGTGGAAGACGAGGCCCGCTTTCTGGGCCTCGCCGCGGCATGCACCCCCTGCGCCGGAGCTATTGTGGAGATCGGCAGCTTCAAGGGTAAGTCCACGGTGGTGCTCGCCAGGGTGGCCGCGCATTACGGCCTGGGCCCGGTTGTCGCCATCGATCCGCACAACTTCAACTCGGCTGAGCTGAAGGAGCATCGGGCGGTTCCCGGCGCCACGTCCTTTCAGGAGTTCCAGAGCAACCTTGAGGCTGCCGGTGTGGCGCAGCAGGTGGAAGTGCACCGCGCCTACTCAAGCGAACTGGCGGCTGCGTGGAAGCGCCCCATCCGTTTTCTGTGGATCGATGGCGACCATAGCTACCAGGGAGCGAAGTCGGATTTCGATGGCTTTTTTCCGCACGTGGAGCCGGAAGGCGTGGTGGCCTTTCACGATGCGCTGCATCTGTTCTCCGGCCCTATTCGAGTTTTTGTGGAGGACGTGCTCCGCTCCAATCGATTCGGCGCATCGGGCTTCGTTAAGTCAATCGCCTGGGCCCAGTTTCGTCCGGAGGATGGCGTCCTGTTCCAGGAACAGCGGGCCACAGTCGAGCGCGCCGCAAGTCGCCTCATCCCGTTTGTGCAGGATGACCGCGAGTTGCACGGGCTTGAGAAGATCCGCTACAAGCTGAATCGGTCGCGTGTCCCGCGCGCGGCTGTCCAGCCTGACAAATGGGCCGCGCTGCTGAATCGCGCGCAACACCAAGCGCGTCAGAGCCCGTCCTCCTCCGTGCGCTAAGCCGCATGTGAGCGGAGGATTCTCTGCGTTGCAAATGCATTCAACTTTGCCGGCTGTTAGAGTCCAACCCCGCCCGGAACTACAACGCTTTGCCGCCACCCTCGACAGGCGAATCCTGCCACCTGGCGGCTTTGAGCGAAGAGTCAGCATCATCCCCGCCGGAGGCGGCAGCGGCTGCTTACCAACTCGTTATGGAAGACTTGCGGGTGAGAACGAAGCCGCAGGCGCCGCGTCCGCTGCGGTGGTGGCTGTCGAGTAGTTTGGTGGCGGGGATAGTGTGTGGGTCACAGGAGGAATTGACTGTGACTCATCTTCGCAAAATGATGCTGGAAGAACTCCAGCGTCGCAACTACTCTGACAGGACGATCCGGTACTACCTTCGGTTCGTCGAGCGCTTCGCACAACACTTCGGCAAGTCACCCGACAAGCTGGGCCCGGACCATCTGCGCAGCTACCAGGCCTATCTGCTCAAGGAACGAAAGCTTTCCCCGGGATCGGTCGAGAACCACATCTGCGCCCTGCGATTCTTTTTCGTGCGCACCCTTGGCCGACACGAGTTCCGGCAGTTCATTCCCTTTCCCAAGGTACCCAGGAAGCTGCCCAAGATCCTTAGCCTGGAAGAAGTGGCGCGTCTGATCGAGGCCAGCAGCGACCTGTTCCAACGCACCCTGCTGATGGTTCTGTATGGCACCGGCATGCGTCGCGCCGAGGTGGCGCGGCTGAAGGTCGGCGACATCGACAGCCCGCGTATGGTCATTCACGTGGTTGACGGCAAGGGGCACAAGGACCGCGACCTGCCGCTGAGCCCGGCGCTGCTGGAGACCCTGCGCGCCTACTGGCGCTGGCTCAAGCCGCGCACGTATCTGTTTCCTTCACGCAATTACCGCGATCGCGAGCGGCCCATCAGCAACAAGACGGTGTGGCTGGTCTGCAAGAAAGCAGCGAAACAGGCCGGCATCCGGAAGAAGGTCGGCCCGCATTTGGTTCGCCACAGCTGGGCCACCCATCTGCTGGAAGCCGGCACCGACCTGCGCACTATCCAGCTTCTGCTCGGTCATGAGGATCTGGAAACTACGGCGCAGTACCTTCACCTCTCGCAGCGCCACTTGCACCAGATTTCGAACCCGATCGAAGAGCTGAAGCTGTCCCGCATCGACCAGAGCCGCCGTCTCTATCACCGTCCGCGTTCATGACGCGGCCGGCCATCGAAGTGGCCGATGTCGTCCGCGCACAGGGCAGGCAGTTTCTTGATCGCTACCAGTCCAGCATCAGCTTCCAGCAGCTGAAGGCATTTCGGGCTGTCGAGCGCTGCCGCACTGCCGCCCTCGGCGGGCATAAGGACAAGTGTGTCGGCTGCGGCTATGAGGCCGGGTTTTCGTATGACTCATGCCGGTCGCGCTGTTGTCCAAAGTGCCAGGCGCAAGCTCGTGCGCGATGGCTCGAAGCCCAGCAGCGCGATCTGCTCAACACCAACTACTTCCACGTCGTCTTCACCGTCCCTCACGAACTCAACCCGCTGGCACTCACCAGCCCGAAGCGATTTCTTGATCTGCTGTTCGACGCCAGCTCCCAGACCCTGCTCGAAGTCGCCGCCGATCCCAGGCGCCTCGGCGCCGAGATTGGGTTCCTCTCCATCCTGCACACCTGGAGCTCGAACCTGCTCGGCCATTATCACGTCCATTGCGTGGTCCCCGGCGGCGGACTGTCGGCCGATCATCAGCGCTGGATCCACACCAGGCACCCGCTGTTCCTCTTGCCCATTCCGGTGCTGCGCAGGGTGTTCCGCGAGAAGTTCCTCTCCGGCCTCCGTCAGCTCTACCGCAACCACCAGCTCGACTGCCGCGGGCCCGCAGCCGATTTCAGTGATCCTGCATGGTTCGAGGATCTGACCACGAAACTTGGCAAGAAGAAATGGTTCGTCTACGCCAAGCCACCCTTCGGCGGCCCAGCCCATGTCCTGCGCTATCTCGGCCGCTACACCCACCGCATGGCCATCTCCAACCATCGACTCACGGCCTTCGATGGACAGCGAGTCAGTTTCCGCTGGCGCGATTACGCTCACGGCAGCAAGCAGCGCATCATGACCCTTGACGCCGTGGAGTTCCTGCGCCGCTTCTTCCTGCATGTCTTGCCCAAAGGCTTCGTCCGCATCCGCCACTACGGACTGCTATCCAACCGCTTCCGCAAACAACTGCTGCCTCTGGCGCGTACGCTACTGGCTCAACAGGGCTCCGCTCCCCTGGACCTACCACCACCGGCACCGATCTCGATCACATGGCACTGCCCGCGTTGCGGCGCGCCCATGCGTGTCGTCGAACGCTTCACCGCAGCTCAACTCTATCTGGCAACCTTCGATTCCTCATGATCGCCTGCCCCAACCCGCACTCTCGGCTTGCTTCACGCATGGCTCCGCCGGAGTGTGCGCCTGGCACCCAGCACTGCTTGAACACCACGTTCACCGACATCTCCACACCACTTCCAGACCGACGCTGCAGGCAACTTCTCACCAGCTCCCAACACCATCGGCGAACACCGCAACGGCAAAAAACATCTTGCCAATCACCAAACGGTATTCAATATCCATAATCCCCTCCTCGATCACCGCGGCCCCGGCGCCTGCGGCTTCCTTCTCACCCGCAAATCGAAAACGCCTCGGATCAACTCCGAGGTGCCAGCATAGCTACATCACCCGAGGCGTTTCCGATCTTGCCTAGCGGTGAACCGCTCGGAACGATCAGGAGCTCTCAGAAAACCTTGCGATAAAGCCGACTCTTGAGAATCTATCTGAGCCAGTGAGTCCAATGACCAAGAGACGGGGTGCCTGCACTCATCCTGCTGGTGCAGGCCGCGCTGGCCATCCAGCGCCTCTGGTTCGCACCGGCGGAGGCAGCAAACCCCTCCCGGGCCTGAAGAAGGTAGGACTTCAAGCGGTCCTTCCTACCCCATGACAATCTGAGGGATGCTTCACTACAATGCGGCGATGTTTAAAATGATTGCTGCCGCATCGTTGCTACTCGCTGCGTTCTCTGCAGCCGGACAGACTTCTGGAAGTCAATCCCAGGGGCTACCGACGGACCCGCGCGCGATCTTCAAAGCCGCAGCCCCGCTCTATGACTTCAATGACCCTGCGCTCAAGCCCTGGCACATGAAGGCGCATTATCAGCTTTATGACGCATTGGGAAAGCCGGGAGAAACAGGCACATTCGAATACTGGTGGGCCAGTCCAAAAGTTCATCGCCGCACCTGGACCCGCCCCAGCGCCAGCCGGTCGGAGTGGAGTACAGCGGACGGCAAGCATTTCTACCAAGCCAGTGGGGAGGCGCTCCATTACTTCGAGCGGGACCCCATCTCGAGGATTCTGCGGCCTTTGCCGGCACCCGCTGTGCTGGACAGTCCTCAGATGGTATTGCAGAGCAAAATGGCGAAGGCAGGCGGTATTCAATTTCACTGTGTCATGCTCGTACCCGAAAAAGCAGCGGCGCAGGAGGGTAGTTCCACTGTACTGGGGTCATTTCCAGCGTATTGTTTTGATCCCAAGGCTCCGGTGCTGCGATTTTCCTACAGCGAACGGATCTTCACGACTGTATACAGTCGCATTGAACAGATGCAGGAACGCAACCTGCCGATGGAAGTACGGGTCATGGCGGAGGACCGAACGGTCTTTTCTGTGACGGTGGACTCTGTCACGTCGTTCGACCCTGCAAATGCTGCACTCAAGCCGCCTGTCGATGCCACGGAGATTCCTACACCGAATGTTTCGCTTTCTTCCGGAGTAGCAGAAGGTGCGCTCATCAAAAAAGTGCCGCCGGAATACCCGCCAATAGCAGTGCTTGAGAAACTGCAGGGTACCGTACTCATTCACGCCAGGATCGGTACAGACGGGAAAATTTATGATCCAGAGGTGGTCATCTCTCCGGGCTCTGTGTTGACCAAGGCTGCGCTGGATGCGGTGACTCAGTGGCAGTATCGGCCGTATCTTTTGCATGGCCATCTGGTTGAAGTCAGTGCAAACATCCACGTGATCTTTGTCACGCCTCGCTAAGACAGGCTAAACCCACGAGAGATGTGTCTGCTTGGCGCCTAGTGGCTCATGGACGCGGCCCTTGCGGAGACGCCGCTGATCTCCGCAGCGCGTGCTTCTGCGTAGGCCGCCGCGCCCATCAGCGCGGCGCGGCTTTCCAGAATGATGCGTACCGGCATGTTGACCAGTAGCTGGCTCAGGCGGCCTTTGTCGGTAAAGGCCTTCATGAAGAGGCCATCCTTCAGCCTCTCCAGGATGCGCGGCGCGATACCGCCGCCCACGTAAAGGCCGCCGACAGACAGAATCTTCAGCGCCAGGTTGCCTGCCTCCGCCCCATAGGCGGAGACGAACATGTCCAGCGCCTTCTCGCAGATTTCGCTTTTGGCGGCCAGCGCCACTTCCGTGATGACAGCGTTGGGGTCTTCAGAGGCGATGCGCGCGGCCAGCCAGTTCGGTTCATCCAGCCCCCGCACCTCGCGCAGAAACTCATAGATATTGGTCAGGCCCATGCCGCTGACGACACGCTCAAAGCTGATGCGCCCGTTGTACTTCTGCTTGAGGAAGCGCAGCAGGTCGATCTCGTCCTCATTGCGCGGTGCGTAGTCGGAGTGGCCGCCTTCGGAGGGAAACGGCAGGTGGTGGTGCCCGTTCCAGGCCAGGAAACACTCGCCCAGGCCTGTACCGGCGGCGACCAGCGCGCGGTTGCCAATCTGGCCGGGGTCGCCCTCGCTCAGGGTGTAGATCTGGTCCGGCGCCAGCTCGGCAATGCCGTAGCCGTTGGCCTCCAAGTCATTGATAAGAAAGACATGCTGGATGCCGAGGTTGGCTGAGAGTTCGCGGTTGTCCAGCGTCCAGGGCAGGTTGGTCAGGCGCAGGCGGCC
>JAJXWS010000003.1 GCA_021781495.1 Acidobacteriota bacterium | reverse complement strand
GCTCTTCAACCCTTCGTCATCTTGAAGGAAGGTATCAGCACGCAAAAGAGCTTGCACGGCCGCCAAAAATGATTGCTGGGGGAATGGGCTTAGGAGGTGGAAAGGAGGCGGGGAACTGCTGCCGGAGACGGCATGTGTGGTTTAGATGGTGGCCAGGGACGGGATTGTTCTATCCCATGCCGCTGATTCTAAATAAGTTATTGCGTTTTCAACGCCGCAAGAAACGCAAGGGAAGCACAAAACGCGCTTTCGGAGTACGTGTGGAGTACACGGCGTCGCCAGCCTATTTTGTCAGGTCTTTGATCTCCGTCTCCGGAACCAATTTCCAATCAAGAGCGATTGGACATTTCTCCGCAGAGTCGAACTGCCGGTGTGCCTCGGCTTTGGCTTGTTCCAATGTGTCGATCAATCCAAGATCACGATCTTTCCCCTTGAAGAATGCCGTCCACCGATTTGCCTGATCATGCCCGATGTAAATGACCTCGTTCGCATGTCTCGATTCATGCACGTTATAGCTTGCGGCCAAGAACATCCTCAGGTCCATAGACTTTCTCCTTTTGGAAACTCGCTCTGATCCTACTCCGATGTGCTCTAATGAGGGGGAAAAATTTAGGTCTCGACGATGAACGAGCAGGAAAAGGCGCATTACGAAGAGTGGAAAAGGAAATGTGCTGCAACGAGGGCGCGTAAAAAGGAGGAGCGTGCCCAGGAAAGAGCGAAACTCCTCAAGGACAAACCGGGCTATCGCATTCCTACGCGCGGGTCCAAGAAAGGTCAACTCGTATGGATGGGCTACCGGCAACAGCAGATCGACATGAATATGGCTCGGAATGCCGAGAAGAATCGAGAGGCAGCTGCAAAGAGAGCACTTGAAGCGGCCCAGCGTTCACCAACTCCCATCACTCAACAAACGCCCTCTTCCCCAGCAACACGACCTCGTGAAGCTCTCGAAGTGATCTTGGCATTCTTGTTTGTTTGCGCTGTGACATTAGGCTATGTATTTATTGCAAGAGGAATCGCGCGTCTCGGCTTCTTGGGGCCGGCGATTCTCCTAGACTTTTTCTTCTATTCGATATTGGCAAAGAAGTCCTATCGCTCCCGCTACGCCCCATTTGTTTGGTGGTTCCTCCAGCTAAGGAAATAGGCTGGGGAAAACTCGCCCTTGCAATACCGCGCGGATGTGCTTTAGTGGAGTGGAATGAAAAAAGACATCCGGCGACACATTCTTGAACATATCGCCAATAGAGCAGGCTTCCGATTGCTGAACACTCAGAACGGGACTGCGACTGTAGCGGATAAGGAGCTTCTCGGCGAAGCGCTGGGATTTCGCTCTCTGTGTCTTTTCAGCGGGATCAGCGACGAAGAGCTAAAGCGTGCTTGGGACGCGTCCAATCTCGAATACTCACTTTAGTTTGCACTTCGGCGAGTACGTATTAAGTACACGGCGATTCCATAAACAGCGTTAAACGACGCTTTTTCTATTAGTTATAGATGGTGGCCAGGGACGGGATTGAACCGCCGACGCCGGCCTTTTCAGGGCCGCGCTCTACCACTGAGCTACCTGGCCTCAGTGCAGACTTTGGAGTTGCATTTCCTGCGTGGGGTCCGGCACGGCCGGAGAAGGAAGGGCGGGTCCACGAACAGTTTGCTGCAACGACTGGCTTAGTATATCAACTCCCCGGCCACAAGCCAAACCGGGGACGGTGGAACGAGAGAGCGCGGCGGATGAGGGCGCGGGAGGCGGATGGAATTGCGCTTTCTGCGGCCGCTGTTGTGCTCTACACTGGGGAGCAATTATGCGCTGTTCACGCTTGCTGCTGGTTTCCCCTGCGCTTTTTGTCGCCTTTGCCCTGAACGCTCAACCGCCCGCGCCGACGGCTCCGGGCGCGGAGGCGCGTGCTACCCGCGCGTATGAGGCCGCCGTGAAGGGCGGGCCGCTGACGCTGCGCGCATTTCTGGATCAGTTTCCGAAGGGCGCGGACCTGCATGTGCATCTGAGCGGAGCCGTGTACGCGGAGACGTTTCTGAAGGACGCGGGCGAGGACGGGCTGTGCATTGATGCCAGGGCGATGGCGTTTGCCAAGCCGCCGTGTACGCCACCGCTGCGGCCGGCCCGGGATTTGACGGGCGTGCTGACGCCAGAGGAGCAGGACCTGTATGACGGGATGGTGGACGCGTTCTCCATGCGCAGCTTTACGCCGACGCCGGGCGAGAGCGGGCACGATCAGTTTTTTGCGACGTTTGGCCGGTTTCACGGGCTGGGCGACAAGCACATGGGCGAGTGGGTGGATGAGGTGACGAGCCGGGCTGCGGCGCAGAATCAGCAATATCTTGAGCTGATGGATACGCCGGACTTTCATCGGGCGGCGGCGCTGTCGCGCGCGAATCCGTTGCAGATGGATTTTGCGCGGTATCGGCAGACGCTGCTGGACCAGGGACTGCGCGACGAGGTGGCGGCGGACCGTGAGCATGCTCGCAGTGCGGAGGAGCAACGCCGCAAGCTGGAGCATTGCGGCACGGCGCAGGCCGCGGCAGCGTGCAAGGTACAGGTGCGCTATCTGTACCAGGTGCTGCGCGGGAACGCTCCGGAGCAGGTGTTTGCGCAGACGCTGCTGGGATTCGAGACGGTGCAGGCGGCGATGGCTGCGCAGGACGATACGTGGGTGGGCATCAACTTTGTGATGCCAGAGGACGGGTTCGTCTCCATGCGGGACTATACATTGCAGATGCGCATGGTGGGGTATCTGCATACGGTGTACCCGCAGGTGCACATCTCGCTGCACGCGGGAGAACTGGCGGAAGGGCTGGTGCCGCCGGAGGGACTGTGCTTCCATATTCGGCAGGCGGTGGAACTGGCCGGTGCGGAGCGGATTGGGCACGGCGTGGACGTGATGGACGAGAAGGACGCGCAGGGCCTGTTGCGGGAGATGGCGCAGAAGCACGTGATGGTGGAGATCAACCTGAGTTCGAATGAGGGAATTCTGGGCGTGAAGGGCGCGGAGCACCCGTTCCCGGTGTATCGGGCGGCGCATGTGCCGGTGGCGCTCTCGACGGACGATGAGGGCGTTAGCCGCATCGACCTGACGCATGAGTATGTGCGTGCTGCGCGGGACTATCACCTGAGCTATGCGGACCTGAAGGAGCTGGCGCGCACGGGCATGGAGCATAGCTTTTTGCCGGGTGCGAGCCTGTGGGCGGCTCGGGATGTGTTTACCGCGCCGGTGGTCGCCTGCAAGGGACAGGCAATGGGCGCGGAGAAGCCAGCGGCGGGGTGCCGGGATTTTCTGGACAAGAGCCAGAAGGCGGCGGCGGAGTGGGAACTGGAACGGCGGTTCCATGAATTCGAAGCGCACGAATGATCGCGGTTACGCGCTCACTCACTGCGTGCGCCTCGTGTGTTCCGGCATCCGTGCAAATTATTCCTAGTGCTGCAGGGTTTCTCCACCGGGGCCAACCTGGACCTCAGAGTGCCTGCCTGCGTTGAGCACCTGAGCCTCATAGGCAACAAGGGCGCCATGCTTGACGAGAGATTCGACCTTGGTGATCGTTCCTTTGCCAGCCTTGCGGTGCAGTGCAGCCTGTACCTTTAAAGGCAGGCTGGTCAGCTTGACTTGTTCTTCAATTTCGAGCAACTGGCCGTCGGGAGCGATCGTTACATCTTTTGAATGGCCTCCAGTGGTCATCTGCACTTCGTATTCAAGCTGTCCGTTCTCCCTGTCCTGGCTGTAACCGAGGACGGTGGCGCCGATGCTTTGCTGCTTGGCTGTCTTTGCCACGGCGGCAGGCAACTGGCTTTTGGTGATCTTCTTCTCTGCGGCAGAGGATGGAACCGCCAACGCGGCGAAGACGATGAGAGCAAGGGTGCCTGCTTGCGTTCGAAACCCTGCTTGCGTTCGAAACATGGAGGGCTCACTTTCCGCAGCCTTTCGGCATGCAAGGCGAGGGTATGCGCGGGAGACTTAAGGGAACGTGAAACGGATTCCGGGGCGGCTCAGGCTGTTCGGGAGCGGTGACGCGGCGCGGATGACGGAATTAGGCTGGGTGGCATGGATAACGAACGGGTTCGCGCGTTTTGTCTGGCGTTGCCGCACGTCAAGGAGACGGTGAACTGGGGGCACCACCTTGTGTATTGGGTGGGCGACCGCGAGATTGGCGGCAAGATGTTTGCCATGACGGACCTGGAAGGCATGGGCACGGGCGTGCTGTGGTTTCACTGCGGGGCGGAGCGATTCCACGAGTTGGTGGAGGTGGAGGGCATCATACCCGCGCCGTATCTGGCGAGGGCGTACTGGGTGACGGTGGAGCGGTGGGATGTGCTGCGGCCGAGGGAGATTGAGGAGGAGCTGCAGCGGGCGCACGCGCTGGTGTTTGCCAAGCTGCCCAAGCGGACAAAGACCGTGCTGGCGATGCCGGAGAAGGAACGCGGCAAGGTGATGCGAGAGCGGAAGAAGGCGCTTGCGGAGCGCAGGAAGAGTAAGCAGGGCTGAGCGGGAACCGGACGGGTGCGAGGCGCGTATCCTGCGATATGTTCCGGGGCTGATGGTGATGCGGGCCCTTGCGGCGAAGAGGCGCTGATGCCATGGTGAAGTTCCTTTTATGGTGCATTCTGCTGGTGCTGTGCTGGCCGCTGGCGCTGCTGGCACTGGTGCTGTATCCCTTTGTGTGGCTTGCGCTTCTGCCATTTCGGCTGGTGGGGATTGCGGTGGGCGGCGCACTCGAGCTGGTGAGCGCGATCATCTTGTTGCCGGCGCGTGTTCTGCGCGCCATATGACGGCGGTGTATCACTAGACCGCGTAATTCTATGCAAGCCATCTGCGGAAGACAGCAAATATTTTTCTGCACATCCAATCATTGCTTGTAGATGCGGGATTCCCATGGTGCGAGATGGAGTGTGGAGACGTTCGCCTCGCGTGATCCGGGGATGTCCGACAGCAGGAGCGTGGCAGCCTTTAGCCCGTCGGGGAGTGTATACGTCACTGGGCTGGAGCTGAAGTTTTCGATCACGAGGTACTTTTCGCCCAGAGTCCGGGTATAGGCGTAAATCTTCTCGTCTTTCGGGTCCAGGTCCTGGTAGTCGCCGTAGACGAAGGCAAGGGTATGCGAGCGCAGCTTGATGAGGGTCCGCACGTAATTGAGCACGGAAGCCGGGTCTTTCTCTTCTTGCGCCGCGTTGATCTGCTTGTAGTTTGGATTCACGGCAAGCCAGGGGTGAGTACCGGTTGTGAAGCCGGCTTGAGGGGAACTGTCCCACTGCATGGGGGTACGGGCGTTGTCGCGGGTGAACTGGGCTTGAACGGCAAGAAAAGATGCGGCAGAGGTTTTTCCGGTTTCCACCTCGGCCTTGTAATTGTTCTTGACGGCGACGTCTTCGAAATCGGCGAGTTTCTTGAAGGGATAGTTTGTCATGCCGAGTTCGTCTCCCTCGTAGAGGAAGGGTGTGCCGCGCAGAGTCAGAATCATGGTTTCCAGGAGCTTTGCGGAGGAAACGCGCATCTCGGGCGAATCGTCGCCAAACGTGGAGACGACTCGAGGACTGTCGTGGTTGGAGAGAAAGACAGTATCCCACTCGTGTTTGTTGAGCACGAGAGCGTGGGAGTCGTAGATGGCTTTGAGTGCGGGCAGAGACCAGGGGCCGAGCTGCGGCGGGCCGAAATCGGGATGGCGAAGCAGGGCCGCGTCGAAGTTGAAGATCATGCCGAGTTCGTGCCGGCGGTCATCTACAAGCGAGCCGGTTTGAGCAAGGCTTGTGCCGGTCGCTTCACCGACGGTCATGACGTTGTACTTGGACAAGACTTCGCGATTCATCTCGCGGAGGTATTCGGCAAGATGGGGGCCGTTGGCGTAGGCATTGGGCGGGTCTTTGAGCTGTTCAGCGGTGAGATCGGGCATGCCCGTCGGCTTTGAGATCAGCGGGATGACATCCATGCGGAAACCGTCAATGCCTTTGTCGAGCCAGAAGCGCATGATCGAGTAAACGTCCTGGCGAACTTTTGGATTTTCCCAGTTGAGATCGGGCTGATGAACCGTGAAGTAGTGAAGGTAATATTCGTTCGTCTTAGGGTCCAGGGTCCACGCGGAACCGGAGAAATAGGACGGGTAGTTGTTGGGCGGGGTGCGAGTGCCGTCGGGTGCGGTGTGGCCCGGTAGCCAGATATAAAAGTCGCGGTACGGATTCGTTTTGCTGCTGCGCGATTCGACAAACCACTTGTTTTCGTCCGATGTGTGATTGACGACTAAATCAATGATCAGGCGCATGTGGTGCTGCTTGATGCCCGCTAGAAGCCTGTCAAAGTCCGCCATGGTCCCGAACTCGGCCATGATCTTGCGGTAGTCGCGGATGTCGTATCCGCCGTCGACGTTCGGGGAATCGAAGTGCGGGCTGAGCCAGATGACATTGACGCCCAGCTTCTGCAGGTAGTTGAGCTTTGAAGTGATGCCGGGCAGATCGCCGATGCCGTCGCCATTCGAGTCCTTGAACGAGCGCGGATAAACCTGGTAAACGACGGCTTCCTTCCACCACTTGGGCTCGTAGCCATTGATGAGTTTCTGAGCGGGAACGGCGGCGGCACAGGACAGCAGGACAGCAGCGAGGACACTGCGAACAATCTTGGAGCAGAACATGCCGGAAATTATATTGGGCCAAGGATGGTGGAGGCGATTATCTCTCCTACCCCGTTGCCCCCGAAGTTCCTTGCCATGGCGCCGTATATCGAGTGCCGTATCGACAGCGCTCAGCGCATAGAGGCAACTTCTCGGCGCGGAAGCGAGGCTCGTGCGCGGCTGGTTCAGGCGGGGTTAGTCGGCCTTGGGTGAGTCAGGGAGCGCGGGTGGCAGGACCCGTTCGATGCGGCGGTCTGGAACGAGCCACATGAGGGCGACGAGGATGAAGATAGCCTGCGCTGCCCAGCGGGTGGAGAAGGCCAGGGGAATGGCGAGGGCGTAGAGCAGGACGGAGATGACGCCTTTGCGGTCTTTGCCGATGGCGCGGGCGAGGACGGATTGGCGGCCTTCAACCATGATGAGTGCGCGGGCAAGGATCCAATAGGCGACGGCGGCCATGAGCAGGACCATGCCGTAGAGCGCGGTGGGCATGGGCGCGAAGTTGTTTTCGCCCATCCAGCCGGTAACGAACGGAAAGAGGGAGAGCCAGAAGAGCAGGTGGAGGTTGGCCCAGAGAACGGCTCCGGAGACGCGCCGGGCGGCGTGCAGCATGTGGTGATGGTTGTTCCAGTAGATGCCGACGTAGACGAAGCTGAGCAGGTACGAGAAGAAGACGGGCACGAGGGGCTGGAGGGCAGCGAGCTGCTGGCCGCGGGGAATGTGCAGCTCGAGCACCATGATGGTGATGATGATGGCGAGCACACCGTCACTGAAGGCTTCAAGCCGCGCCTTATGCATGGGCCCCCCTCCCGCAGTTTGCCTGAGCCGCAATTATAGGCAATGCGGGGGTACCCTCAGGGCTGAAGTCCCTACCCTTCCTGGAGAACAAGCTGATGCACTCGGCTTGATGCGGGCGGGCGTGGTGTGTTTGCGTTCCCATCCTGTCGCTCAAAGAGCGAGCGACAAGGATGGGGCAACCGCTACTTGCTCTGAGTGGGTGGTTTCCCACTCATGTCGTCCGCTGCGCGAACGCCAAGGATGGGGCCCCCGATTTTGTGGCCGGAAAGGAAAAGGCGAGGCGGGGGATGGGTAGTCTGGACGGGCGATTGGAAATGGATTAGGTTGGCCGTATGGCTGGTGTATCGCTTGTATTGGATGGGAAGGTGGCGCTGATTACGGGCGGGTCGCGTGGGATTGGCGCAGAGACGGTGCGACTGTTTGTGGAGGCCGGGGCGCGGGTGGTGCTCAGCTACCGGCAGGCGCGGGAGCAGGCGCATGCGTTGATGGCGGAGTGCGGCGGGCCGGCGCGGTGCGTGGCGGTGGAGCAGGAGTTGAGCACTCCGGCGGAGGGCCGGGCGCTGGTGGGCGCGGCGGTGGCGGCCTTTGGGCGGCTGGACGCGCTGGTGGTGAATCACGGGATATGGCCGGCGGAGGACGCTCCGATTGAGCTGATGAGCGAGGAGCAGTGGCGGCGGACGCTGGGGGTGAATCTGGACTCAGTGTTTGGGCTGGTGCAGGCGGCGGTGGCGCAGATGGAGTTGCAGGGGCCGCCGGCGACGGGCGGGGATGGAAGCGCAGGGCATATTGTTCTTATCAGCTCCACGGCGGGGCAGCGGGGCGAGGCGGGGCATGCGGATTATGCCGTGACGAAAGGCGCTCTGATCAGTCTGACAAAGAGCCTGTCGAGCGAGCTGGCTCCGCGCGGGATTCGGGTGAATTGCGTGGCGCCGGGCTGGGTGGCGACGGAAATGAGCGCGGCGGCGGTGAGCGACCCGGTGCTGGGACCGCGGATTGCGGCGGGGATTCCGGTGGGGCGTGTGGCGACAGCGCGCGAGATTGCCGGGCCGGTACTGTTTTTGTGCACGCCGCTGGCGGGATTTATCAGCGGGGAAGTGCTGAACGTGAACGGCGGCGCGGTACTGGTGGGGTGAAGGCGCGGATGAACGGCACGAAGAGGACAGGGATGCGGAGAGCGTTGGCGGTGGTGCTGGCGGTGGTGGCGATGGCGGCTCCCCAGAGCCTGCGGACACAGACGGCGGAAGATGCCGCGACGAAGAATGCGCAGAAGGCGCGGACGGTGCTGGACCAGATGGTGCAGGCGCTGGGCGGCGAGTTGTGGCTGAACAAGAAGAACGAGATGCAGCAGGGGCACATTGCGGCGTTCTACCAGGGGCAGCCGAATCTGGGAACGATGCGGTACTGGGACTTCCACGTGTGGCCGGACAAGGACCGCATCGAGTACACGGCGCATCGGGATGTGCTGCAGTTTTACGAGGGGCGCGAGGGCTGGGAGGTGACGTATCGTGGCAAGCGCGAGCTGCCGAAGGAGCAGGTAGAGGAGTTCTTGCGGCGGCGGGACCACTCGATTGAGACAGCGGTGAAGGTGTGGCTGAAGGACCCGCGCACGATTCTGATCTACGAGGGGCAGCGGATGGCGTCCCGCCACCTGGGCGACCAAGTGACACTGATTTCGGCGGAGAACGAGTCGATTACGATTCTGGCGGATGTGCAGACGCATCTGCCGCTGAAGCGGAGCTTCCAGTGGCGCGACCCGGTGTACAAGGACAAGAACACGGACGCGGAGGAGTACGACGACTACCACGTGGTGGATGGATTTCCGACGCCGTTCAGCATTACTCGCTACAAGAACGGGGATATGACGCGGCAGCTGTATGTGGAGCGGGTGGAGTATAACCGCGATCTGCCGGCGGACTTCTGGGACGTGGACACATGGGCGAGGCGCATCAAGAAGTAGAGGTGTTGGATATAATCCTGACGAGCGCGATGCCGCAGGGCCGCATGCTCTCTGGAGCCAGAGAATGACGTTCGACATCCAGGAGATCCTGGAATTTCTTCCTCACCGCTACCCGTTTCTGCTGATCGACAGGATTGTGGAGTTCGAGCGCGCCAAGCGTGCGGTGGCCATCAAGAATGTGACGATCAACGAGCCGTATTTCCAGGGACATTTCCCGGGGTATCCGATTATGCCCGGGGTGCTGGTGGTGGAGGCGATGGCGCAGGCGGGCGCCGTGCTGATGCTGCACGAGCTTCCGGACCGGCAGACGAAACTGGCGGTGTTTACGGGGATCGATAATGCCAAGTTTCGGCGCCAGGTGGTGCCGGGCGACCAGCTGCGGATTGAAGTGGACGTGTTGAGCTTCCGCACACGCGCGGGGCGCATGGCGGGCAAGGCGATCATTGACGGCAAGGTGGCATGCGAGGCGACGCTGACGTGCATGATTGTGCCGCGCGCGGCGGAGACGCCGGGCTCCGGGGCGGCGCAGTGAGCATTCATCCCAGCGCGATTGTGGCCGCTGGCGCGGTGGTGCCGGCGTCATGCACGGTGGGCCCGTTTTGCACGATTGGGCCGGAGGTGGTGCTGGGCGAGCACTGCGTTCTGATTTCGCATGTGGTGCTGGACGGGCGTACGCGGATTGGTGCGCGCAATACGTTCTTTCCGTTCTGCTCGATCGGGGTGGCTCCGCAGGACCTGAAGTACAGGGGCGAGCCAACGGAGACAGAGATCGGCGACGACAATACGATTCGCGAGAGCGTGACGATCAGCCGCGGAACGGAGAAGGGCGGCGGCGTGACGCGGCTGGGGTCAAACAACCTGCTGATGGCGTATGTGCACATTGGGCACGACAGCCAGGTGGGCAGCCACTGCATCCTGGCGAATGCGGCGACGCTGGCGGGGCACGTGACGATTGAGGACTACGCGAGCGTCGGCGCGTTCTGCCCGGTGCACCAGTTCTGCACGGTGGGTCAGTATGCGTTTATCGGCGGCGGAACGATTGTGACGCAGGATGTGCTGCCGTTCTCACTGACCTCAGCGCGGCGCGAGAACAAGGCGTTCGGGATAAATAAAGTCGGCCTGACGCGGCGCGGGTTTACGCCGGAGCGGCTGCAACGGCTGCAGAAGGCCTTCCGCCTGCTGCTGGCGGCGAAGATGAATACGTCGCAGGCGGTGGAGCATATTCGCCAGCTTGAGGGCGAGGATGCGGCGATTCTTGCGGAGTTCATTGAGCGCAGCCAGCGCGGGATTATCAAGTAGCGATGAAGCTGGGACTGATTGCCGGCAATGGGCGGTTTCCGTTTTTGCTGCTGGATGCGGCGCGGGCGCAGGGGCTGGCCGTGGCGGTGGCGGCGATTCGCGAAGAGACTGACCCGGAGATCAACAAGCGAGCGGCGAACGACCCGGGCATTACGGTGCACTGGCTATCGCTGGGCGAGCTGTCGCGGCTGATTGAGACGTTTCACAAGGAAGGCGTCTCAAAGGCGGTGATGGCAGGGCAGGTAAAGCACAAGCAGATCTTCTCGAGCATTCGGCCGGACTGGCGGCTGGCGAAGCTGCTGATGAACCTGCGCACGCGCAATACAGACATGCTGCTAGGCGCGGTGGCAAAGGTGCTGGGCGACGAAGGCATTGAGCTGATCAGCTCGACTGCGTTTCTGGAGCCGCTGCTGGCCGAGGAAGGCGTGTTGACGGAGCGCGCGCCGGACGAGGAAGAGCGCAGGAACATCGAGTATGGGCTGGGTGTGGCGCGCGCGGTGGCGGGCTTTGACATTGGCCAGACGGTGGTGGTGGCGGCGCAGGCCTGCGTGGCCGTGGAGGCGATGGAGGGTACGGATGCGACGATTGAGCGCGCCGGCCGGCTGATGCAATCGCTGGCGGATGAGGCTTCAACACTGGAGCGGCGGTTGACGGTGGTGAAGGTGGCCAAGCCGAACCAGGACATGCGCTTTGACGTGCCGGTAATCGGGATTCGCACGGTGGAGACGATGGTGAAGGCCGGGGCGAGCTGCCTTTCCGTGGAGGCGCGGCGCACGCTTCTGTTCGACCGCGAGACGCTGCTGCGGCGGGCGCAGGAGTCGGGGATTGCCATTGTTGCGGTTCCGCGCGGATACTGATTGCACAAGCAATCCGGCGCGGTGCCGGATCTTTCCCCTGAACTGGAACAACTGGAGGTCTCCTGTGAAAAAGGCAGTATTGCTGGTTATGGCGGCTGTGCTGGCGTCCGCGGTGTGGATGATGGCGGCGCATGCGGCAAACGAGAAGATGCCCATGGTGGGGCAGAATGCACCGGCGTTTACGCTGCCCTCGCAAACGGGAGATGCAATCTCCCTGGCGAGCTACCGCGGCAAATGGGTGGTGCTGTACTTCTATCCCAAGGACATGACGACGGGCTGCACGATTGAGGCCCACAACTTTCAGCGCGATTTGAAGAAGTTTGAGGCGTCGAACGCGGTGATTCTGGGCGTGAGCGTGGATACGGTGGACAGCCACAAGCAGTTCTGCACGAAGGACGGGCTGACGTTCCACCTGCTGGCGGACCCGGATCACAAGGTGGTGGACCAGTACGGGTCGCTGGGCCACTTTGGGCCGATGACGATTGCCAATCGCAATACCTTCCTGATCAACCCGGAAGGGAAGATTGTGAAGGTGTGGACGAAGGTGGACCCCTCGCACCACTCCGAAGAGGTGCTGGCGGCGCTGGCGGAGTTGAAGAAGTAAGCGCGGCGGCAGACAGACGCAAAAAAGCCCGGCGCGATGCCGGGCTCTTTTGCTTGCCTTGTACTGCGTGTTGCGATGTTACTTGGTTGCCTTCTTTGCAGGAGCCTTCTTTGCCGCGGCCTTCTTCGCGGGAGCCTTCTTAGCCACGGCCTTCTTGGCAACTGCCTTCTTCGCCGGAGCCTTCTTTGCAGGAGCCTTCTTGGCTGCTGCCTTCTTGGCGGGCGCCTTCTTTGCTGCTTTCTTAACGGCCAACTTGTTACCTCGTTTGGTGGGTTTGCTGACGCGTTTGCCGGCCGCAGCCTTCTTGGCTACAACCTTTCCGCCCTTAGCGCCAGTGGTCTTCTTCTTTGCGGCGGATTTCTTAGCGGCCTTTTTGGCCACAACCTTTTTCACGGCTGCTTTCCTGGCGACCTTGTTGGCTGCCTTTTTGGCAACCTTCTTTGCCGGGGCCTTCTTTGCAGGAGCCTTTTTGGCCGCTGCCTTTTTGGCGGGCGCCTTTTTTGCAGCCTTCTTCGCGGGAGCTTTTTTCGCGACTGCTCGCGCAGCCGGCTCAGGTGCGGGAATCTCAGAGACTACGACCACGGCCTCTTCTACCACGCCCTCATCATCGTCTGAGGAGGTGAGTACGCTGGAGGTTTCGACTTCCTCGTCTTCAAAGTCTTCTTCGTGATCGGAGTCCAGCTCTGCCGGCTCCACATCCGGGTTGCCGTCATTCATTGCGTACATCCTGAACACTTCTTCCATCCCATTGCCTCCAGCGGTGAACCGCTGCCCCTGCGGGGTTTTCTCTTCTGCATGGTAAGCATAACTGCATCACATGCGAGAGCATTGTAGCAATAGCTTGCACGCAAAAGCTATCAAAAGACAAGTATGTATTTAGGCTCCTGCCTGCTTTTGCTACTGAGAGGATGATGTGCGATGCGCGGTGCGCTTGCGTGTGCGCGATTTCTTCGCGGTGTGTTGCTTGCCGGATGTAGCGCTGTGCGCGGACTTGCGTGTGTGTGACGAGCGGCTGGTCGTGGGCGGATCTGCCTGCCGAGTGCTGCTGGAGCGGCTGGAAGAGGATGCGGTGCGACGGCTGTGCGTGGCGCGTGAGCGGATTGCGTGCGCGGGCTCAGAGACGCGGAGCCTGCGGCCAGGCGCGACCTTGATGCCACTGAGATGATTCCAGCGGCGGAGCTGCGCAAGGGAGACGCCGAAGCGGTCTGCGATGGAGATGAGCGTGTCTCCGCGACGGGCGCGGTAGACGAGCGTGTGAAGTGCGGGCTCGGCGGCGGGCGCTACGGGCACAACAACGGCCTCGATGCCACTGAGGCTCTCACTCTCGCTGATCTGATTGGCCGCGGCGAGATCCGAGACGGAGACGTGATAGCTGCGCGCGATGGAGGCGAGCGTTTCGTCTGCGGTGACGCGGTGGTAGCGCCAGGCGTCGCGCTTGTCCTCTGGAATGGCGGCGACGCGCTGCTGGAAGAGCGCCGCGGTGCCAGCGGGCAGATGCAGATCGAAGGAGGTATCGGGCGGCGTGACGAAGCGCAGGAGGCTGGGGTTGAGCGCCTCCAGTTCGTCGATGGGCGCGCTGACGAGATCGGAAACGAGACGCAGATCAACGGAGTAGTTGATGGTGACGGTGTCTGTGATGACCGGCGGATCGAGGGTGATTTCGTCAAAGCCGTACTGTCTGGGGTGATTGGCGATGATGATGGCGGCGAGAATCTCCGGCACGTAGTTCTTAGTTTCCGCGGGGAGATTGTTGCGCCTGTAGAGCTCCCAGAAGTCGGCGTAGCCGGTTTTTTGCACGGCGCGCT
Organism: Acidobacteriota bacterium; assembly: GCA_021781495.1. GTDB lineage: Bacteria > Acidobacteriota > Terriglobia > Terriglobales > Acidobacteriaceae > Telmatobacter. The sequence goes on along the minus strand of JAJXWS010000003.1, from coordinate 90,381 downwards.
GCACGTTGCCCGCGCCCCAGTCATAGGCGGCCATGGCGAGATACCAGTCGCCGAGCTGGTCGTATAGGAACTTCATGTAGCGCGCGTAGGCGCGGGTGGACTTTTCCGGATCGAAGCGCTCGTCGGTGTAGCGGTTGCGCGTGAGGCCGTAGTTGCCGACGGGCATGAACTGCCACATGCCGCCGGCGCCGGAGTGAGGATTCATTGCGCGGGGCTGGAAGCCGGACTCCGCGACGGCGAGATAGATGAGGTCCTGCGGGACGCCTTCCTCAGCCATGACCTTCTGAATCATGGCGCGATAGCGGCCAGCGCGCTCAAAGGAGTGCAGCAGGGTGTTGTGGCCGCGCTGGGAGTTGGCGAAGAAGTTGATGAAGGCCGCCACGTAGTCGTTCATGACAAGGGGCAGGTCCGACTTGGTGGTAGCGAGGTCGGAGCGTGCCTTGGCGACGAAGTTGGGGTCGACGGCGAAGGTGACGTCGCTGGCGACGTCGGCGGGCGTGAGCTCCTGCTTGGGAGCGAAGCCGTTGCCCTCCTTGAGGGCTTCCATTTCGAGTGCGTTGACGGCATCGACGATGTGATCGAACTCGTCCTGGAGCTGGGGCTCGCTCTTGATGTCGAGGCCGCTGGTGAGCATGAGATCGACGGCGCGGTCAAAGGCGACCTTGGCCTGGGGCAGCTGGCCCTTGCGGTAGTCGGCGGCGCCCTCAGAGTAGGCTGCTTCGACCTGGCGTATGAGCTGCTGCACGCGCTGCTGCTGGGCGGACTGGAGCTGCGCGGCTGCCGCTGCATTCTGCTGCGCGCCGGGAGCGGCGGCGGGCAGAGCCGGAGCGGTAGCCTGCGGGCTGACCTTGGGGGCTGTCGAATTTTTCGAAGGGCCGCAGCCTGCCAGCGCGAGGGCCAGAGTGGCGCAGCAAAGAAACCGATACGAATTTTTGCTCATTGGCGAATTCAGCAGCAGGCACGCGGCCGCACTGGGGCTATGGAGATTCCGAACAAGGCCCTATGCCGATGATAAGCTATGGACAGGGGGCACTGCGCGCCATCCGGCGCTTTTGCCCCCTTTGTCAACCTTGCATGGACGCACGTTTCCTACGTAATTTCGCGATTATTGCCCATATCGACCACGGAAAGTCGACGCTGAGCGACCGTCTGCTGGAGCTGACCGGCTCCGTGACGGGCCGCGAGATGCAGGCCCAGATTCTGGATGCCATGGATCTGGAGCGCGAGCGTGGCATCACGATCAAAGCCCACGCCGTCCGGATGATGTACAAGGCGCACGATGGGAACACGTATCAGCTGAACCTGATTGATACGCCGGGACATGTGGACTTCAGTTATGAGGTTTCGCGGTCGCTGGCCTCGTGCGAAGGCGCGCTGCTGGTGGTGGATGCCAGCCAGGGCGTGGAAGCGCAGACGCTGGCGAATGCCTACCTGGCTATCAATCACGGACTTGAGATTATCCCGGTCATCAACAAGATCGACCTGCCCTCCGCCGATATTACGCGGACGCAGGAGGCGATTGAGCAGGCCGTGGGACTGGATGCGACGGACGCCATTCCGGTGAGCGCGAAGACGGGGCAGGGCGTGGAGGAGGTGCTGGAGGCCATTGTGCACCGGCTGCCACCGCCCACGGGCGATCCAAATGTTCCGCTGCAGGCGCTGATCTTCGACTCGTGGTTTGACGCGTATCGCGGCGTGATCGTGCTGGTGCGCGTGATGCAGGGGACGATGCGCAAGGGGCAGCGGATCCGGCTGATGTCGAACGGCAAGGCTTTTGAGATCGACTCAATGGGAGTGCTGATGCCCAAGCCGGTGGAGATTGGCCAGCTTTCCGCGGGCGAAGTGGGCTTTTTTGCGGCGACGATCAAGAACGTGAGCGATACGAAGATCGGCGATACGGTGACGGACGACGCCGAGCCGGCAACGACTCCGCTGCCGGGCTTTGAAGACATCAAGCCGATGGTCTTCTCGGGGCTGTACACGGTGGACTCGCATGAGCACACGCTGCTGCGCGATGCGCTGGAAAAGCTGCGGCTGAATGACTCCTCGTTCTTCTTTGAGCCGGAGAGTTCGGTGGCGCTGGGTTTCGGTTTTCGCTGCGGGTTCCTGGGGCTGCTGCACATGGAGATCATCCAGGAGCGGCTGGAGCGCGAGTACGAACTGGACCTGATCACGACGGCGCCGGGCGTGCGCTACCACATCACGCTGACCGATGGGACCGTGCTGGAGGTGGACAACCCCTCGCGCTGGCCCGAGCCCACGAATATCGAGAGCATTCGCGAACCCGTCATCACGGCGAAGATTCTGACCAATGAAGAGTATGTGGGCGGCATTCTGAAGCTGGTGGAAGAGAAGCGCGGGCGGCAGGTGAACTTTGAGTACGTGACGCCGACGCGCGTGATGCTGACCTACGAACTGCCGCTGAATGAGATTGTGCTGGACTTCTATGACCGGCTGAAATCCATCTCGCGCGGATATGCCTCGCTGGACTACCAGCTTGCGGGTGAGTGGGAGTCGCCGATGGTGAAGATGGACATCCTGGTCTCTGGCGAGCCGGTGGATGCGCTGTCGATTATTGTGCATCGCGACTTTGCGTACGAGCGCGGCAAGGCGCTGGTGTCGAAGATGCGCGAGCTGATTCCGAGGCAGCAGTTTGAGGTGGCGATCCAGGCGGCGATCGGGGCAAAGATTGTGGCCCGGGAGACGGTGAGCGCGCTGCGGAAGAACGTGCTGGCCAAATGCTACGGCGGCGATATCTCTCGAAAGCGCAAGCTGCTGGAGAAGCAGAAGGAAGGCAAGAAACGCATGAAGCGGATTGGCAAGGTTGACATTCCGCAGGAAGCGTTTCTGGCTGTGCTGCGGGTGGGCGAGGATCAGCAGAAGTAGTCCGCCTGCAACAACCTGGCGAAGAATCCGTTTACAGAAAATTCATCACAGACTGTGGAAACCTACCCGGGTTGCCTGCGCGCGAGAAATTGTGACGGCGCCGTCGTGCGTCCAGAGTTAGAAGCACATTCCCCAAGAAAAATAAGGGGTTTTGCGATTTCTCGAGATTGCAGCAGGATGAATCTGGAATTAGCAACGGATTCTAGCAGGCAGGCCGCAAAAATGATCCACAGTTTTTTCCACAGGCGATCCTCCTGAATTCATGGTAGCCATGGGAGCGGTTGGGGCCTGCGAAAGGCAAAGGAAAAGGCCCCGCCGGGCGGGGCCTTTTGACCGGATTGTCCGGCTTCGGCTTAGTGCGAAGCGGGGGCATGCGCCGCAGGCGGCTTGGGAGCGGAAGGCAGTTCCTGAGCCGGAGGTGCGGGTACGCCGGACTTGGCGTTGTAGGCGTCAATGACTGCCTTGGTGATGTTGGTGGACTCGCTAGCATAGAGGACGGGGTTCTGCTGCTGGGCAACGTCGAGCACCAGCGTGTAACCCTGCTCCTTGGCGTAGGAAGCGAGGACGTCATAGACCTTGGAGGCCAGGGAGTTGTAGAGCTGCTGCATCTCCTGCTGGAAGTCGTTCTGGGCGTCTTCCGCAGAGCGCTGGAGCTGCTTCTCCTTGTCGTCGATGGTCTTGGCGCGGCTGGCGCGCTCGGCATCGCTGAGCTTGTCGCCCTGTGCCTGGAGCTGCTTCTTGAGGGTATCGACCTCGTCGCTGAGGCTCTTGAGCTGGGCGCGCTTGGGCTCGTACTTTCTCTGCAGGTCGGCGAAGTTGCGCTGTCCCTCATTGGTTTGGGCCACGGCCACCTGGAAGGCGATGACGGCAATCTTGGCTGGTCCGGCAGGCGCGGTGGCGGCGGGAGCGGCAGCCGGGGACTGGGCGGTGGCGCTCAGGGCAAGGCCTGAGGCCAACATAGCTACTAGTGCAAGCGAGCGCTTCATTCGAGTGAAAAACTCCTTCGGAATTCCTGGATGTATGTGCGCGCATGGTGCGCGAGACAAACCTGTGCCTCCTGAGAAACCTCACTGCCATTCTCTTGGGAGACCCCGCCAAGGCATTGGCGGAGGCGATAAAGAGACGCGGATGGAGACGTCAGCAGGAACTAGATGGATTATAGGAGGGCGGGTTGGGGGCGTCAAACCGGCGGAGGATGAAAAATGAGGGCCGGCGAAGCGGGAGCGGGGAAGGCAAAGAAAAGGGCCGCTCCGTAGAGAGCGGCCCGGATGGAACGATGCAAAACGCAGTTGTTTAGAAGGTGGTGGATACCGTGAGGCGGAAGGTCTTACGCGGCTCGCGGAAGAGGTTCTGCGCGCCGTAGGCCTGAATCGCCTGCTGGTAGGTGTAGTCGCCCGCGCCGCCCGGGGGGAACATGTCGCGGGTGATGAGCTGCGCGGAGCAGCTCTGCACCTTGGCGCCGAGGCGGACGTCGTTGCAGTAGGGCCGCTCGTAGAGGCGGAGCGGATTGTACGCGTAGTAGAGGCGGACCGGAGCGTTGACGATCGGCATGATGACGGACAGCTCGCCGCCGAGCGACATGCGCGGAACGAAGTTGGTTCCGGCGACGGGGCGGATGTCCTTCAGGAAGCCGACCTGCGAGCCGGGGATGCCGCCCTGGCAGGAGCCGTTGTTGTAGACCGGGCAGCCGTAGAGCGGAGCGGTGAGCGAAGCGAAGCCTTCAGGGCTCTGCATGAGCTGACCGTGGTTGGCGGCGACGTCGAGACCGAAGTCGTCAAAGAAGGAGAAGGTGACCGGGCCGGCGATGGGAATGCGGTACTCGGCGTTGGTGGTCAGGTTGGAGTCGCCGCCGATGGAGGCGATGCCATAGACCGGAATGGGCACCTGGATGCACTGATTGAGCTGCGGGTTGGTGGGATCGCGCGGGACGCAGCTGCCGTCCGGATTAGTGAGCTGCACGCTAGCGCGGTTGGGCACGTAGCCGTAGGGCGTGGCGCCGCGGATATCAAAGCCGCGCAGGTCAGCCTCGCCGCCGGTGTAGAAGCGGTTCTGCGGGGGCGCCACCGCGCCGCCAAAGCCCTGCACATAACCCAGCTGCGCGCGCAGGCCGAGCACATTGCGGCCGTTGGGCGAGAAGGTGAGGTAGTGCATGGAGTGGAAGCTTTTGTAAGCGACCAGCGGAGAGATGTAACGCACGTTACCCCAGATGCCGGCCACCTGCAGAACAGCCGTCAGCTCCTTGCCGCTGCGCGGACGGAGGGGGTTGTTGATGGTGTTGTAGCTGTAGCTGAAGGACGCGGAGCTGTTGACGATGCCGGCCAGTGCGTTGGAGCCCTGGATTCCCGACCGGAAGCTGATGGTCTGGAAGAAGGTCTGCGAGGCCGTGCTGAAGGCCGAGATGGTGGACCGCGTGAGCGAGTAGGTGAAGCCGACGCGCTGGAAGGCGTGGCGGCGCAGTGGATAGCTGACGGAGAAGTTGAGGCCGGTGGAGGCCTGATTGTAGTTCTGCGTGAGCGACTGTTGCGCGGCGGTGAGGTTGACGGCCTCGCCGGTGGTGGTCTGGTAGCTCTTGGCCGCGTTGTAGTCCTGCTTGTTGTTGAAGATCTGGAAGCCGACGTTGAGCGGACGGTTGCGGACGTACGGCTGCGTAAAGCCGAAGAGGAACTGGCGGCTCACGTTGCCGAGGTTGCCCTGCACGCTGAGGGTTTCACCCAGGCCGAGGAAGTTGTTGGTCTGGTAGTTGACGCCGAGGAAGGCGCCGGACAGGCCACTGACGCCGCCGTTGAGGCCGATGGAGTTCTTGCCCTTCTCCTTGACCTTGAGAAGCAGGTCGACGGTTCCGGCCTCAGGGTTCTGGTGGGCCTCGGAGTCCTGTTCGACCTTGAGGGGCTCGAAGTACTCGAGCTGATTCAGGCGCATGAGGCTGTACTCCCAGAGCTGGGAGTTGTAGACCTGGCCCTCTTCGAGCAGGAGTTCGCGGCGGATGACGCGGTCGCGGGTGATGGTGTTGCCCTGGAACTCGATGCGCGAGACATAGAACTGCTTGCCTTCATCGATGTCGATGCTGAGCGAGACGGTCTTCTTCTGCTCATCGAAGACGGGCTTGGGAATGGCGCCGAAGTTGATGTAGCCGAGCTGGCCGTAGGCCTTCTTGAGGTTCTCCAGGCCCTTGCCGATGGCGGTGGCGTTGAACCAGTCTCCATCGCGGACGGCGAAGGTGGCGCGCAGAGCCTTCTCGTTGCGGACGGCTTTGTTGCCGGTGAAGGTGATAGTGCCCAGGCGATAGCGGTCGCCCTCTTCGATGGGCATGAGGATATCAATGCGCTTGCCCTTGCGGGGGCGGAAGGTGAACCAGTTGAGGCCGCCCTGATCGCGGATCTGGGTCTTGGGCTCCTCGATGGCGGCGTTGTAGTAGCCGCGGTCGCGATATGCCTGGCGGACGCGCTCGGTGTCTTCTTCGAGCTTGGACGCGTCGAAGGTGCGGGCGAAGAGGTTCTCAAAGATCAGCGAGTAGGGAATGCCGATCGGCTTGAGGTTCTTCATGGAGCGGCGCAGGTAGAGGCTGCTGAGGTGCTGATTGCCGGTGAAGCGGATCTCGCCGACCTTGACGACGGGGCCTTCCTTCACGTTGAAGTTGACCTGCACGGAGGCAGGGGGGATGGTCTTGACCTCAGTCTTGATGGTAGCGAACTGGTGGCCGTGCTCGGCGAGCATCTCCTTGAGCACGGTTTCCGCGCGCTTGATACGGGTGGGGTCGTACTGGCCCTCGACCGAGAGGCCGACCTTCTCCTTCTTGAAGCGGTCGAGCACATCCGAGACGGAGACGGTGTTTAGCCCCTTGTAGTTAATCTCGCGGATGGTGGGACGCTCGCGAACGAAAACGTTCAGGATGACGCCCTTCTCGGTGTCTTCGCGCTCGATGCGGAGGTCTTCAAAGTACCCGGTGTTCCAAAGGGAGTTGAAGTCGCGCTCGATGGAGATGGGGTCATAGGTGTCGCCGGGGTGAGTGAAGAGCCGGGCGAGGATGGTCTCGCGTGGGATGCGCCGGTTGCCGATGACCCGGATCTGGTCAATGGTGTCACTCTGCTGGGCCACGGCCGAGACAGAGACGATGGCCAGCAGGACGAGCAGCGACAGGCGCGCAAGCCGTACGGAGAGCCGGGAGGCGCGAGAGATAGAAGTGTGCTTGATCTTCACCGGGCCGAGGCCCTCCGACGAGCACGAATACTGGTGCGGTCCATGGTTACGCTTCACGGGAAGAATATGCACACCCTCATTGCTTAAAATCTGGTCCTGCATCGAGGAAAGTCTGATTATATTGGACCGTGGCCACCCTGCCCAAACCGCCGGGCCAGCCATCGGCTAGAAAACCATATCTTTCCCTGATTTCCATGCCGTGCAAAAACGCTCTCGGCCTGGGTCTGGGCTCACGCCGTACGCCCGGCGCGGCAGACGCAGCGACCGGGACCATGGCTATGTGGGACCCAATCCAGTCTACCGGAACAGGGCGGTCTCAGGCGCCGGGAAGGCCCCGGAAAGCGGAAATGAATGCATGGATTTTTGCGATGCATTCCATTTAGACGCATAAGTTGCCCGCATGACATCCTTAGAAAAGCGCAGGTTGCGGAGGAAAAATGGACGGAATTGCCGGCTCGATCTACGAGTTTTGCGGTCCGCTGCTGGACGGGGGAACGCTGTGCCTGGACAGGCTGAAAGGCCGGGTACTGCTGATTGTGAACACAGCGAACCGGTGCGGCTTTACTCCGCAATACGAGGGGCTGGAGCAGCTCTACCGCATGTATAAGGACCGTGGGCTGGTGGTGCTGGGGTTTCCGTGCAACCAGTTTGGCGAGCAGGAGCCGGGGAAGGGCGAGGAGATTCTGGCCTTCTGCGAGACGAAATACGACGTCACGTTTCCCATGTTCGCAAAGATTCTGGTGAACGGGCCGGATGCTCATCCGCTGTACCGCTTTTTGAAGGAGAAGAAGCGGGGAATCCTGGGCACGCGGCGGATCAAGTGGAACTTCACCAAGTTTCTGGTGGACCGAAACGGGAATGTGGTGGGCCGATATGCGCCGTCCAAAACGCCGCGGCAGCTGGAGCCGGCGATTCAGAGGCTGCTGAACCAGTGACAGATCGCATCCGCGGGAGACCGGCGCGCGTTGCCGCCGGTCTGGGCTGCGGTATGCTTTTGTGTATTGCAAACGCAATACGGCGGGCGGCTTGCCTGCCACAGCCATGGAAGCCCCGGGAATGGAGTGGTACTGATGCGTCGAGATTTTCCTCTTATCCTGATCCGCGTGATTGTGGGTCTGGTGTTTTTGACGGAGGGGATCCTGAAGTTTACCGAGCCGCATGATCTGGGTGCGGGCCGGTTTGCGCACATCGGGTTGCCGCTGCCGCATGTGCTGGCGCCGCTGGTGGGCGGGGTGGAGGTGGTGGCGGGCGCAGCGATGGTTCTGGGCCTTTATGCGGGCGATGCGGCGCTGCTGCTGCTGGCGGTGATTGTGACGGCGCTGGTGACGACCAAGGTGCCGATCCTGCTGGGCAGGCCGCTAGGGCCGTTTGCCCCGGCCAAGCTGAACCGCTACGGCGTGCTGAGCTTTCTGCATGAGTCGCGCACGGATCTGGCCATGCTGTTTGGGCTGCTGGCCACGCTGATCGACCGCGGGCTGCGGATTGGCCGCAAGCGCAAGTGGTACCAGCCGAAGTGAGGCCTTCGCGCATGGCGCGGAAGCCTCATCGTCCTGTGTTTTCCCTTATCCGTTGAAGCGATAGGCGCTGATGGCCGCGCCCATGGGCTCGTCCGTGAAGATGCGCTGACCCGGTGCGTCTCCGCCGGCGCCTGCGGCCACCATGAGGGGGATCAGGTGTTCCTCACGCGGATGGGAGTAGGCGGCGAAGGGCGCCTGGCGCCAGTTGGCGAGCTGGGTATCGCGCTCGGCTGCGGGCGACTCCACGGCGCGGGTAAGCCATGCATCGAAGGTGCGGGCGCGTTCGGTGGTTTCTGGCCGGAAGTAGCCGCGCAGGTTGTGGAAGCTCATGCCACTGGCGACGAGGAGCACGCCCTCGTCGCGCAGCGGTGCCAGCGCGCGGCCCGCGGCGAGGTGCAGCTCGGGATCGAGCGAGGCGGCCAGCGAGAGGGAGGCCACGGGAATCTGCGCCTGCGGGAAGGCGACCTTGAGCGGCACGAAGACGCCGTGGTCGTAGCCGCGCGCTGGGCTGATGGCCGAGGGAAGCCCGGCCTGGTGCAGCAGATCGGCGGCGCGGAGGGCCAGTTGCGGGTTGCCGGGCGCGGGCCAGGTAAGGCGGTAGGTGTGCTCGGGGAAGCCGGTGTAGTCGAAGATGAGGCCGGGCTGCTCCGCGGCGCTGGCGGTGAAGGCGGACTCCTCCCAGTGGCCGCTGACGACGAGCAGAGCCTTGGGCGTGGCGGGCAGGGTGGCCGCGAGGCCCGCCAGAAAGCGCTGTGTGGGAAGCCAGGTGTCGGCCGGGCCCCAGGTCCAGTCCATGAAGAAGCAGGGGCCACCGCCGTGGGGCAGGAAGATGGCGGGCTGGCGAGGGGAATTGGCGGACATTGGAGGCTCCTTTCAGGCTTTGGCCGGTGGACGGCCGGTAATACTTGTTTCAACAACTATAAGTAAGATGCACGGAGCCCGGAGATGGATGCGGAGGAGTACGGCACGGCCGCGAGCAGCGGCGGGCAGGGGATGAAAAAGGGCGTAAGGCCCGGCATCCAAGGCGGTTGGCGGCGCGTCTAATGAAACGGCTTCCCAGGGGATGAGGCGCGATGAAGGACCGGTTTCTTCTCGACCGCTTTGTGAGCGCGCAGGACGACGTGATGTCGCAGGTGCTGGCTGAGCTGCGCGCGGGCGCCAAGCGGAGCCATTGGATGTGGTTCATCTTTCCGCAGATGAAGGGGCTGGGGCATAGTCCGCAGTCCCTTTTTTATGGGATCGGCTCCCTGGAAGAGGCTACGGCGTATCTGCAGCATCCGGTTCTGGGTCCGCGGCTGCGGGAGTGCACGCGGCTGGTGAATGCGGTGGAAGGGCGCGGGATCCGGGAGATTCTGGGCTCGCCGGACGACCTGAAGTTTCGCTCGTCGATGACGCTGTTTGCGCGGGCGGCCGAGGACGACACGGTATTCCGTGCCGCCCTGGACAAGTACTTCGCAGGGAAGGCTGATCCGCTGACGATGGAACTGCTGCGGTAGCGACTACTCGATGGCAAAGACGGCGTAGACGGCGGCTTCGCGGCTGACCTTCTGCGGCTCGATGGCGAGGGGCTGGCTGGCCTCATCACTCTTCATGGCAAAGGCGCGCATGACAGGGCGCGGAAATCCGGGCGCCGAGAGCTGATTGCTGACATAGAGGAGCGCGCCAAGGCGGACACCCATGCCCTTTGCCAGCACGGCGGCATTCTGGCGCGCGCGGGCGGTGGCGCGGTCGAGGGCCTGCTCTTCGAGAGCGCGGGGGTCTTTCACATCCCAGTCAATCTGGCCGCTGGTGGTGGCTCCGGCGGTGATGGCGATGTCGAGAATCTCCGCGGCACGCTCGGGTGTGGTGCGGACGGTCCACTGCTGGGTGAGCAGGAATTTGTGGGACTTGGGCGTGTAGTCGCGCTGCAGATACTGGGACTCGCTGCGGATGTCGGTGGCGGGAATGCCGGCCTGCTTGAGGGCGTCGATGACGGCGTTGGAGGTACGTGCGCCCTGCGCGTAGGCCGCTTTGGCGTCCATGGGCTGCGTCTGGAAGCCGACGTGGAGGATGGCGACCTCGGGCTCTACGCTGACACTCTCATTGGCGGTTACGGTGAGGGTGCGGTTGGCGGAGTCGATTTTGAGCTGTGGCTGGCCGGCCTGCTGGGCAAACGCGGGGATGGCTGCGGCCAGCACAGCCGCAGCGGCAACGGCGCGGATCGTCATCATGCGAGGGCTCCTTATCCGATTGGACACGATTCCCGCGAGAAAGACGCGTGAGTGTGTGCACCCGCTCAGCTGGATTTTGCGCCGTGCTTTTCGCCGAACTGGCGCAGCTTGACGAGGGTGGTCGCGGCCATGCCGGAGTCAATGGCTTCGGCTCCGCGCTCGACGCCTTCCCTGAGGTCGCCGGCGATGCCCGCGGCAACGAGCGCGGCGGCGGCGTTGAGCAGGACGATATCGCGACGGGCACCGGGGATGCCGGTGAGGACGTCATAGAGGAGCGAGGTGTTGGTCTGCACGTCGCCACCGATGAACTGGTCGAGGGTGACGCGCGGCAGGCCGGCCATCTCCGGCGTGATGCGGGCGGCCTTGAGCAGGGGCGCGCCGCCTTCGGGAGACTCTTCAATGCGGGCCACGACGGACTCGCCGGTGGTGGTGAGCTCGTCAATGCCGTCGGTGCCGTGGACGACGAAGGCGCGTTTGGCGCCGAGCTCAGCGAGGGTGCGGCCGACGAGCAGGACGCGGCTGGGCGCGAGCACGCCGATGACCTGGGTGCGGGCTCCGGCGGGGTTGGTGAGCGGGCCGCAGAGATTGAAGATGGTGCGGAAGCCAAGGGCGCGGCGCAGGGGGCCGACGGCCTTCATGGCGGGGTGGTAGAGCGGGGCAAAGAGGAACATGAAGCCGGTTTCGCGGAGGCACTCGGCGGCCAGCTCGGGGCCAAGAGTGATGGGCACGCCGAGGGCTTCGAGGACATCTGCCGAGCCGGCGCGGGAGGTGACGGCGCGATTGCCGTGCTTGGCGACTTTGGCCCCGGCTGCGGCGGCGACGAGCGCGGCGCCGGTGGAGATGTTGAAGGTGAGCGGGCCGCCGCCGCCCGTGCCGCAGGTATCGACGAGGGCGCTGCGCTCTTCGTCGCTGAGGGGAACGGGAGTGGCGAGGGAGCGCATGGTTTCAACAAAGCCAGCCAGCTCGGGCGCCTGCTCGCCGCGGGTGGCCAGGACGGCCAGCAGGGCAGCGGTTTCGACTTCAGGCACCTGGCCGGCCAGGATCTCCTGGAGTGCGGCGGCGGCCTGCTCGCGGGTCATGGCCGCGCCGTCTTCGGCCATCGGCTTTAACAAATCCTTCAGCATGCTCATATTCCTTTATGGTAACGGTGCGGCGCGGAGGTTTGCCGGGGCTTCGTGGCGCAAGATAGTATGAGAGCACCGCTGGTACGGTCCGGCGGGCCGGCGCACGGTGTTCGGCCTGTGGATTCTAACCTCAGCGGACTGGGCGGTCCCTACCAACATGAAAATTCACGAGTATCAGGCAAAGGAAATCCTGGCGAAGTACGGCGTGGCCGTGCCCAGGGGCGAGGTGGCCAACACGCCGGAAGAAGCGGCGGCGGTGGCCCGGAAGCTGTTTACCGAGGGCGCGAGCGGCGTTGTGGTGAAGGCGCAGATTCACGCAGGAGGCCGCGGCAAGGGCGGCGGCGTGAAGGTGGCCCGCACGCGCGAAGACGCGGAACTGCACGTGAAGAACATCCTGGGCATGCAACTGGTGACACACCAGACAGGCCCGCAGGGGCAAAAGGTTCAGCGGCTGCTGATTGAAGAGACGGCGGCTATCGATCGCGAGCTGTATCTGGGCATTGTGCTGGATCGCGCGACAGGCAAGCTGGTCTTCATGGCGTCGCAGGCCGGCGGCATGGAGATTGAAGAGGTTGCCGCGAAGACGCCGGAGGCCATCTATAAAGAGACGATTGATCCGGCGGTGGGCTTTGGCGCATGGCAGGCCCGCAAGCTGGCATTTGCTCTGGGGCTGAAGGCGACGCAGATCAACCAGGCGGTGACCTTCCTGCAGGCGCTCTACAAGGCGTTTGTGGAGACGGATGCTTCGCTGGTGGAGATCAATCCCTTCATCACGACGAAGGACGACAAGCTGTTTGCGCTGGACGCGAAGATGAACTTCGACGACAACGCGCTGTTCCGTCATCCGGAGATCAAGGCGCTGCGCGATGTGGCCGAAGAGGATCCGCTGGAGGTGGAGGCGAGCAAGTACGCGCTGAACTACATCAAGCTGGATGGCTCGATTGCCTGCATGGTGAACGGCGCGGGACTGGCGATGGCCACGATGGACATCATCCAGTATGCAGGCGGAAGCCCGGCAAACTTTCTGGACGTGGGCGGCGGCGCGACGCAGGAGCAGATTGAGCACGCGTTTGAGATTCTGCTGTCGGACTCGCACGTGAAGGCGATCTTCATCAATATCTTTGGCGGCATTCTGCGCGTGGACCGGCTGGCCACGGGCGTGGTGGCCGCGGCGCGCAACCTGAACGTGAAGGTGCCGATTGTTCTGCGGCTGGAAGGCACCAACGTTGAAGAGGGACGGCAGATTCTGAAGGAGTCGGGCCTGAACTTCCAGGTGGGCGCAACCATGAAAGAAGCGGCAGAGCTGGTGGTGGCCGCGGCGGCAGGAGCGGGGGCATAACATGGCAGTTTTGGTTGATAAAAACACTCGCCTCATTGTTCAGGGATTGACGGGCAAGGAAGGCACGTTCCACGCGAAGGGCTGCGCGGAATACGGCACCAACGTGGTGGGCGGCGTGACGCCCGGCAAGGGTGGAAGCACCCACGAGGGCTGGCCGGTGTTCAACACCGTGACGGAAGCCGTGGAGAAGACCGGCGCCAATGCCACGATGATCTTTGTGCCGCCGCCGTTTGCCGCCGACGCCATTCTGGAAGCCGAGGACGCGGGGATTCCGCTGATTGTGTGCATCACCGAGGGCATTCCCACGCTGGACATGGTGAAGGTGTGGGCCAAGCTGAAGACGTCGACGTCGCGGCTGATCGGGCCGAACTGCCCGGGCGTGATTTCGCCGGGCAAGGCGAAGATCGGCATCATGCCGGGGCGGATTCACAAGGAAGGTTCGGTGGGCATTGTGTCGCGCTCGGGCACGCTGACGTACGAGGCTGTACATCAGCTGACGCAGCGCGGCATCGGGCAGTCGACGGCCATCGGCATCGGCGGCGACCCGATCATCGGCACCACGCACATTGACGCTCTGCGCCTGCTGAACGACGATCCGGAGACCGATGCGATCATCATGATTGGCGAGATTGGCGGCACGAACGAAGAAAAGGCCGCGGCTTTCGTCAAGGAGCACGTCAAGAAGCCGGTTGTCGGTTTCATCGCCGGTCAGACGGCTCCTCCGGGGCGCCGCATGGGCCACGCGGGCGCCATCATCAGCGGCGGCGAAGGCACCGCCTCCGGCAAGATGACGGCGATGCGCGAGGCGGGAATTCACGTGGTGGTATCGCCGGCAGAGATTGGCGAGACGCTGGCACGGGTGATTGGCAAGGCGTAAGCCTCTGACAAGCGTACAAAGATGAAGGCCCACCGTTACGGTGGGCCTTCACGTTTTGCACTGAGCACAGCGCTACCAGACGCGGCAGGCTTGCGGGTTGAACATGGGCGATGTCTTGGGACAGTGGAAGCTCCGAGCGAAGTCGGGCAGGTCCGTGAGTACGGTGTTAGTGCGGTACTCGTCGGGCGAGTGCGGATCGGTCTGCGCCTGCGTGCGCAGCTGCTCGGGGCGGGTCTGCGTGCACCATTGCTGCGCATAGGCGATCCAGAAGCGCTGGTCGGGCGTGTAGCCGTCCATCTTTGCGCTCATGTCCACGTGCTCTGCCTGCGCCTTATCCTGCCAGGCGAGCCATGCAAGCCACAGGCCGCCAAGGTCGGCGAGGTTTTCGCCCAGGGTGAGCTTGCCGTTGAGGTGAACGCCGGGCACGGCCTCGATGGCGTCGTACTGCTTGACCATGCACTCGGCGCGATCGTTGAACTTTTGCTCGTCGTCCTTGGTCCACCAGTCCTTGAGGTTGCCGTTCTTGTCGTACTGGCGGCCTTCATCGTCAAAGCCGTGGGTGAGTTCGTGGCCGATGGTGGAGCCCATGTCGCCGTAGTTGGCCGCATCGTCTTCCTTGTCGCTGAAGAAAGGCGGCTGGAAGTAGCCGGCGGGAAAGTTGACGTTGTTCATCTGCGGGTCGTAGTAGGCGTTGACGGTGGGCGGCGACATGAACCACTCGCCCTTGTCGACAGGCTTGCCGATCTTGGTGAGGTCGCGGGCAAAGTCGAACCGACGCACGCGCTCCTGGTTGCCGAGCGCGTCATTGCGGACGATTTTGAGTTTGGAGTAGTCGCGCCACTTGTCGGGGTAGCCGATCTTGTTCATCACCGCGTGCAGTTTTTCTTTGGCGGCGACTTTGGTTTGCGGGCTCATCCAGTCGAGCGAGTCGATGTCCTTTTCCATGGCCTGCTCAATGGCGAGGGTCATGGAGAGGGCCTGCTGCTTTTCCCTGGGCGGGAAGTATTTGGCGACGTAGACCTGGCCGAGCGCCTCTCCCATTTCGTGATCGACGCGGCTGGTGCAGCGCTTCCAGCGGTCCTGTTGCTTTTCAGCACCGTTGAGGATGTGGGCGTAGAAGTGCCAGGACTCGGTCTCGAAGCTTTCGGGCATGCTGGTTCCGGCATAGGCATGGAGCAGGTGCCAGCGCAGATAGGTTCTGACCTGGTCGATGGGGGTGTCGGCGAGAAGGGTGTTGAACTCCGCGAAGAACCTGGGCTCGGTGTCATTCATTTTGCCAGCGGCTGGTGCGTGCGTGGCGGCAACATACTGCGGCAGCGAGAAGTGGGTGAGCTGCCGGGCGAAGGCATTGACGGTGGTGGGATGATTCAGGTTCTGCGGGTCGCGCTGCTCGGTGATGGTGAGCGAGGCCTTGGCCAACCGCGTTTCGATGGCCATGACCGTTGCCGCGTCGGCCTGTGCCTGTGCCTCGGACTCGCCGGCGAGGACGAAGATCTTGTGCACATGATCGACGTACTGCCTGCGCTGCTCGACGGACTTTGCATCAGTCCGCGTGTAGTAGTCGCGCTCCGGCAGGCCGAGGCCGCCTGCGACATAGAACGGGATCATGGCGCTGGCATTGGCGAAGTCCTGGTTGGAGCCCATGCCGAAGAAGGCGTTGACGCCGATGGCGTGCAGGTGTGCAAGAAGCGGCGGGAGTGCATCGACTGAGTTGAGCGCGGCGATGCGGTCCAGCTCAGGCTGAATCGGCGCGAGGCCCTGCTTGTCGATAAGGGCTGTATCCATGCAGCTGGCGTACTCGTCGCCGATCTTCTGCTCGTTGGGCGTGCGCGTGGGCGAGGGCACGGCTGCCTGCTCCAGAATCTGCCGCAGGTGCAGGCGGTTGAGCTCAAACAACTCTGTGAACCGGCCGTACGAGGCCTGATCGGCCGGGAGGGGATTGCTCTTGAACCAGCCGTTGCAACTATAGCGATAAAAGTTCTGGCAGGGATCGATGGTTGTGTCGATCAGCGAGGGATCAAAGACACGCAGCTTGGGACTGGCCGCGGGAGCGGCGTTCTGGCCATGAACGGTTGCGATGGCGACGATGGCGAGGAACGCAAGGGCGCTGCAATGGATGACTGCGGAGGGACGAAACATGCCGACAATGTATCAGAATTG
This sequence comes from Acidobacteriota bacterium, assembly GCA_021781495.1. Classification (GTDB taxonomy): domain Bacteria; phylum Acidobacteriota; class Terriglobia; order Terriglobales; family Acidobacteriaceae; genus Telmatobacter. The sequence continues at coordinate 74,071 of JAJXWS010000003.1, read as the reverse complement.
GCCGCTTCAAGACTGTGTGGCGGTCCCGTACAATGAAGGGCACAGGCTTACATCCCAAGAGGAGCGAATTGAGTGACGCAGCGTACTTTCAGCATCATCAAGCCGGACGCGGTCCGCAAGGGTTACACGGGAGCGATTCTGGCCGAGATTGAGAAGGCCGGTTTCAAGATTGTTTCCATCAAGAAGGCTTCGATTTCCAAGGAGCAGGCGAAGGGCTTTTATTACGTGCATGCGCAAAGGCCGTTCTTCGAGGATCTGTGCACCTTCATGTCGTCTGGGCCGCTGTTCCTGATGGTCCTGGAGAAGGACAACGCGATTGCGGACCTGCGCACGCTGATGGGCGCGACGAATCCGGCCAACGCCGAGGAAGGCACAATCCGCAAGCAGTTTGCAGGGTCCATCCAGGAGAACGCGATTCACGGCTCGGACGGCGAGGATACGGCGGCGTTTGAGATTGGCTACTGGTTCGCCGGCTGCGAGCTGATTTAATGCGGACTGCTGTAACGTTTGGCTGACGATTTCTGCGGAGCGTGCGGACTTCAGCTTCCGGCTGCAGCGGGTGCCAGGGCAACCGCGAGGCAGCCGGAGCGGCATAACGTGGGACCGCATTCGCGGAGTTACTTCGACGGCGAAGAAGCGTTCAGCGCATCCAGGTCTGCTGCAAGCTTATGTACTGCGGCCTCAATGTTCTTGTCCAGATTTTTTGTCAGCAGCGTGGAAGCCACGCGCTGTGTGAGGCCCCACAGGACGATGCCGGTTTTGGGGTCGAGCAGGCCAAGGTGCAACTGCGGGGCATTGAAAGATCCTCCCCACGACCCGCCTGCTCCGGGACTGACCTCTACTTTTGAAATTGGATTGGCAAAACTGATTTCGAGAATCAGGTCCGCTGCGGCCGGTGAGTCGACGAGGGTGTAGCGTTTGCGCGCCTTCATCTCCGCGTAGAAGTGGTTATAGATTTGCCGTGGGTCACCGTAAATGAGGGCATCGGCTCCGGCGAAGGAAATGAACACATTCTTTGCCGTGTGCAATGCGGCGGGCAGTGGTGCATCGGGAACCTTCGAGGAAGTCTGCGCGTGCAATGCGGTCGCAGTCCACAGACATGTCACCACAGCTAAGGCGGCTATCGAATCTCTGAATCGCAGCATGACATTATCCTTTCGATCGAATGAAAGAATATGCCTCTAATTCTGTAACAGCAAATGGCAGATTCGGTGCGCTATCCAAATAGGGTATCGATCTTTTGCTGCAAGGCGGCGACCTGTTGTTGCAGCTCCGCAACGGTAGATTCCAGTTGGGCGATGCGCTGCTCGTACGCCTGAGCATCGCTGCTGACCGCTGGCTCTGCCGCTGCGGCCGGGATGGACTCCACTGGACCGGTGAGCAGTTGGGCGTAGCGCGATTCCTTGGTGCCGGGCTGGCGAGGCAGGATGGCGACGAGGGGTGGCTGCCGCTCGATGAGTTTTTGCAGGCCGGCGAGCACGTCAGAGATTTCGTCGAAGCGATGCATGCGCTCTGTGCGGCCACGCAACTCGCCGGGTGTCTGCGGGCCGCGCAACAACAGGACGCAGAAGAGCGCAACCTCAGCACGGCTGAAGTTGAAGGCCTCGCCGAGCCAGTGCTCGTACTTGGCGACGCGCGCCTCCGCGCCCCGCGCGGGGCCGGCCAGGCGCAGGTCCTGCAGGCCGTGCAGGGCCTGGCGCACTTCGTCTTCGTCGAGGTCCATGACTGGCTCTCGATTGGAGCGCTGATTGCATGCGTTGATGAGCGCGTTCAGCGAGAGCGGATAGTAGTCCGGCGTGGTGATTTCCTTCTCAATTAAGGAACCGAGAACGCGGGCTTGCGCGGCGGTGAGGAAGATGGGCGGCTGGTCTGTCATGGCTCTTCTTTCACCATGCGCGAGGGAGCGGGGATGCGTCAAATGGCAGCAAGCTTGACGAGGAAGGGTGATTGTATGCCCGGTATGCGTCTGTTAGACTCGCGACTTGGAATGCCTCTCGCCAGAAGGGAATCGAGCGGAAGAGTGTGTGACTGCGCGGACCGCAACAGGTGTGCTTGCGCTGGCATGTGCTTCAAACGCGGCTTACCGCAGCGAGGAATGGGAGACCTGCCCGGGGCGTACATCCACAGGCTTGTTCTCCATCGCGTGAAGAGCTGAGCGGCTGGCGTGCGAGAAAGCGTATGGGCTCTGCCTCGGCATGCAGTGCGGAGTTGTGCCATGCGAGGCGGGCAGGGAAGCAGCCGGGAGGAGAGTATTTTGCGGAATTCGGCATGGACCGGGATGTTGGTTGCAGTGGCCTGGATGGCATCGGCAGCGGCGTGGGCACAGCAGATGGACCGCATCCCGGACGCGCCGGTTCCGGTGCCGAAGGCGGTGAATGCGCAGCCGGGGATGGATTCCGGCGATGCGCCTGCTCCGGTCTTTGCTTGGCGGGAGCCGCTGAAGGCTAGCGATGAGCCGATGCGCGATGTTGCCGCCGCGGGCTCGATGCGTGGTCCTGCAGGATGGGGCGTGGCGAGTGCCTGGTACCCCGGGCTGGCAAGCTCAATGCCAGGCGCGCATCTGGACCTGGCTCCGATGCTTCGTGAGATGGACAGGCCGGCGCAGGCCGGCGATGGCATGGGGATGTCTGACCGCTACAACACCAAGGGGCTGCTGTGGCAGTCGCTGGCGTTTATTGGAACAGAGAACACGTGGCGGCTGTTTACGGACCGCAACATGCGCGGCCTGATTGCAGGCAAGCCGTACTGGCATGACTACATCGAGTCCATGAAGCAGTGGAACATGCGGCGCTGGTGGGACGGCGACAGCATTCTGGTGGACGATATAGGTCATCCGATGCAGGGCGGGGTGTCGGCCTTTATTGAGATTCAGAACAGCCCGCGGCAGCGCAAGCTGCGCTTTGAGATGTCGAAGGAATACTGGCGGAGCCGCATGCTGGCCATGCTGTGGGCTACGGCATACAGTACGCAGCAGAAGATTGGGCCACTGGGCGAGGCCGCGCTGGGCAGCGACGGCGGCATCACCTATCCGCTGAACTGCCCGTATCCGTGCAGGACGTATGTGCCGGGAGTGGGCAAGTACACGAACAACACGGGCTGGACCGACTTCATTATGACGCCGGTGGTGGGCACGGTGTGGGTGCTGATGGAGGACTACCTGGACCTGAAGGTCAGTGACCGGCTGCAGGCAGGGCGCGAGCATTCCTGGTGGCCCAAGGTGATTCGAGGCACGCTGAACCCGACACGCACCATGGCCAACGCAATGCGCTGGCGCAAGCCCTGGTACCGGGACTTCCAGCAGGACGCAAACAATCCGCACATGACGCGGGTGCCGCATCTGGTGCTGGGCGACGAGGAAGTGATGCGCGCCGCGCCGCGGTTTGAGGTGTTTCCGCATTACAACGCGATCTGGCTGCCGGTGAACACGGTGCGATGCACGAATTGCCGGCAACTGACGGGAGGCTACGGTGTGGGCTTTTCCGCGCGGCTGACGCGGTGGCTGGACTTCGACTCGGATGTGGAGAGCATGGCCAACGCGAGCCCGTTGCCCTCAGACCGCGCAGGCGGCAATGCGACGATGGGCACGTTCGGATTCCGCTCCGGCTTGACGTATGCGCGCTACTCCGTGAAGGCGGCGGTGCGGCCCGGCTTTCTGAGCTACGACCGCGCCTATGAGACGAGCCCCGTGGCAGGCGGCCCAACGCCCAGCATTGGGCGGATTACGCACTTTGCCACGGCGCTGGCGATCAACGCAGACTACGTGGTGGCGCGGCGGCTGGCGCTGCGCGCCGTGGTTGGCAATACGCCGGTTCGCTACCGGCTGGCGTATCAGAATCCGCCCGGCGTGGGCACGCCGCCGTATCTGAACTGGCTCTCGCACCAGAACTTCATGACCAACGAGAACTGGACATTCCAGACGGGAGCGGTGCTGCGCTTCTAGCGCGATTCCAGGATCGGCCTACCTGTTGGAGTGTGCCGAGCGGGCGCACGCTTCATGCAGACTCCTCCATCGCTTCTTCTGAGCGGTTGCGCGTAAGCAGGAAATAGACGACGGGCGTGACGATGAGGCTGAGCGCCATGGAGATGGTGAGGCCGCCGATGACGGCGATGGCCAGCGGCTGCAGCATCTGCGATCCGGCGCCGAGCGCGAAGGCCAGCGGCAACATGCCGCAGACAGCTGCGATGGCGGTCATCACGATGGGGCGGAGCCGGCGCTGCGCCGCATGGATCATGGCGTCTGCCGCGGCGTAGCCCTCGGCGCGGAACTTTTCATCAGCGTCGAGCAGCAGAATGCCGTTCTTGGCCACAATGCCGATGACCATGATGAGGCCCATGAAGGATGCCACGTTGAAGGTAGTTCCCGTGATGAGCAGCGCCAGAATGACGCCGGAGATCGACAGCACGGATGAGGTGAGAATGGCAATGGGCGCGGGGAAGTTGCGGAACTCCGTAAGCAGCACTCCGAAGACCAGCGCAAGGGCGAGCAGGAGTACGCGGAGAAGATCACGGAAGGACTTTTGCTGCTCTTCGTACGTGCCGCCGTACTCCACGCGCACGGAGGGCGGCAGATGCAGCTCGGCGACGGTCTGGCGCACCTTTGCCATGGCAGTGCCAAGGTCAGAGCCCTCAAGACGTCCGGTTACGATGACGAGGCGCTGCAGATTTTCGCGCCGGATCTCATTCTGTGGCGGTAGCTGCTGAATGGCGGCAAGCGAGCCGAGCGACGCGGTTCGCCCCGCGCTGCTGTTGAAGACGGTGTTCTGGATGGTGTCGAGCGAGGTGCGATGGTCGGCGCTGAGGCGCACGCGAATGGTGTAGGGACGGCCATTGGCGATGAGCGGGTCGGCGGCCGGCAGACCATCCAGAATCGCGGTTGCGTCCTGTGAAACCTCAGTGGGCGTGAAGCCCATGCGAGCGGCAACAATGGGGTCCACCTGGAAGTTGGTCGCGGGTCCGCTGATGGTGTTCTCAATGCCGTTCTGGATATCGACCACGCCGGGGATTTTGCCGATAGCGTCTGCAACGCGCGGGCCGAGCTGATTGAGCAGTTGCAGATCGTCGGTGAAGATTTTGATCTGGATGGGCTCGGGCGCGTTGGAGAGATCGCCGATCATGTCCTGCAGGACCTGCGTGAATTCGATGTCGAGCTCCGGCTCGGTGGCGCGAATCTGCGCGCGCACGTCGGCGATGACCTCATCGATGCCTCGACTGCGCTTTGCCTTGAGCTTGACCGTGAAGTCGCCGGTGTTGGCCTCAGTCACAGCGGCAAGGCCCATCTGGAGGCCGGTGCGGCGCGAGGTGCTTTCCACCTCGGGCATGGAGCGCAGGATGCGCTCAACGTGCTCGAGGACGCGGTTTGTCTCCGTGAGGGAGCTGCCGGCGGGCATGATGTAGTCGAGGATGAAGCCGCCTTCGTCCATCTCCGGCAGCAGATCAGAGCCGAGAGTCTGGTAGCCCGCCCAGGTGGCCGCCACCAGCAGAAGACAGATGACTCCGAGCCATGCGGGCCGGTTGAGAGCCCAGTCGAGAACGCGGCGATGCACGCGCAGGATACCGCTGAGAAGTCGGCCCGCGCTGTGGTCCTGGTGGTTGTGGTTGCCGTGCTCGCGCAGCAGGGCAAGGCTGAGTCCGGGTGTCCAGGTGAGCGCAAGGGCGAGCGAGGTGAGCAGCGACGCGGCCATGGTGATGGCGAGCGCGCGGAAGAAGGTGCCCGTGACACCGCTGACGGCGATGAGCGGCAGGAAGACGACGACGGGCGTGATGGTGGAGCCGATGAGCGGCGTGGTGATCTCATGCAGGGCCTTGCGCACAGCATCGATGCGATGCTCGCCTGCGTCGCGATGAAGGACGATGTTTTCGACGACGACGATGGCGTCGTCAATGACGAGGCCGATGGCGGCGGCCAGGCCGCCGAGCGTCATCAGGTTAAAGCTCTGGCCGATGGCCCATAGGACGAGCACCGTGACGGAGATGGTGACGGGAATGACGAGGCCGGCAACGAGGGATGAGGTCCAGTCGCGCAGGAAGAGAAAGAGAATGATGCAGGCGAGGATGAGGCCGATAAGAATGGCATCGCGCACGCTGGAGATGGCGTCGCGCACGAGTTGCGACTGATCGTAGAAAGGCTCGAGCTTTACGCCGGGCGGCAGCTTTTGCCGGAGTTGCGCCACCTTGGCCGCCACTGCGTCCGCGACGGCGACTGTGTTGCTGGCGGGCTGGCGGGCGATGTTGAGCAGGATGGCATTCTGTCCGTTGGCCGTGACCGTGGTGTAGACGGGCATGGTGGACTGATCGACCGTGGCCACGTCTGCCACGCGCACGGGAGCGCCGGCGGGCGTTGTCTTGACGACGAGCTGACGGAGCTGATCGGCGTCGTGTACCTGTGCGCCCACGAGGCCGAGGATGAGCTGATGGTTGGCTTCGTAGAGGCCGGGCGAGTCGACGATGTTGGATGCCTGGATGGCGTTTACGAGATCGGTGATGGTGACGCCGTCAGCGGCCAGCAGGGCAAGGTTGGGGACTACGTGGAACTCCGGCACCTGACCGCCCTGCACTATCACGGTGCTGACGCCAGTGACGCGATTGAGCGGAGGCTTCAGGTCGTAGGTGGCAATCTCCCACAGCTGCGTTTGCGGAATAGTGGTGGAGGTAAGGCTGTAACCGAGGATGGGAAACGTGGCGAAGGTGAGCCGGTTGGAGGTGACGCGCGCGGTGGGCGGCAGCGTCTGCTCCACTTTGCTGAGCGCCGCATCGACCAGTTGCAGAGAGCGATACATGTCCTCATTCCAGTTGAAGAAGAGGCTGACCTCTGCCGAACCGCGGCTGGTGGTGGAGCGCACGGTCTCAAGGCCGGGCACGGAGTTGACCGCATCTTCAATGGGCTTGGTGATGGTGACCTGCATCTGCTCGACCGGCATGACGCCGTTGTCAACGCCGATGACGACACGGGGGAAGTTCGTCTCAGGAAAGACGGCGATGGGCACCTGCGTGGCGAGATAGATGCCTGCGACGGTGAGCACGGCCGCGAAGAAAAAGATGGTTCGCGTAGAGCGCGCGAGCCAGAACGAGCGGGAAGGCTGAGGGGTGCGGGAGGGGTCGCTGGACATCAGTTGTCTCCGTTGCCCTTGCCGGCTGCAGGCTTGGCGTCGTCGTCCGCGGCAGGTCCGATCTTGACCTTCGCCCCGTCGTCGAGGCCGTAGGCTCCGCCGGTGATGACCATGTCGGTTTGCGAGACGCCGTTGAGGATCTGTACATCGTCGCCGTCGACAATGCCTACGGTGACGGGCTTGCGATGGGCGACTCCGTCCGCGCCCGCGAGCATGACGGACTTGCTGCCATCCTGCGCGGTGAGTAGCGCGGATTGCGGAACCTTCCATGCGTTCTGCACGGTCTTGCCAGTGATGGACACCTTGACGGGTGTTCCCACCTTGAGTGTTCCGGCTTTATTGTCAATGCGGAGCCAGACCTCGACGGTGGTGCTGCCGGGATCCAGCGCGGGGCTGATGAGGGACACCTTTGCGGGCACCGGCGCATCCACGCCGGGCACCAGAACGGACGCCGCATCGCCGATCTTGATCTGCTGCGCGAGGGTTTGCGCAATGTGTGTTTTGGCCAGCAGCACGGCAGTCTCCATGACCGTGAGCAGAGGCGCGCCGGCGGCCGCGGTTTCACCGGCGAAGAGTGGCCGGTCAGTGACGACGCCGCCGATGGGGCTGCGAATCTGCGAGAAGCTGAGCTGCGCTTCCGCTCCCTTGTATTTGCCTTCAGCGGAGGTGAGCTGGCCCTGCGCTGACTCCAGCGCGGCCTTGCGGCTGACGGCGCGCATGGAGGCAAGGTGCTTGGCGGCGGAGTCATAAGCAGCCTGCGCCTGCACCAGCGCGGCCTGCGCGGTGTCCAGGTCGCGGCCGGGGATGGCGCCCTGCGCGAAAAGCTGCTTGCGGCTGCGGACGATGCTTTGATTCAGATCGAGGTTGGCCTTGGCCTGCGCCATGTCCAACTCGGCCTTCTGCGTCTCCTCGGGAACCTGCGCGCGTGTTGCAGTGGCGTATGCGGCCTGCGCCGCCATGTAGGAGCCCTTGTTGTCCTGCGCAGCAGCGGCCAGGTCGCTGTTCTCAAGCGTAGCGAGCAGCTGGCCTGCTTTCACGCGATCGCCGCGCTGCACGTAGAACTTTTTGACCGGCGCGCTGATGCGGGGTTCGATGGCGGCCTGGGCCAGCGGTGCCAGAATCGCGTCGGCCACGATGTACTCGGAGATGGAGCCCTGCTCCGGATGCTCGGCCTGCACCGTGACGACAGGCTCGGGCGCTGCTTCTTTCTTGCAGCCGGAGAAGGCGAGCGACGATAGCGCGAGAAGGCATGCCGCAAGCAGAGGCGCGATGTGCGCAAGCGGGCGGCTGGCGAAGGGAGGCAGCGAGTTGGAAGTACCTGTCAGGTTCATCATCGGTTCACATGGTTCCGGTGAGCATTTGCAGACTGGCAAGGGCCATCTGGTAGCGGACGCGGCCGTCTTCACGGGCGTTCCGGGCGGTGAGGTCTGCGGTTTGCGCGTCGACCACTTCAAGAACAGTCGCTTCTCCGCCGGTGTAGCGAAGCCGGGTAAGGCGCAGACTTTCGGCTGCCGTGGCGGCGCTTGCATCGAGTGAGGTAAGTTGATCGCGCGCCGCCTGCGCCTCAGCGTAGGCCTCATCGAGCTGAGCGATGAGGCGCCTCTGCGTGGCGCTGAGAGCTACGCGCGCCGCGTTGCGACGAATCCGGCTTTGCTTGACCTTGTGCTCGGTGACAAGCCAGTCCCATACGGGAACGTCGAGCGTAACGCTTGCGGAGTAGCCAAGATTGCGCACGCCGTCGGGTCCATTGACGGCGATCTGCGGAGCATCGATACCGTAGGTGACGTTGAGGCCGAGATCGGGCAGATAGGCGGCGCGCGCCGCAAGCACGTCGGCATTGCTCACGTCGACGGCGGCCAGCGCGCTCTTGAGTTCAGGGTTATTTTTGGCAGCGGCTTCGTCGGCCTGGGCGCGGCTTGGGAGCGGCGCGATTTGTGCCGGAATGACAAGGCTGTATGGGGTGCGCGGATCGGCGAAGAGCAGGATGCCGAGTTCGAGGCGGGCCTTGTCTGCAGCCAGCTTTGCGTCAGATAGGTCGCGGTCGCGCTGCTGTTGCTGCAACTGCGCCTTGACCACGTCTGCATGCGCGGCTTCGCGAGCCTGTTCGCGTTCGGTGGTCAGGCGGGTGAAGTCCGCGGCCTCCGCCTGGGCCTGCTGAGCAATGGCGAACTTGTGATCGGCTGCGGCCAGATTGTAGTAGAGAGCGGTGACCGCGGCGACGAGCCCTCGGCGGGCGATCTCAAAGTTAGCCGCGGCCATTGCGGCGGAGGCATCGGCGCGATGGACGGCGGCAACGCCGGCAAGGCCGAGAGTCTCATTGACGACGGCCTGGCTGGCGTACTCGCGAACCGCATTGTTGGCGATGAAGCGCGGCGCGGGTTGCGCGGCTACGCCCTGGCCTGCCTGGTTGAGCAATCCGTTGGCCTGTGTGTAGAGCGCCTGGTTGTGATAGCCCACGCTGGGCAGCAGAGCCGAGCGCGCGATGGAACGATCGAGCGCAGACGACTGGCTGTCGGCCATGGCCGCTGCGTAAGTCGGCTCATTGGCCTGCGCGCGACGGATGGCTTCCTCCAGCGTGATGGCTGGCGGCTGATCTGCCGCGGAAGCGTCCTGAGGCGCGGCTGCCGGTGTTTGCGCGCAGGCGGGAACCGCGGGCAGGCTTGCCAGCAGGCAGAAGACAAGAGCGCCGGGCAGCAACTGCGTGCGGTGCGGCCTGCGATTTGGCAGGAGACATTGCCTCATCATCCAACTCAGCATACGACGTGAACCTTAATTTGAGATGAGCTTGCCGGATTTGCATAACAGCGCATGGGCAGCCTGCGCGAGACGCGTGCGCAGGCCCCCTAGAATGGGAGTGCATGGAGACGGCAGCGATTGGACAGATGGACGTGAGCCGCATCGGGCTGGGCAAGTGGGCGCTGGGCGGGCTGGAGTGGGGCGCGGTGCCCGAAGCGCAGGCGATTGCCACTTGCCTGAGTGCGGTGGAGCGCGGCATTCGCCTGATCGATACGGCTCCGATCTACGGCCATGGACGGGCGGAGGAGATTGTCGGCAAGGCGATTCGCGCACATGGCCGGCGCGAGGACTTTTACATTGCGACGAAGGCTGGGCTGGAGTGGGATGACGAGGGCGTGTATGTGAACTCCAGCGCGATACGGCTGCGCCGCGAACTGGAGGATAGCCTGCGCAGGCTGGGCGTGGACACGGTCGATCTCTACCAGGTTCATTGGCCCGATCCGCGTGTTCCGGTGGCGGAGGTGGCCGCGTTGATTGCGGAGTTTCAGCGAGAAGGCAAGGTGCGCGCGGCGGGCGTGAGCAACTTCAGCGTGGCGCAGATGGAGGAGTTCCGCACGATGGCGCCGCTGGCTGCGCATCAGTTGCCGTACAACCTTTTCGAGCGCGAGATGGATGCGGCGGTTCTGCCGTGGTGCCGAGAGAGCCGGGTGGCCGTGATCGCGTACAGCTCGTTATGCCGCAGCCTGCTGGGCGGGCGAGTGCATCGGGGCATGCGGTTCGATGCGGGAGACATTCGCCGGGTGGATCCGAAGTTCCAGGAGCCGCGCTTCAGCCAGTATATGAGTGCGGTGGAGCGGCTGACGGAGTTTGCGCGGTTGCGCTACGGGAAGACCGTGCTGGAACTGTCGGTGCGCTGGGTGCTGGACCGGCCGGGCGTGACGGTGGCCCTGTGGGGTGCCAAGAGTCCGGAGCAATTGGACGCGGTGGCCGGCGTGCTGGACTGGCATCTGGACGCGGACGCGATGGCGGAGATGGACCGGATCGTGGCTGAGTACGTGACGGACCCGGTGGGGCCGGGGTATCTGACGCCGAAGGTGCGCGGAAGCCAGTAACGGTGCGGGTTCGATTCATGTCCGCGTGGCCGAAGCAGGAGTCGGCCGGGCGTAACCGGGGCCGGGAAATGGAATTCGCGCCCGCGAGGTGGCCTAGTTCTGCGATACTAATCCGTTATGCCAATTGCTGATCTGCAACAGGCTGCACAAACGATTGCTGGATTCCTGGCCTCCCTGAACAAACTGGGCGGCATGCGCCTCAAGTACCGCATCACCGCCGGCGACGGCGCACACGATCCGGATGGGCTTGAGGCCCGCTTGATTTATGTGGAACTGGGCGGGCCCGATGTGCCGCTGTTGACCCAGCACAACGGAGAAGTGCTGCGCGCGTTGGAGACTCTGGCGGCGCAGATGCTGCGTCTGGAGCAGCGCGAGCACGACCTGGTCAGCTTTGACGCGGGGAACTTTAAGGCCCTGCGCGCGCAGGAGCTGCGCATGGCCGCGGAGACCGCCGCGGAGAAGGTGCGGAAGACGGGGATTCCGTTTGCCTTTCCGCCGATGAACAGCCGCGAGCGCCGGCTGCTGCACCTGGCGCTGCGCGACATGGAAGGCGTGGAGACGGCCAGCTCCGGCGAGGGCCAGGAGCGCTTCCTTGCCGTGTATCCGGCGGGCAAGACGCATCTGCAGGTGGCACAGCCGACGAAGCCCCGGGGCTTTGGGCGACGCTGAGAAGAGCATTCGCGCCGGATGATCGGCGAAACAGTCGAGAACTAGAAAGGCCGCTCTGGAAGCGGCCTTTGCTTATTGCGGCGCTGCGAGGCGCTATCCGTTAAGGATATCCTGCAGCTTGTTCAGCGTGCGGTGCAGGTCCTTGTCCGTGCGGCGCTGCTCGTCCACCTTGGCGATGGAGTGCATGACGGTGGTGTGGTGCTTGTTGCCGAACTGGCGGCCGATCTCAGGCAGGCTGGCCTCGGTCATCTGCTTGGCAAGGTACATGGCAATCTGGCGCGGCACCACAACGTTGCGCGAGTTGTTCTTCTGCTTCAGGTCACTGACCTTCATGCCGAACTGCTCGGCCACGGCGCGCTGAATGGCCTCGATGGTGACCTTGCGCACCTGCATGTCGATGAACTGCTTGAGGCACTGCTGCGTGGAGGGCAGCGTAATCTCCATGTGATTGAGGCCGCACCATGCGATGAGGCGGACCAGCGCGCCCTCCAGCTCGCGCACGTTGGTGCGGACGTTGGATGCGATGAACAGCGCCACGTCGGTGGGCAGAACCACCTGCTCGCTCTCTGCCTTTTTCTGCAGAATGGCGACCTTGGTTTCAAGGTCCGGCGGCTGAATGTCTGCGATCAGGCCCCACTCAAAGCGCGAGCGCAGACGATCTTCAATCTCGGCCAGCTCCTTGGGCGGACGGTCTGAGGCGATGACGATCTGGCGCATGCTCTCATGCAGCGCGTTGAAGGTGTGGAAGAACTCTTCCTGCGTGCGCTCTTTCTGCGCAATGAACTGAATGTCGTCGATGAGCAGCACGTCGACCGAGCGGAAGCGGTCGCGGAAGCTGGTCATGCGGTCATTGCGCAGCGAGGTGATCATCTCGTTGGTGAACTTCTCCGCCGAGACATAGCAGATATTCGCCACGGGCTGGCGGCGCTTTACCTCATGACCGATGGCGTGCATCAGATGGGTTTTGCCCATGCCCACGCCGCCGTAGAGGAAGAGCGGATTGTAGGCGCGCGAGGGACGCTCTGCCACGGCGAGCGAGGCGGCGCGGGCAAACTGGTTGCCGTTGCCGATAACAAACGCATCGAAGGTGTAGCGCGGGTTGAGCTGCGCTGCCGAGGACCAGTCGAAGCGTGCCTGCTCTGGCGCGCGGCCGCCAGCCGCCTGCTGCGGTGCGGTGGGCGCGTGTGCGGGCAGCGGACCAAAGCCCCCATCCTTGCGCTGCGGGGGAACGGATGGGTCCTCATTGGCGGTGACGAAGACGACGTCGTCAAACTCAAGCGCCTGCAGGTCGATCGCTTCCTGAATCAGATCACCGTACTTTTCGCCGATGTGCTGGAACTCCGGGGACGGTACGCGAACGTAGAGGGTGCGGCCCGCGGCATGACTGTAGCGTGTTGGTTTCAGCCAGGTTTCGAAGGACTGGCGGATCACCTTTTTTTCTAAGGCTGCGAGTATTTGGAGCCACGGATTTAGTGCCGAAGCCGGCGAAATTGCAAAAGCCATTGAGCGAATCCTTGCCTGCGTCACCTGTGTACAGCCGGCCGAGTTTATCCGCTGCGGTTTAGACAATAGGCCTCTGACGGGGTGAAGTTATCCCTTCACCGCTCGAAAGTCGCTCAGAAAAAAACTGTCTGATAGCCGCTGACATGCCCCTGAAACTAACTGGGGCTCGGATGAAACTCAGTCCGTGGGACGCTTGGAAACTTTCTTGAACGGTCCCGATGGTAGCACATTTGACGGTCGATGCAATCCCCCTTTCACATAACTTTGGACAAACCTGTTTCGGGATGCACCACGGATGGTGATTCCTGTTGAAACGAGTTACCAGAGTCACTTGCCGGCCTTGCCGGCGCGACGAGTGAGGTGCGTGCGGAGGCAATTTGTGCACCGGGCAGGCTCGCGATTTGAGGCAGCGGAAGTGCATGGGGCTGGATTCCTGGGCTAACCTGCGATACACTTAATACTTGCCGTCAAGGCTCAGATTTTCATCAGGAAACAGGAGCGCATTTCCATGCCCAAGCGCACATTTCAGCCCAATCGCCGCAGCCGCGTGAAGACGCACGGTTTTCGCGCGCGTATGAAGACCAAGAGCGGCGCCGCCGTGCTGAGCCGCCGTCGTGCGGCCGGCCGCAAGCGTGTTTCTGTCAGCGCCGGTTACCGCGACTAACCCCAACTCCCGCCGGGTTATTTCGGCCGGAAGAGGTTGGCCACGCTGCCGATCTGACAGAGAGACCTTTCCGGCACTGCCATGAGAACCCCAAGCATCGCTGATCCGCGTCAGACTGCCCAGGTTGCAACGCCCCGCCGCCAATCGCTGGTGGGTGTGCGCCTGTGCAGGCACGCGGATTATCAGCGCGCCTACGCGGCGAGCCGCAAGCGCCAGTCGGCTTCAATGAGCTGGTTTCTGGCTCCGCAGGCAGAGCCGGACGGCCCCCGGGTGGGGCTGACGGCGGGCAAGGTGCTGGGCAAGGCGCATGAGCGCAACCGCATCAAGCGTCGCATGCGCGAGGTGTTGCGCCGGCATGTGGACCTGCTGCCGGTGGGCTTCGATCTGATTCTGCATCCGCGCCGCTCGGTGCTCACCCTGGAGTTCGGGAAACTGGACGCGGAGGTTGTGCGTATTCTGGGGCAGGCGCAGGCGGAGGCGGAACGGATGATGCAGCAGGAGCAGTCCTGCGAGAGCAGCCGTCCGGATGGCCGTGCTGCCGGGGCCAAGGTATGACGCGCATTCTGCTTGCCATGATCGAGTTTTATCGCCGGTGGCTTTCTCCGGCGCTGCACTCGCTTGGTCCGGGAGGCTGCCGCTATCTGCCCACGTGCTCAGAGTATGCGGCGGTGGCGATTGCAACGCATGGGCCTTTGCGCGGAGTCGGGCTGGCGGTGTGGCGGCTGCTGCGATGCCATCCCTTCAGCCGCGGCGGGCTGGACCCGGTGCCTCCGGTGACGCGGACAAGCCATTTTCCGCACAAACCATTACCATAAGAAGAGCGGCGCCCTATGGTGCCTTTTCTCACTACGACAGGAAGTCTCCTTTGCCCGAATTTCGCAATCCCAATCTTGAGTCGCAGAGCCCCGGCGGCGGCAACAGCGGCGGTGATTTCCGCAGCCTGACCACGTTTGTGTTTCTGGCGCTGGCCGTGCTGCTGGGCTTCCAGTTCTTCAAGCCGAAGCAGGATGCAACTCCGCCCGCAACGCAGACCACGCAGCAGCAGACGCAGGCAAGCCAGCCATCCGCAGCCGCGACAGCCACGGCGGCCATGCCCACGGCTACGCCGGCGGTCGGCGCTGCAGACGAGACAGAGACGGCCGTTGAGAACGCGATGTACCGGATCGTCTTTACGAATCGCGGCGCGCAGGTGAAGCACTGGATTCTGAAGAAGTATCTGGACGACAACGGCAAGCCGCTGGACATGGTACAGCCGAAGACCGCGGAACGCTTTGGGCTTCCGCTCTCGCTGTACACGTACGATCCGACGCTGACGACGCAGCTGAACTCGGCGCTTTATCAGGCATCGGCAACGGGCCAGCTGACCGCGCCTGCCTCGCTTAGCTTCCACTACGCGCAGAACGGCTTGGACGTGGTGAAGACCTTCCGCTTTGATGCGAGCTATGTAATCCACGTGGAGACGCAGGTGCTGCGGAACGGCGCGCCGGTGCGGGCGCTGGTGGAGTGGCCGGCTGGCCTGGGCGATATGGAGGAGCTGCTGACGGGGGTATCGCGCGCGACATCCGTGCGCACGCCCACGCAGTTTGCGTGGTCCATCGACGGCAAGCAGGACTCCATGGCGGCGCCGAAGGTGAGCGGCGGAGCCACGCTGGAGCAGCCGTACGAGTACGCCGCGGTGATGGATTTGTACTTTACGGCGGCCTTTTTGCCGGACGTGCCTGCAAGCACCACGCTGATGACACTGCACCACAGCATCGAGGTGCTGAGCGATCCCACGAATCCGAACAGCCAGAAGCGTCCGGATGATGTGCTGGGTTTGGCCATGGGCGACCAGAGCGGCTATACGCGTCTGCGCCTGTATGCCGGGCCGAAGGCGACCGATATCCTGTCCTCCGTCCACGCGATGAGCGCCAATGGCAAGCAGACCGGGCCGTCGCTGGAGCACCTGATCCAGTTCGGCTGGCTGACGATTATCGCCAAGCCCCTCTATCTTGTGCTTCGCCTGATGGTGGAGCACGGCATTGGAGACTGGGGCTGGGCCATCATTCTCTTTACCGTGGTGTTCAGCCTGATTCTGCTGCCCACGCGCTTCATGATGATGAAGTCCTCGTTGAAGATGATGCGCATCCAGCCCAAGGTGGATGCGATCAAGAGGAAGTACGCTCATCTGAAGATCAACGACCCCAAGCGGTCTGAGATGAACGCCGAGATGATGGCGCTCTACAAGACCGAGGGCGTGAACATGTACGGCGGCTGCCTGCCGCTGCTGCTGCAGATGCCGCTGTTCTTTGCCTACTACAAGGTGTTGCTGAATGCGGTGGAACTGCGCCAGGCGCACTGGCTGTGGCTGCCGGATCTGTCTGCGCCGGATCCGTCGCACGTTCTGCCGATTCTGATTATCGTGACGATGTTCCTGACGCAGTACATTACGCCTTCGCCGGGTATGGATCCGACCCAGCGCCGCATGATGGCGATCGTGATGCCGGTGTTCTTCGGCTTTATGCTGTGGCACTATGCGTCGGGGCTGGCGCTCTACTGGGGCACGAGCAATCTGATCAACCTGGCCATCCAGGTGGGCATCAATCAGTCCAGCATCGGCAAGGAGATGCACGCGATTGCCGCCAGACGAGCGGCGAAGAAAGCTCCCGGCCCGCGAGTGATCCAAGGCCGCCGATAAGCAGACTGGCAAGTGGAAGACGAAGGGCGCCCGTTTTCTTTGGCAGCAGAAGAGGCGGTGTTAGCCGAGAGCGGCGGCCAGTGCTTCTTCCACGGTGTTGTGCTGGAAGTGAAAGCCCGCATGCAGCAGCCGCGCGGGAAGCACACGCGCGCTGGCCAGCAGGGCTTCGTCGGCCATCTGTCCCAGCGCCAGCCGAAGGGCAAATGCGGGTGCCGGCAGAATGGCGGGGCGGTGCAGCTGGCGCGCAAGCGCACTGGTGAATTGCGCGTTGGTGACCGGATGCGGCGCAGTCAGGTTGATCGCGCCGGTAAGCTGCGGCGTCTGGAGCGCGAAGAGAATGGCCGAGATGGCGTCGGCGAGGCTGATCCAACTCATCCATTGGCGCCCATTGCCGAGCGTACCGCCCAGGCCGAGACGAAACAGCGGCAGCATCTGCGCCAGCGCTCCCTTGCCGGGGCCCAGCACAACGCCGAAGCGGAGATGCACGACGCGAATGCCGGCGTCCACGGCGGGCTGCGCGGCGGCCTCCCAGCGGGTGCACAGATCTGCAAGAAAGCCCACGCCCGGCGAAGAGTCCTCGTCGAGCAGTTCCTCGCCACGGTTTCCGTAGATGCCGATAGCGGAGGCAACGAGCAGCACTTGGGGCGGCGTGTGCAGCGAGGCCAGCGACGTTGCAAGGGCGAGCGTGGAATCGACGCGGCTGCGGGTCATCTCCCGGCGCCAGGATCGGGTCCAGCGCCGGCTGGCGACATTGGCTCCAGAGAGATGGATGGCTGCTGCACACCCCTCGAGGGCCGCGATATCGGCGACCGGCGGACTGGCTGCGGGATTCCACTGGAGCTCATCCTTGCCGGAGGGTGGGCGACGGACGAGTTGCAGCATGGGGATGGACTGCGCCGCCAGCGCGCCGCGCAGAGCGGTGCCCAGCATGCCGGAAGATCCGCTGACGAGGCAACGCATTGGGGCCTGAACTGTATCCATATCCACAGGATGAATGCCTCTTTCCTTCGGATGAATTGGATACCGTTTGCCCGAAAGAGTTGACTTTAGTATCATGAGAATTATTTTTGATTAAGGCAACAGCTGTCTGGTACGTACCCTGGGGGAGGGGCACAACGATGGATCTGGCGGCAGTTCGCAACGAGGAAACACAGAAGTCGCAGGTGGACCCGGAGACGACGGAAAGATTTATCGCGGAGAAGCGCATCGGCGAGCGCATCAAGCGGCTCCGGCTGAAGAAGTCGATGGGCCTGGTGGAGCTGGGGAGACACACGGGGCTTTCGGCGAGCTTTCTGTCGCAGCTGGAGACGGGCCGAGTGGTGCCTACGCTGCGGAACCTGGCGCGTATTGCCATGGTCTTTTCAAAGGATCTCTCCTATTTTTTTGAAAGTGAACCGCAGGCCCTGTTTCGTGTGCATCGGCGCAAGGAGCGCGTAAGGCTGCCCCAGACCGGGGTGGAGGAGCCGACGTACTTCTTTGAGAGCCTTGGCTACATGGTTCCGGATCGCAGCATGGATCCATACTTTGCCGAGTTCATTCCGCAGGAGAAGAGCCAGGAGCCGCGTGCGCACATGCATCCGGGTTACGAGTTCCTGTATGTGCTGGACGGTATGCTGGACCTGCATCACGGCGAGAACCACTGCACGCTGGAGCCCGGCGATGCGGTTTACTTTGATGCGAGTACGCCGCACTCGTATGTGTGTGCGGGCAAGAAGCCTGCCGATGCGCTGATTGTGACAATGCACCAGGCGCCGGCGCCGCAACCGGTTACGCTGCTGCGCACGGCCGGTACGGCAATGTTGCAGAGGCCGGTTTCCACGCGCGGAACCGGGACGGCTGAGCGCTGAGTTCGGCTCAGCGCCAGATACCGGCTCGCAGTCGATTGCAAACGGACGCTTGATCTACAGCGCCGTATCTCAGCTGGCGGCGAAATACATGGCGACTTCCTGCCAGTTGTTCACGCGGGTAAAGCCGGTGGCGGTGAGGTTGTGCGGGGCGGTGTAGAGCAGGCCCGTGCCCTCAAAGCGCTGCAGGTTGCGCGGCAGGTCGTCGATGAGGAAGTCAGCCCGCAGAATGCTCTTGTTGCCGCAGAAGACGTAGTGCGTAGGCGGAATGAAGGCGAAGTGCCGTTGCAGCCAGCGATACTTGGGGCCCAGGGAGTTGGGCACGGTCATGGCCTGGGTGGCGATGAAGATCTCAAAGCGGGCGGAGAGGTCTTTGAGCACGGCCTGTGCGTCGGGCATGAGGGCCAGATCTTCAAAGAAGTCTTCCGCATCGAGGAAGGCGCGCAGCTGGGCCTGGCGGTCGATCGGCGTAACCTCCCACAGCCCTTTGCCGGCCAGGTCTTCGGGGGTTACGTCCTCGTCAAATGTCTGGTTGTAGCGGCGAAGGTGCTCGGCGAGCGTATCCGCCATCACCTCATCCATATCGACGCAAATCCGCTGCACTGCCTGCTCCCGGTTCGTGAGACAAAACCGTCTCAAATGTCCTGAGAAAAGCCTAGCAGGGAAGCTGGGGCAGATTCTAGTCGCCGGCCTGCTGCGGGCGGCGTATGGCACGGCCGTCACTGCCTGCTGGCTCGGGCAAGGGCGACTTGGGCGCGGGCGTCATGGCAGAGTCCCAGTAGAGCAGGCGTCCGCAACTGTCGCAGGTGAGCAGTTCGCCCTCGCGCAGCTGGTTCCACACCTGCGGTCGTACGCCCATGCGGCAACCGGTGCATTGCTGGTTTTCCGCGCGAGCCAGGCCGGTGCCGCGAGTTGCCGCCAGGCGGTCAAAGCGCGTGAGCCACTCTGGCTCAATGGCCTTGCGCAGGGTGTCGCGTTCGGCCAGCAGCGATGCTTGCTCGCGGCTGATCTCCTGCTGGCGCAGCGCAATGCGCTCGCGGGTCTTGTCGAGAGCCCCGGCCATCAACTCCACCTGCGCGCGGGCGGCGGCAAGTGCGGACTCCTGTGTTTCCGTCCGCTCCAGGCTGGCAAACTCTTCATTTTCCAGCCGCTCGATTTCACTTTCAGCAAAGCGGATCTCGTGCTCGATGGCCTCCGCCTGGGCGGGCGTGGTGATGGAGTCCTGCTGTGCTCGGTAACGGCCAGCCTTCTGGCGATGTCCGTTGATCTCGCGCTCCATGCGGTTGCGCAGGGAGTCCTCGCGGACAAGCGCATCGGAGGCTTCTGCCACCTGACGCTGCGCCTGAGCCAGTGCCGCCTCTGCCTGCGCAACTTCCGCAGGAAGAGCGCGGGCGGCCTGTGTCAGCCGGGTACGCTCCAGCTCGACGTTTTGCAGCTTTACGAGACTTTCAATGTGCGCTTGCATCCGTGCCTGCAAGTCTACGGCATGCGACCGGCAAAGGGAAAATGGCGATGCAGCCCGGACGGCATGGGAGCATCCAAAGAGGTGGAGAACGCAGAATCGCATGCGCGTGGCGAGGTGGCTTGGGAAACGGTGGGTACGGTGGACGCTGGGCAGCCTGCTGGCGGCAGCGGTGGCGCTTGGCGTTACGCTCAGCGTGCTGGCCCGCCGGGTTGAGCCGTTTCTGCGCGCCCGCATAGTGGACGCTATCTCCACGCACTTTCACGCCCGGGTGGAGCTCGATGAGTTTCACCTTGCGCTGGGCAGCGGCCTGCACGGGGAGTGGGGCGTTTGGGCGCATGGAAGCGGGCTGCGCATCTGGCGGCCTGCCGGATGGACGAGTGCCGCGCAGCTGGGTACGGCAGGCGCGAACGAGCCGATGATTGCACTGGAGGAGTTTCGCTTTCATGCGCCGCTGCGTTACAAGCCGGGCGTGCCCGTTCACATTGCGCAGGTACGGCTGCAGGGGCTTACGATTCGCGTGCCTCCGCGCTCCCACCTTGCGCATGCACCCCAAAGTACCGGGCCAGCGATGCCGGGATCGCAGGCAGGGCTGGTCGCCTTCCGTGTGGACAGCGTTGCGTGTGTCGGTGCACGGCTGGTGATGGAGACTGGCAATCCGGCGAAGCTGCCGCTGGAGTTCGCGATTTCGCATTTGATCCTGAGCCACATTTTGCCGGAGGGCGCGGTGAACTTTGATGCGGAGCTTACGAATCCAAGGCCGCGCGGCACGATACAGACGCAGGGCAGTTTTGGGCCTTGGGTGGTGAGCGATCCCGGGGCGTCGGCGTTGGCCGGAGTGTATCGCTTTGAGCATGCGGATCTGTCGACGCTGCGCGGCATCGCGGGCACGCTGAACTCCACGGGGCGCTATGCGGGAACGTTGCATGACATGGATGTGGAGGGCGAGACGGACACACCGGATTTTCGCCTGACGCGCTTTTCGAATACAGTCCCGCTGCACACACGCTTTCGCGCGCAGGTGGACGGCACGAACGGCGATACAAAGCTGGAGGCGGTGGAGGCGAGGCTGGGCCACTCCAACCTGCAAGTGCGTGGCGAAGTAGTGCGCGTGCTGGCGCAGGTGGACGGAAGGCCGCGCAGCATCGGTCACGATATCGCTCTTGCGGTGCAGGCGGAGCACGGGCGCGTGGAGGATTTTCTGCTGCTTGTCAGCCGCAGCAATACGCCGATGCTGTTGGGCGATCTGGCGCTGACCGCGACGCTGCATGTGCCTCCGGGGCCGCTGCCTGTACAGGAGCGGATGCGGATGGACGGGCGGTTTGCGCTGACGGGAACGCGGTTCACGAACGCCAGCGTACAGAATCGCATTCGAGAGTTGAGTCTGCGAGGACAGGGACGGCCGGATGATTTGAAGTCGCCGAATCCTGAGGATGTGCAGTCGGCGATGCACGGCGATTTTTCGCTGGCGGGCGGCGTGCTCGCGCTGCCAAATCTTGAGTACACCGTGCCTGGAGCCGATATTCGGCTGCGAGGGAGCTATACGCTGGAGGGCGGCAAGCTGGATTTTCTGGGCGCAGCAAGGATGCAGGCGACCGTATCGCAGATGGTGGGCGGCTGGAAGGGCATGTTGCTCAAGCCGGCTGACCGCTTCTTCAAGCGCGGCAGCGCCGGAGCCGAGATTCCCATCCGCATCGGCGGAACACGGGATAGCCCGGAGTTTGCCGTGGACCTGAACAGGCTGAAGACGACTTCGCCGCAGAGTCCGCAGAGCGGGCCGCAGTAGCCGGCGATGTGCTGACCGGCCGCGATCCGAGTTATACCGCGATAACTTGCGCGCGATAGCAATCCTGTACAATTCGCTCGTGCTGTAAGACTGTGGGTCGGAGGGCGCGCATGGACGTACTGTTTCTAATCCCGCTGGCGATTGGCCTGATTATCTTTCTTTCTCTGGTGCTGGGCAGCTTCTTTACAGTGAGCACGGCGCAGGTGGCCGTGATTACGCGGTTTGGCAAGTTTCTGCGCGTGGCGGACCCGGGGCTGAACTGGAAGGTTCCTTACTTTGACGCGGTTGCCGGAGTGGTGAGCCTGCGCGTGAATCAGATCACGCTGACGATGGAGACAAAGACGAAGGACAACGTGTTTGTCACGATTCCGATCTCGGTGCAAAATCGCGTGCGGCCGGAGAAGGTGTTCGATGCGTTCTACAAGCTTTCAGATCCGGTGGCGCAGATCAAGTCGTATGTGGAGCAGGTGATTCTGGGGCATGTTCCGGGCATGACGCTGGACGAGGTGTTTGCGACGCAGTCGAGCATTGCCGCGGCAGTGAAGCAGGAACTGGATGCCGACATGGCCGCCTTCGGATATGAGATTGTGAACGTGCTGGTGACGGATATCGTTCCTGACGCCAAGGTGAAGTCTGCCATGAACGACATCAACGCCGCACAGCGCGAACAGGTGGCCGCCAATGCGCGCGGAGAAGCCGAAAAAATCCTGGTGGTGAAGAAGGCCGAGGCAGAGGCCGAGAGCAAGGCACTGCAGGGGCAGGGCATTGCAAACCAGCGCAAGGCGATTGTGGAGGGGCTGCAGGTATCCATCGAGCAGTTTCAGAAGGTGGTGGAAGGCGCCTCGGCAAAGGAAGTGATGCAGCTTGTGCTTGTCACGCAGTACTTCGATACGCTGAAGGCGATTGGCGAGAGTGATAAGACGAATACGCTGTTTCTGTCGCACTCGCCCGGATCAATCCGGGATGTCTCGGAGCAGATTCTGGAGGCGATGCTGGCGTCGCAGAAGGCAAACGGCTGATAAGTCGTGCCAAACAGGCGAGGACTTGAGCGTTGCCGGGCACGGCAGCGTTGCGCGCACTTCTGCTAGCAGGTTGTGGCTCCCCTGCGTACCCGCAAATGTGATAGTTTGGCTTGCATTGCACCGTTGCCGCATCTACGAGCAGCGGAAAAAACAGAAGGAGACCGCAATGCACTGGACCAAGACCATCGCGGGCTGCGTCACAACTCTGCTTTTGGGAGCTGTGACCCTGTCCGCAGGAGCGCAAAGCGCACCCGCAGGCCATACCCCACAGGCAGCCGCACAACAGAACCGAGAAGAAAACTGGTGGAAGAACGCCGTCATCTATGAGATTTATCCGCGGAGTTTTCAAGACTCCAACGGAGATGGTATCGGCGATTTGAATGGAATTACGCAGCGACTGGACTACCTGCAGAAGCTGGGCGTGGATGCCATCTGGCTGACGCCGATTTACCCCTCTCCGCAGGTCGACTTTGGCTACGACATCTCGGACTACGAGAACATCGATCCGCAGTACGGCACGCTGGCCGACTTCGACCGTCTGGTTGCCGAGGCCGGCAAGCGCCACATCCGCGTGCTGATGGATATGGTGATGAACCACACATCCGACAAGCACAAGTGGTTCCTGGAATCGAAGTCCTCGCGCACGAATCCGTACCGTGACTGGTATGTGTGGCGCGACGGCAAGGGGGAAACTGCTACATCCAAGGGTGAGCCACCGAACAACTGGCAGTCGGGTTTTGGCGGCTCCGCGTGGCAGTGGGATCCAACGACGCGGCAGTACTACTATCACAAGTTCTACATCCAGCAGCCGGATCTGAACTGGGACAATCCCAAGGTGCATGAGGCCTTTCGCGACATCATGGCCTTCTGGATGAAGCGCGGGGTGGGCGGATTCCGCTTTGATGCGATTACCACGCTATTCGAGGATCCCTCGCTGGCCGATGAGGGCGTCGTCAAGGATGCGAATGGAGAGCCGATCCTGGATGCGTTTGGCGAGCCCGAGCTGGATAATTCCAAGACGGACAACCTGCCGGGCGTTCACGCGGTGATGCAGGAGATGCACGCCGAGGCCCAGCGCTTCGATTCGGATAAGTTCCCCGGCAGCCGCGTGCTGATCGGCGAGACCTATCTGCCCAACATTGCCGAGCTGGCCAAGCAGTACGGACCTCCGGGAAAGCCGGAGTTCGAACTGCCGATGGATACCCAGCTGGCTTTTATCAATAAGCTCGACGTTGCCGTATTCCGCGCCAAGCTGACGGATGCTGAAGAGCATCTGGACGGCCATCTACCGCTCTTGCTCTTCGATAACCACGACAACCCGCGCATCGATGCCCGCTATGGCGACGGTGTCCACGATACCGATATTGAGCGGGTGCTTTCGACGGTCCTGTTTGCGAGCCGCGGGACCTCTCTCTTCTACTACGGCGATGAGATCGGCATGAAGACCACGCCGCCCACGCGCAAGGAGGATGTGAAGGATCCGGTGGGCGTGACGGGATGGCCGAAGGAGAAGGGCCGCGACGGCGAGCGTACTCCGATGCAGTGGAATGCCATGCCGAATGCAGGCTTTTCCGCGGCAGGCGTGAAGACGTGGCTGCCGGTTCCTCCCAATGCCGCCACGATCAACGTGAAGGCGGAGGAGGCGGATCCGGCTTCGCTGCTGGCCTGGTACCGGGGCCTGATTCAACTGAAAAAGACGAATCCTGCGTTTGCCCACGGCAGCAACACGATGCTCGATACGGACAATACGAAGGTGCTGAGCTGGATGCGGCAGGTTGCGGGATCGCCAACCGTGGTGGTTTCGCTCAACTTTACGGCTGAGCCGCAGACGGTAAGCCTGTCCATTCCCGGAGCCGGCGGCAAGCTGACCACGCTGCTGAAGACCCCGGGAGCCGCCGACCCGGCTTCGCTGAGCACCATCCAGCTTGGGTCGTTCGGAGTGTACGTGGGAGAAGTGGGGAAGTAAGACGAATCGATCCAGAAGTAAAGGCGTATTGGGCGGCCTCTGCCTGCAGGGGCCGCTCAATGCTTTTCACGGCAAAGGCGGAAGTGGGCGCAGCGGCTTAGAAGTCCTCGTTGAGGTCGTCGTCAGAAATTCCGAATTCCGTATTTGTGTCGGAAATCTCCGCCTGACGGAGGCGCGTAATCGTCTTTCGGTAGAACCAGGCTGCTGCCATGCCCCCCGCCAGAGCCGAGGCCGCAGCGACCATGCCCACCTTCAGCCAGTCCGCCGGGCGGGGTTCAGGCGAGATGTTCTGCGCGAAATCAACAGATTCTAAAGGATCTTTCATGCGTTCGGTACCGGTTACATGCAAAAGGCAGCCTTGCCGGCAAGCCTGCTTGCCCTGACTTATTTTAGATGCGGAGAGGGCGATTAAGTTCTAAATACCGCATTGTGAGAAAATCTCAAATTTTGTATTGGCTTCCTCGCGAATCTATAGTAAGGTGTAGATATTCCGGTGATGGAGGCGGGTGAGCTGCCCGCTTCGGTCCCGGAAGTAGTTTGCGTCACTGGCCTCCCGGCACGAACAGCTAGACCGTTCGTGCCGTCTTTTTTTGTATGGCAGGGGGTGAATCCGCGGGCTCCCTGGGGAAGAGCGACAGGAGCGTTCGGGTTTGGTTTTCAGCATGCGCGCGGCTAGAATGTTGCGGGGAGAGATGTGGATGCTGCACTGGAAGATGTACCGCTGGAGTTTGGCTCTTGCTGTTTTTGCGGTGACTGCGGCGAGCTATGCGCAATGGACCAATCCGGCTGATGAAATTCCGGCCTATCACCCCTCAGCGCCGTTGCATATCAAGGCTTTACCGCCGATTCTGGCGGGCAGCAAGCTGACGGGCGAGAACTTCCAGTACCCGTGGCAGGTGCATGTTTACCAGAAGGCTGCGCGCATCGGGAACGTGCTGTATCAGTTGCCCTGCTATTGCCGCTGTGACCGGGCGCTGGGCCACACCAGCCTGCGCAGCTGCTTTGAGGGGCTGCACGGCACGGAGTGCTCCACCTGCGCCAAAGAGGGTGCCTTCGCGTACCAGCAGACCAAGCTGGGCAAGACGCCTGCGCAGATTCGCGCAGCCATCAACCGGCACGAGTACGAGAGCATCGACCTGAACGAGCAGTAGTCCGGCGGCAAATCCCGATTCGGCGTAGAATAGAGGTAGCAGCACGAGCCAGTTGGCCCGGCTGGCACCTTCCTTTTTGGGGGCGTCACGGTTTCGACGGGATCGATTGCGGCATGGGAGGCATGTCGGGGTGTGGGCACCCGTAATCGCTCGCAAAACAAAAGTTGCCAACGACAATCTGGCACTTGCTGCTTAATTAACTAAGCAGCCGTCCTCCGCGGCTTTGCCTGTGGGCCGCGAGCGGGCGTCGCACAGCAGGCTGGCGTAAGTAGCTCGGTCCGTGTTACTTGCGCAAGATCATCGGACTAGCTTTCGGCGCATCTTGTCCGTTCTGAGCGCCGCCGGCGAAACATGCGGAACCGGACTGAGCATGGACTCTCCTGGCTGACAGCGATTTCGGACGCGGGTTCGACTCCCGCCGCCTCCACCAATATTTTCAACACATCATGAGTAGAGATCAGCAATGACGCGACATTGCTGTGCGTGACCTGACCGCGCTAGGTCTGATGCTGGGCGCTGGACGGCAGCCGTTTCTTCGCTTTGCGGCGGCCTAGTTCTGGTTGTGGGAGCCGTATAAGGACTTGCTGAGCGCGAACTCGGTGCGGGCTTTGTCGAGCTGGCCGGCATCGCGATAGGCGTGGCCCAGTTCAAAGTGGATCTTGGGGTTCTGGGGGTCGAGCTGCGCGGCGGCTTCGAGCTCCTTGATGCCGGTGGCGGACTGGCCTGTGAGCACCAGCGCGCGGCCCAGAGTGAGGCGGGCCAGCGGGAGCGAGGGCGCAAGCGAGGCGGCGCGGGTGAGGAACGGCACAGCCTCTGCAGTGCGGCTCTGGTCGAGGAGAAAGACTCCCAGATCGAGCGCGGGCCAGGGGTCGGCTGAGGGTTGCGCGGCATCCCAGGTGGCGGCGGTGCGGAGCGCCTTCTCGGCCAGATCGGGCTTGTTCTCGCCATCGTAAGTGAGGCCCAGGTTCTCCATGGCCTTGATGTTGCGCGGCTGCAACTGCAGGATGCGGAGGAATGCGACCTCGGCCTGGGGAAAGTTGTTCTGCGTGTAGAAGCATCGGCCCAGACTGTAGAGAACACTCACGTTGTTCGGTTCGAAGCCAAGAGCCACGCGCAGCCAGTGAACGGCGTCGTCGTAGTCGTTGAGCAGTACGTAGTTGAGTGCGACGGAGCGTAGCTGGTCAGCGGTGGGCTTTTGCAGCCCGGCCGCCTGCGTGAAGACCTGGAGCGATTCGCGCGGTTTGTTTTCCTGCTGCAGCAGCAGCGCGAGTCGATAGAGCAGATCGGCGGAGTTGGGATTGGCCTGCACCTCGCTGCGCAACTTTGCCTCCAGGGCCGCGGCCGAGGATGGCGCGGGTGGCTCATCCTGCAGGATGGGCCGGCTGGGGCGGGGCACGGTCTTGTCGGGAATCTGCTGTGCGGAGCAGAGGCCGGAGCAGGCGATGAGGGCTGCTGCTCCGGCGGTGAGGAGTATGGAATACGGCTTGATCATGGTCTATCGTCAGGCAGACCGCGGCTACTGCACGTAGGGCCAACCGTCAGCGTCGAAGCCGAGCCGGTTGATGCCCAGTGTAGGCAGGCCGTTGGTGTTGCCGTCGTAATAATGGTAGACCAATGTGGGCGTGGGCGTGCCGTTCACGGTGTCGGTAAAGACGCTTTGGCCGCCGGGACCGTTGATGTTGGCATGGGCGCTGAGCAGGATGGTGCCGCCGCCCTGCATAAGATCCATGCCGCCGCGGTCAAGATAGGGTCCGGTGACGGTTTGCGAGCGGCCCACGATGATGCGGTAGGTGCTGGCATCGCCGTTGCAGCAGACGTTGATGGGCGCGAAGTAATAGTAGTAGCCGTTCCAGTAGTAGATGAACGGTCCTTCTTCCCCAGCGGAGGGTGAGCCGCGCCGGGCAATGGTGTAGAGCGTGGTGTTGGTGGTGGACCGCAGGCCGGTGGTGGGGTCGAGCTGTATGAGATGAATGCCGTCGAACCACGAGCCGAAGACCATCCACCAGTTGCCGGCGGTGTCGACGAACGGCGCGGGGTCAATGGCGTTGTAGGCGGTGGCGGTAAAGCCGGCGGGCGGCGTGGTGGAACTGGTCCAGGACTTGATGACCCAGCCGTTGTCTGTCCACGGGCCGGTGGGTGAGGTGCTGGTGGCAAGGCCGATGAGGGCTTCAGCCCCTGTGCTGGGCTCGTAGGGAATGGCGTAGTAGAGGTAGTAAATGCCGTTGGAGACCATCAGGCTGGGTGCCCACAGGTCCGTATTGGCGCCGTTGTTCCACGAAGGCGGGGTCTGCAGGCCTGCCCACGAGGCAAAGTCAGGGCCGATGATGGGGCAGTAGCTGGTGTATCCGCTGCGCTGCGCTGTGGTGCAGCTCTGGTTGTAGGTAAAGGTGGTCAGGTCCGTGGACGAGGCCAGTGTCTGGTGGGTTCCGTAGAGCCAGTAGGTGCCATTGGCATCCCTGAGCATGTAGGGGTCATGCACGTAAACGCCTGTGCCGTTGACGGTGCGGGGCGCCGGATAAGCGGCCGTGGTGGTCTGCGCGACGGTCCACTCCTGGTATTTGCCGCTGCTGGCGCGGGGTGCCTGGTCAATGGTGGCGCTGGTGGAGGTGCCGCCGCCGGCGACCTCGAGGTACATCCCGCTGTTCACGTTCTTGATGAGGTAGTTGCCGTCTGAGAGGATGTAGAACTGCCAGAGATGGTCGGCGGTGCCGTTGTCAGCCCATTGCAGCACCTGGGCACCGCTGTTGGTGGAGGCGTTCTGGACGCCCATCACCTGATGGGTGAGCATGTTTTCAATGTTGTATTGGGCGTTGTTCATTGGCATGGCGTGCCACAGGGCATCGGTGGAGCCGCTGTCGGACTCCTGCGCGACGTTGGTGCCCGCGATCTGGCTTTGGCCGGAGATGCCGAGAACGAGGCCGGTGGAGGCATTCTTGAGCTTGAGGTCGTAGCTGTCGTTGACGCCGGTGACTGTGCCCATGTCGGGCCCGGAGACGCCGCCAGAGCCGGTGCCGGTTGTCGAGGTGGTGCCACCGCCGCCGCATCCTACGATGAGGAAGGCGGCTGTAAGTGCGGTAAGAGAAAGAAGTCGAAGCTTCACTGGATTCCTCCGAAAAGTGGATATGCGGCGTAGAAATCGTTTACCGCACGGGCCGAGGCACTGACCCTATAGAGCATTCCCTGTCTCAACTTGCAGAGTTCTGGATGGGTCAAGCTGGCAGCGCGAGCCAAAGTATACCCCGAGTTGGCGTGAGACTGTCAACTACGGTAAGCGGTTACCGGAGGTCTGCGACAGCTCAATGCCGGGCAGGAATGCAATGCAAGACTATGCATATCAGTAGCTTGGTGCGCGGATGCGCCGGTCGAAGGGCCGCTCTGGAGGGCTGCCTGCACAACTGCGACCTGGAGGCCATGGTGCACGGCGCGGCAGCGGCCAATGCTCGTCGCGGTTTTGGGCATAGGTAAGATGGCCGATTGCAATGGCCCGGGGCGAGAGTATAGGATTTTCCGCTAGGAAACGTTTGCCCATGGCTGGCACTGCTTGCCCGCCTGCTCGGAGAAGTCTCCCATGCGTATGAACCATCTGTTGATTGCAGCGCTTGCGCTGGTTTGCGTACCCGCACTGATGGCGCAGGAGCCCAAAGCCCTGCAACTAAGCGGCGACTATCCCATGATGCATGACCCCTCCATTGCGCGGGAAGGCAATGCCTACTATGTGTTCGCTACGGGGAAGGCGCCGGGTGGCGGCCAGTTTGCCATTCGCTGCTCGACGAACTTGACGGAGTGGAAGCTGTGCGGCCAGGTGTTTGACGCGATTCCGGCGTGGATCCGCGAGACGAGCCCCGGAACGCGCGAGCTGTGGGCGCCGGATGTTTCGTATTTTGCGGGCCGGTATCACCTGTACTATGCCTACTCGCTGTTTGGACGGAACACCTCGGGCATTGCGCTGGCCACGAATGAGACGCTTGACCCGAAGAGCCCGAAGTATCACTGGAAGGATGAGGGCCTGGTGCTGAAGTCCGTGGATGCGGACAACTTTAATGCGATTGATCCCAACATTGTGCTGGACGCGCAGGGGCAACCTTGGATGAGCTTCGGCAGCTTCTGGAGCGGGATCAAGATGCGCAAGCTCGACGCGGCGACGGGCAAGTTGTCCGCAAGCGATACGAAGCTTTATTCGCTGGCGACGCGGGCACACCCGCCGGACGCAACTCCGGCCAAGCCGGGACTGCCGCCTGACTGGGAGGCGGTGGAGGCTCCGTTTGTTGTGCGGCATGGGGACTTTTTCTACCTGTTTGTCTCTTGGGATCTTTGCTGCCGGGGAACGCACAGCACGTATCGCACGATGGTGGGACGATCGAGCAACGTGACCGGCCCCTATGTGGATGCGACCGGCAAGCCGATGATGCAGGGCGGCGGCACGCAACTGCTGGGCGCCAGCAGCCGGTGGCTGGGGCCCGGCGGCGAGTCAGTGCTGCAGAGGCCGGAGGGCGACATCATCGTCTTCCATGCCTACGATGCAGCGACGGGCAAGCCTGCGCTGCAGATATCAACGCTGACGTGGCAGGGCGGCTGGCCGCACGCGGCACTGGGCACCACCGGCGAGTCGAAGTAAGGCTGCCGCGGGTGGGGGCTGTGTGGGAGACTGATTGCAGACGCGCAAGCAGAGCAGACGGGAGCATTGAGCCGGCAGTGAAGTGGAGAGGCATTAGAGGTGAGTGGTGGGCGGCGCTGTGGATTGGCGCGCTGCTCGGGTGCGGAGCCGGATTGCAGGCGCAGGAGGCGGGCCGGATGGCCGATCCCGCTGGCGTGACGCCGGGCAGGTTTGTGGATATTACGCCGCAGACCGGCATTCAGTTTCAGCACCAGGCGCCGCATACCTCGCGCAAATATCTGATCGAGACAATGGGCTCAGGCGTGGCACTGTTTGACTGCGATAACGACGGGCGGCTGGATCTTTTTCTGGTGAACGGAGCGCCATATCCTGACCCGACCCCGGTCGGCTTCATTCCGCAAAAGACGGGACCGGAGTACTGGAACCGGATGTTCCACCAGAAGAAGGATGGGACCTTTGAGGACATTACGGAAAAAGCTGGCCTGCAGGGTGTGGGCTATGGCATGGGCGTGGCCGTGGGCGACTATGACAACGACGGCTACGAAGACCTGTATGTGACCGGCTACGGAAGCAACCACCTGTACCACAACAATGGCAACTGCACGTTTACCGATGTGACGGATAAGGCTGGCGTGGGCGGTGGCGGGTGGTCGTCGAGCGCGGCCTGGGTGGACCTGGATAACGACGGGCGGCTGGACCTGGTGGTGGACCGCTACGTGACGTGGGACTGGAATGACAAGTTCTGCGGGCAGCCGGACAATCGCGGCTACTGCCATCCGGACGTGTTTCCGCCGATTACGATGCTGGTCTACCACAACGACGGCAACGGGCACTTTACCGAGGAGGCGCACAAGCTGGGGCTGGACAAGCCTGCGAAGGCGCTGGGCATTGCGATTGCCGACTATGACCGCGACGGGCGCATGGACATCTTTGTCTCCAATGACTCGATGCCCGAGTTCCTGTTTCACCAGAAGAAGGACGGGACGTTTGAGGAGGTCGGGCTGGAGTCTGCCGTGGCCGTGGATGGCGACGGGCGCACGTATGCCGGCATGGGCGTGGACTTCAGCGACTATGACAACGACGGATGGCCGGACCTGGTGGTGACGAACCTGGCCAACCAGAAGTATGCGCTCTACCACAACGCGCATGACGGCACGTTTGACTACGCAAGCTACTCGACCGGCGTGGGGCGCATGACGCTGTTGCACTCGGGCTGGAGCCTGCGCTTTGTGGACTATGACAACGACGGCTGGAAGGATCTGCTGATTGCGCAGGGGCACGATCTGGATACGGTGGAGAAGAGCTATCCGCAACTGCACTATCGCGAGCCGATGATGCTGCTGCGCAACATGGGAACGCACTTTGTGGATGTGTCGTCGATGTCAGGGCAGATCTTCCACGAGGCGTGGGTGGGCCGCGGCATGGCCATCGGCGATATCGACAATGACGGCCGCATCGATGCGGTGGTGACGACCAACGGCGGCCCGGTGCACGTGTTGCATAACCTGACGCAGACAAGCAATCACTGGCTGACGCTGAAACTCGTGGGACACAAGAGCAATCGCGACGGCATTGGGGCTTTGGTGAAGGTGACGACCGCGAAAGGTTCGCAGTGGTGGACGGTGACGACGGCGAGCGGCTACCTGTCGTCAAGCGATCCGCGTGCGCACTTCGGGTTGGGTGCCGAGTCAAGCGCGCAGAGCGTGGAGATTCGCTGGCCGAGCGGAATTGTGCAGGAGCTGAAGAACGTCACCGGCGACCGAATGGTGACCGTGGACGAGCCGCAGCAATAAGCGGATCAGTTGTGCGCGGGGTTTGGAGCCTGCGCTGCAGAGGCGGCTTTCAGCCGCTTGAACTCATCCAGAGCATGCTGTGAGTCTGCCGGGCGGTTCAGCCGCTGGTAGACGCGCACCAGCGCGTACCAGTCGTTCTGCTCGATGAAGGGGGAGGGCTGGCTGGCGAGGCTCTGCTCCAGCGCCTTGGCAGACTGCTCGTACTGGCCGGACTTGGAATAACCGAGGCCGAGGTAGTAGTACGCGGGCGCAGGGCTGGCGTGTGCGTCCACGGCCTGCTGCAGCAGCGGAATGCCCAGCGCAGGCTCGTCGCTGTCAATGTGAATCTTGCCGCAGTTGAACAGTGCTACGGGATTGTGCGGGTCAAGCGCGAGCTGCTGCTCATAGGCCTTCAGCGCATCCGCGGTGTAGCCGATGCGCATGTACTCGTTGCCGAGCGCTTCATAGATATCAGGATTGTTGGGCTGCTCGTCGAGTGCGGCCTTGTATTCCACGATGGCCTGGTCCGGCTGCTTGGACGCGGAGAAGGTCTCCGCGAGCAGGCGGTGGACATGCCAGGATTTGGGATCGAGCGCATAGAGCTGCTGGAAGCACTGCTGCGCCACCTGGGTGTGGGCGCGGGCGCGATAGTCGAGGATGTTGGCGTTTTTGGGGCTGAGCGCATAGGCGCGGTCGAGCGGGCCGGTGGCCAGCTCGGGGTGTCCGGCAGCCAGCTGCACCATGCCAAGCCAGGTAAGGGCCTCGGCGTTTGCCGGTTGCAATGCGACTTCCTGATTCAGCGACGTGATGGCGTCGTCAAGCCTGCTGATGCGGTACTGCGCGATGCCGAGGAACATGTGCGCGCCGGGCGTCTGGGGATTGAGCTGGATGGCTGTGGAAAGCGCCTGTACTGCGTCGGCAGCTTTTCCTTCGCGCAGGGCGAGCATGCCCAGGCCGAGGTAGCCGTCGGGTAACTGCGGGTCGGCGGCAATGGCCGCGCGGAAGTCCTGTTCCGCGTCGGCGACGCGCCCCTCGTGGATGGCCTGCGCCCCGCTGCGGAGGAGTTGCAGCACCTGCGAGCCGGACGCGGAACCGGTGGGCGGGGCCTGGGCTGCCAGCAGGCACGACGCCAGCGCGCCGACGGCAACTGCTGTCAGAAGCTCACGATGAATCCGGTTCATACGGCTGCCCTTCCCCTGGCGTCGGCGACGCGATACTTCGGACATTGTATGACAAGGGCAAACGGTTTCCGAAGCGAAATTTTGGCAAGTAAAGGTTTTCGCTAATGCGGGAAATGGGCTGATCGCAGGGAGGGAAAAGCCTTGTGCCAGGAGGGAAAAATAGCGGAATGTGCGTGGGGAAGTTAGACGTATATGAATTTAAAATCAGCATATTAAGCTTTTCTTGTCGGCAAAATGGGCAATAACAGCTGTAGACCATGCAGGCCCCAGCGGTCACAGCCGGATGACGTCGTGGAGTATATCTCCACAATGCATTGAAAATAAAGGAATTATATGTTCAATGCTGTCTTGATAAATTGATTTATCTCGTGAAAGGACGAGCCGACCTCCCGCATTTCCGCTTGACAGGGATTTCGGGTAATCGCTATGCTCTTCAGGCGTTCATTTCGTGACCTTTTCAGGTGCCGTAGTGAGCGAATTCAAGAAAACGATTGCTGAACAAACAAGCAAGAACACTGATTCAGTTTCCAATTCAGGAGAGGCAACATGAGACGAGTTTTACTACGGGGCCGATGGCTCTGTGTCGTTCTGCTGACGTTGCTCGCACTTCCTCTGGCCGGTATCGCGCAGTCCACGCGCGGTGAACTCGCCGGAACCGTGAAGGATACGTCGGGCGCTGTCATTGCAGGGGCGCAGGTCGTGGCAACACAGATCGACACGGGGGCGGTGAGCCAGACGGTGTCGACCTCCGCTGGCGCGTTCCGCATTCCCGAACTAGCAATTGGCCGCTACAACGTAAGTGTATCGGCGGCTGGTTTTGCCACATCCGAAAGCAAGGGTGTGTTGATTACCATCAATTCGGTTTCACCACTGAGCGTTGTGTTGAAGCCGGGCGCAGCAAACGAGACGGTGACGGTAGATGCAAGCGCGCCGTCGATCCAGACTGAATCTTCCGAAATTGGCGGCACCATTTCTGAACGTCAGATTGATGAGCTGCCGCTTTCGCTGGCCACGGGCGTTGGCGGTCTCCGTTCGCCTGAGACTTTTGCCTTCCTGGTGCCCGGCACGACGGGCCCCGGCAGCGGTGGCCCCACAGGGCTGAACTCCAACGGCGTCTTCTTTGCCAAGCTGTCCGGCGGCCAGAGCTACGGCGCTGAGGTCCTGCTGGACGGCTCCAGCATTACCCGCAGTGAGAATGGCTCGTCCTTTGACGAGACCGCACCTTCGATTGAAGCGCTGCAGGAGTTCAAGGTTACGACCTCGATTCCCGCTGCCGAGTACGGACGCACGACAGCAGGCTTTGAGAGCTTTGCCACGAAGTCGGGCACGAATCAGTATCACGGCACTGCCTTCACGATTGTGAAGAATGCCGTGTTCGATGCCAACAACTGGTTCAATAACGGCTACAAGGCGCTGAACTGCACTGCGGGTCAGGCCTGCAGCTACAGCCGTCCCACAGACAGCAAGTTTGACTACGGCGGCACGCTGGGCGGCCCGGTCCGGATTCCCAAGCTCTTCAACGGAACCCAGAATACCTTCTTCTTCTTTGCCTGGGAGCAGTACAAGCTGAAGCGGGGAACGACCGTTCAGTCGACGGTGCCCACGCAGGATGAGGTCAACGGCGACTTTTCCGCGGTTCTGGGCGGGCCGACCTCGGTCATCAATCCCTGCACCGGTGAGCCGGTTCTGCAGAACCAGATATTTGATCCTTCGACCACCAATGCAAATGTATCCGCGACCAATCCGGCGGGCATTCCCTGCCGTTATCCGTTCGCGGGTAACAAGATCAGCTCAGGCAAGAGCACTGTGGCCGCCGCGCTGCTAAAGGGCTTCCCGCACCCGAACCAGACGGCGACGCCGACGCTCTTCGGATTCATCAACAACTACGTGCAGTCCTACGTTGCTCCGTGGGAGAACACGACGTACACGGTCCGCATTGACCACACGTTCAGCGACAAGAGCAAGGTGTTCGGTTCTTACAGCTCGCGTGACAACTTCTCCGTGCACGATCCGGTCAACCTGCCGATCCCCTTCAACAATGCCGGCTACCCGCAGGACTTCGAGACGCACTATACCCGCGTTGGATGGGACTATGCGCTGACGCCGAACATGCTGAACCACCTGAACGTCGGCTACAACCGCACGAACAGCAAGAACTTTGCCTATCAGATCGGCAACGCGAACAACATGAGCGCCGCCGGTGCGCCCAACTTCTACTCGAACTCGTTCCCGCTGGTTCACTGGGACGGGCTTGACGGATTTTCGAGCTGGGGCGTGGGCAACAACGGTGACAACATCGATAACGGCCTGCGCTTGAACGAAATCCTGAGCTGGCAGCGGGGCCGCAACAGCTTCAAGGTGGGTTTTGACTATCGCCACCAGCAGTACTCGGTGATCCAGGTCAACATCCCCACCATCAACTTCCTGCGCAGCGAGACGGACGTGGCCGCGCTGGCCAACATTCCGCAGTTCCAGAGCGGCAACAGCTTCGCCAGCTTCCTGGTGGGCGCGGTGGACAACTCTGGGCAGACGGTTTACAACAACAACCCGCGGTGGAACTCGCAGTACTTCGGCGGATTCATTGAGGACGACATCAAGCTTACGCCGCACCTGACGTTGAACCTGGGTCTTCGTTACGACCTGGACATTCCCCGCAAGGAAGCGCATAACGACACCTCGGCGTTCAGCTTCACGGCACCTGACCCGGCGGCGGGCAATATCCCAGGCGCTCTGATGTTTGCCAAGACCTGCAAAGGCTGCAATCCGGCCTGGGCCGAAACGTGGAAGAAGGATTTTGGTCCGCGCGTGGGCTTTGCCTATGTGTTGCCGAACACGAACGAAAAGGCTGTGATCCGCGGTGGCGCCGGCATCATCTACGGCCCGCTGCAGTACAGCGACTTCGGCAGCTCCATGACGCTGGGCTATACGCAGTCGCGCTCCACAGGCAGCTTCTATTCGGGACCGGGCACGGCGGCAGGCTTTACGCCGGCGTTCTACCTGGATTCGGGCGAGTCGCAGTGGACCAAGTCGTTCTTTGCGCCGAGCACGGATCCGGGACAGCTTACCGGCGTTCCGGGCCAGTTCATTCCGGTGGGCGGCGAAGTCATCAAGCCTGAATTCGGTCGGCCTTCCATGACCACGAGCTGGGGTCTGCAACTGCAGGACGAGATCGCGCAGGACCTGATCTTTACGCTGGGCTACATGGGACAGGCCTCGCAGAACCTGCACTCGGGCTTCCTGACCAACTCCAACAACATCGATCCCAAGTACTTCACGCTGGGCGATCACCTGAACGACATCGGCTCGGCAATCACCACGCAGGGCGGCTCGTCGATGGGCGTGAATGCGCCGTACTCCACGTTCATGGGCAACCTGGGCCAGGCTCTGCGTCCTTACCCGCAGTACGACTACATTGCAGGCGACTGCTGCCTTGAGAACGTGGGTCACTCGTCCTACGAGGCGATGGTTGCATCGTTGAACCGCCGCTTCCGTCAGGGCCTGAACCTGCAGATCTCCTACACGTGGTCCAAGAACCTGACGGATGCTGATTCGTCGATTCCGTTCGCATACGTGGGCTACCGCTCCCAGACGCAGAACTCGAACAATCTGCATCTGGAAAAGGCAGTCAGCGTGCAGAACATTCCGCAGCAGCTCTCCATCAGCTACCTGTATGAGCTTCCGTTCGGCAAGGGTAAGCGATACCTGAACCAGAGCCGGGTACTCGATTACCTGGTTGGCGGATGGGAACTGGGTGCAATTCAGCGGTACCAGAGCGGCCAGCCGGTGGACTTCGGCTGCGCGTCGGGTACCCCTTACTACCAGAACTGCTTCCGGTTCACCCTGGGGCCGGCCGCGGCGGGCAACAACAACTTCGCCAGCGACAACTTCAGGAAGAACAAGAACAAGGCGAGCTTCTTTAACCAGCAGTCGTGGTTCAAGCCGGCATATCGGCCCCAGGGCCAGGGTGGCCCGGGAGACCCGGGTGTGCCGATGGCCAACGCGGCCTTTGTGGACATGAACCGCGAGGGTGTAACCAGCACAGGCCAGTACTGGCTGCGCACGCCTTCACCGGACTGCGCAGACGGTTGCTCCTACGATCCGTATGTGTTCGGTACGGGCATTCCGCGCGTTACGGAAGCGATTACCGGGCCGATGTGGCTCAGCGAAGACTTCAGCCTGCTGAAGAACTTCAACGTCACGGAAGGCGTGAAGTTCCAGTTGAAACTGGAGGCCATCGACGCCTTCAATCGTCACCGCATGGGCATGCCGGACATGGAGCCGGGTGACTCGCCGTCGTACAGCGCGGCGGGTGCGCCACTGCCTTCCACGGGCTTTGGCATCCCGATGTACGTGGATTACGGTCCGCGTAATCTGCAGGTGACGGGCCGCATCAACTTCTAACCCGCCAGCGCGGGGCGCCTGGGCAAAGTGCCTGAGCGCTCCGCGTTGCAAACAGTTTTTCTCGCGTTCCGGTAGCCTGCCATAGCGCGGAGAGCACAATTGAGTCTCCTGAGGTCAAGCATTGCTTGACCTCTTTTTTTGTGCGCAGGGCATCGGGCGCAGTCCCACGTGCGCTGCGTGCCCGGAGCGGGCGCTTGCATTGCCGCGGTTGATAAAATACATGCGGAGCGCCTGTGTGCAGTGGAGGCGCATACCTATCATGCGGATTACATCCATGTGTGTGACCCTTGCGCTGGCCTGCGCGCTGCAGTCCGCAGTGGCGCAGGATGCGCAGGCCGATGGCGCGGCGCTGCTGAAGGCAGGCAATGCAGCCGCGGCGCGCGATGCATTTGAAGCCCAGTTGCAGGCGAACCCCGGCAACCGCGAGGCGCAGGCGGGCGAGGTGGCCGCCAGTGAGCGGCTGGCGCTGGAGGCGCGTGCGCAGGGACGCATGAGCGATGCGCTGCAAACGCTGCTGCGCGCACAGCAACTGGTTCCGGAGAACGTGCGGCTCTTATTTGATCTGGGCATTGTGGAAGAAGAGATGAGCCTGTATACGGATGCGGACAAGACGCTGGCCGCGGCGGCTCAACTCAATCCCAACGAGCCGCTGATTCTGTATGGGCAGGCGCGGGTGAAGATGGACCTGGGCCAGCTTGCCGCGGCGGAAGAGAAGATGCAGGCGTATCTGAAATTGAGGCCGGACGATGCGAGCGCGCACTTTGGCCTGGGGCGTATTTATCAGATCGGTTTACAGTTCGATAAGGCGCAGGCGGAGTTCATGCGATCGGCAGAACTGAAGCCGGTGCAGACTGAGTCCTATTTTGAGATGGGCGACCTGGCTCTGAAGCAGGGCGAGTTCGACGAGGCGATCAAGCAGTATGCCAAGGCGCTGGAGCGCGACCCGAAGCACGGAGGCGCGCTGGAAGGCACGGGCGAGGCGTACTTCAAGAAGAAGGACTACGCAACGGCGGAGACGTTTCTGGAACGTGCTGTGGCCGCTGCTCCGGACTATGCCCCATGCCACTATTACCTGGGGCTGACGCTGGCGCGACTGGGCCGCAAAGAGGATTCGGAACGCGAACTGGCCACTGCCGGCAAACTGGCCAATGCGGAAAACAAGCGATCGGCGACGCACATGCAACTGGCAACGCCGGCTACCAAGCCTTAATCGTGCATAGAAGGCGCGTGCAACACAGTTGCAGCGGGCGGAGGGAAGGAATTTGGCCTTCAATCGGATGTGGGGGATGCGAAGGAACGCCATGTGCGGAGTGGCCATAGCTGCGCTCGCGTGCATGAGCGGATTGCAGGCGCAGCAGGCACCGGGCAGCATGGCCACAGGCGCCGCGCAGAAGGCCACGCTGGATGAGCAGCATCGCCCCATCACGGCGGGCGGCTTTGTAAAGACAGGGCCGATTGTCTTCCAGGATGTGGCCGCGCAGGCCGGGCTGGCCACTTGGCACAACACGACCGGAACACCGGAAAAGCGCGTGATTATTGAGGCCAAGGGCTCAGGCGTCTGTCTGCTGGACTTTGATCATGACGGCTGGCTGGATATCTACCTCGTTAACGGCTCCACGCTGGACGCGCTGGCCGGCAAGACAGAGCCCCCGCATGCGGCGCTGTTTCGCAACAATCACGACGGCACATTCACCAACGTGGCCGAGAAGGCGGGCGTTGCCAACGGCCTGTGGGGACTGGGCTGCGCCGTGGGCGATTATGACAACGACGGCTGGCCGGATCTGTATGTAACGAACCTGGGCCAGAACAGGCTATACCATAACAATCATGACGGGACGTTCACCGACGTTGCGCAGAAGGCGAACGTTGCCCTGAAGAGCACATCGCCGGATGTGGCAATCGACTACACTGGCGCTACGTGGGGAGACTACGACGGCGACGGACGTCTGGATCTGTTTGTCGCGGGTTACGTGAAGTATGACTTCAAGAATCCGCCGGTGGCGGGCTCGCCGAGCGTGCACACGCATACGTGCCAGTATCGCGCGGTGAATGTGATGTGCGGCCCACGCGGCCTGGATGGCGCGCCGGATCACCTCTTCCACAATAACGGCGACGGAACCTTTACAGACGTGAGCGTGAAGGCAGGCGTGAGCGATCCCAACGGCTACTATGGGCTGGGCGCGCTGTTTGTGGATGTGAACAATGACGGCAAGCTGGACCTGGCCGTGGCGGATGACTCGACGCCGAACTATCTGTACATCAACAAGGGCGACGGCACCTTCGACGATCAGAGCTATCTGAGCGGCTATGCATTCAATCAGGCCGGACGCGAGATCTCCAACATGGGCATTGCGGCGGGCGACTATGAAAACAATGGCCGCATCGACCTGGTGAATACGGACTTCTCAGACGATTACGATGTGCTCTACCGGAACAACGGCGACGGCACGTTTGAGGACTACAGCTATCGAGCAGGTATTGCCGCGACAACAGTGCCGTTTGTGGGCTTCGGAGATGGCTTTCTGGACTACGACAATGACGGCTGGAAGGATCTGCTGATCGTCAATGGGCATGTCTATCCGCACGTGGATGACAACGCCGACTGGGGCATGAGCTACGCGCAGCGGGCGCTGCTCTTCCACAACATGCGCAACGGAACATTTGAACTGGTGCCTGCCGTGGAGGGAACAGGGCTGGCACAGCTGGCCGTGGGCCGTGGCGTTGCCTTCGGCGACCTGTTCAACGATGGCAAGATGGATGCGGTGATGAATAACCTGGATGGACCGCCCGTGCTTTTGCGCAATGTGAATCCGGATCATCACCACTGGGTGGAGTTGCAGCTGGTGGGCGGCGCGGGAAGCCCGCGTGATGCCGTAGGCGCAACGGTCTATCTGACGGCAGGCGGCATGCGGCAACGCGGCGATGTGCTGAGCGGTGGCAGCTACCTGTCATCCAACGATCTGCGCGTGCACTTCGGACTGGGCGACACCACGAAGGTGGATGAAGTGGAGATTCATTGGCCGGGCGGCAAGGTGGAGAAGCTGCAACTGCCCGCCGTGGATCGCATCCTCACCGTGGAAGAGGGCAAGGGCGTTACCGCTGAACTATGCACGGCGTGCAGCAGGCAGAAATAGCACCGTGGAGGGCTCGCCGCTTTTCTCGATGTGCTTTCGGCGATGCGGTAATTTCGGGGCTTCTTAATTGGATGGCTGACTGGCGGGAGCCTGCAGGTCAAAGGCCGAGTACTGCTTGCCCTGGCCATTGATTTCGCTGCGCAACTCATGCCAGAGCTCATTGGGAATCTTCAGGAATGTCTCGACGATCGCCGGGTCAAACTGCGTGCCGGAGCAGCGCAGTATCTCCTCGCGGGCGGTGTCGAAGCTGCTGGCTTTACGATACGGGCGGTCGCTGGTGATGGCGTCCAGCGTGTCGGCCACGGCGAAGATGCGGGAACCGATGGGGATCTCGTTGCCGCGCAGGCCGCTGGGATAGCCTGAGCCATCGAAGTGTTCCTGATGCGTGAACACGATGACGGCCGCCTCACTGAGGTATGGGATCTTGCGCAGCATGTGGTAGCCGCGTGCGCAATGTTCGCGCATGATCTCCTGCTCTTCGGGCGTCAGCTTGCCGGGCTTGCGGAGGATTTCATCCGGGATGGCCATCTTGCCGATGTCGTGCAGAAAGGCTCCGCGGGCGATGACCTTCATCTCTGCAGGCGGAATGCCGATGGCACGCGCCAGAGCGATTGTATATGCGGTGACGCGCTTGGAGTGGCCTTCCGTCTCCGAGTCCTTGAGGTCCAGCGCATCGCCGAGCGCCTCGAGCGTAACGTCATAGGAGTGCTCCAGGTCTTCCATGGCCTGGCGCAACATCTCAGTGCGCGCACGGACGATCTGCTCCAGATTCTGCTGGTAGTTGTGGCTCTCCTGCAGGGCGCGGCGATGGTCGAGGGCGCGCTGCACTGTTGCCAGCAGATGGTCGCGCTCGAAGGGTTTGAGCAGGTAGTCATACGCCCCGCGGCGCATGGAATCGATGGCCACGCTGATGTCGTGAATTGCGCTGACCATGACGACGGGCAGATGCGGGTGACGCGCGTGGATGCGTTCCAGCAGTGCGATGCCGTTGCCATCCTGCATGACGATGTCGGTCAGCACCAGGTCAAACGTACTCTTTTCAAGGTTTTCGAGTGCCTGATAGCCGCTGACGGCCAGTTCTACGTCGTATCCCTGGCGTTCGAGTGTTGCGCCGATCATGGATCGTACTGGAGCTTCATCGTCCACGACGAGGACGCGGGGTGACTTTCGTGGCGAAAGGTCAGGGCGACCTCCAACTTCCGCAGCCTGAGGCGCCATGGGATCGCGTGCTCCCAGCTCTGCCAGCCTTGATGCCAACCCATCCTCCTGAACGCTCCGTCTGCCTAGAGGGTATTCAGACAGAGTCGCCGCATTCTTACCAAACCACAATTGCCCGTTCCTCTGGTCGCGGTTCCAGAAGAGGGGAGATGCCAGCGACGAGCAACCGTGAATGAAGCACACCTTCCCGTTCTACGAGTACACGCCATACGGGACGGCGTTCCTAGAACCCGGACGAAAACTCAGCGCGGATTCCCACAGGACGTACCAAAAAACTACGCCAGTGGAAGGCATTTATCAAGCCCTTACAGGGCTAGTACCAAAGTGCTAAATGCAACGGAACCAGCTATCCGATTTGGGAAAGAGGCGGTTCGAATTGCACGGCAACGAAGCCAGAAACCATGCCGCGCGTTTGTCATGTTTACCGCGACAACGCCCATCCATCGCGGGTGCTTGCGCTGTCGCGGCCTGTGGTGATGGGGTGGCGCGGCTACTTCGCTTTCTGTGCCTGCTGCTTTGCGCGTCGCGCCTCAGCCCAGCCTTCCTTGGTAACCTGGCGTGCCCGGCCCACGGCGAGCGCTCCGGCCGGGACATCCCTGGTGATGCAGGAACCGGCGCCGATGTATGCGCCATCGGCGATGGAGACGGGCGCTACCAGCGTGGAGTCACTGCCGACGAAGACGCCTTCGCCGATGTGCGTGGTGTGTTTGTGCACGCCGTCGTAGTTGCAGGTGATGACACCCGCTCCCACATTGGTGCGGGAGCCAATGACGGCATCGCCCAGATAGGTGAGGTGGTTGGCCTTGGCACCTTTACCGAGCTTTGCCTTCTTGGTCTCAACAAAGTTGCCGATGTGGACGTCCTCGCCGATCTCGCTGCCGGGGCGCACGTGGGCGAAGGGGCCGATGCGCGCGCCGTTGTCCACGGTGCTGTCTGCCAGCACGCAGGATTGGCGCACCAGAACGTCGTTGCCGAGCGCGCAGTTTTCAATCACGGAGTAGGAGCGGATGCGGCAATCGCCGCCGATGCGGGTGCGGCCCAGCAGCTGCACGAAGGGCTCGATGATGGTGTCAGGCGCGATCTCCACTTCAGCATCGATGACGCAGGTCTCAGGACGAAAGATGGTGACGCCTGAGGCCATGAGACGGCTGGCGGTGGCGGCGCG
Source organism: Acidobacteriota bacterium (assembly GCA_021781495.1). GTDB lineage: Bacteria > Acidobacteriota > Terriglobia > Terriglobales > Acidobacteriaceae > Telmatobacter. The sequence continues at coordinate 30,887 of JAJXWS010000003.1, read as the reverse complement.
CATGGTGGCATCCAGCGCGACGAGTTCCGCAATGGTGTTGGCGCCCAGAACCTCGGCTGCCTCGGCGGCCTGAATGGCCACCACGCGCTCGCCGGCGGCGCGCAGCAGTCCGGCCATATCGGTAAGGTACAGCTCGCCGTGGGCGTTATCGGTGGTGAGCCGGGCCAGATGGGCGAGCAGCGGCGCGGTCTGGAAGGCGTAGATGCCGGAGTTGATTTCGCGGATGGATTGCTGTTGCGGCGCGAGCGCTTTTTGCTCGACGATAGCCTCCACGTCGGCAGAACCGGCAGCCTTGCGCACGATGCGTCCATAGCCGGTGGGGTTCTCTGGCGCGGCGGTGAGGATGGTCATGGCCGCCTGCTCGGCCTGATGAAAGCTCCAGACGGCCTGGATGGTCTCAGGCCGGATGAGCGGCACGTCGCCGGAGAGCACGAGGATGTTGTCGTACCCGGCGATGGCCGCCTGCGCACACTGGATGGCGTGGCCTGTGCCGCGCTGTTCCACCTGCTCCACGAAGCGCACGCCGGTGGAGGCGACGGCCTCGCGCACGTGCTCAGCCTGGTGGCCGATGACCGTGTAGATGTCCCCAGGTGGCACAATGCGGCTTGCCGCCGCGATGACGTGGCCGAGCAGCGGCTTGCCACCGATCTCATGCAGCACCTTGGGTCGGCGCGACTTGAGGCGCGTGCCCTTGCCGGCCGCCATGATGACGACGGCCAGCTTCGCGTGTCCGGGCTGAGTTGGACTTGACTGAGTGCTCACTGCATCTTCTCCATGGCAGATGCCTGCTTTGGCATGGGGATGGTGATGTCGACGGGGTGAATGGGACCCATGTTGAGCGTATCGAGGCCGGGCTTGATCTCCGGCTCGTTGCCGACGACGAGGATGGCCAGCTTGTCCGCGTGGATGTATTTTTTGGCGACGCGGTTCAGGTCGGCCACGGTGACCTTTTCCAGCGCAGCCTTGTAGGTCTCCAGGTAGTCGGCCGGGTAGCCGTAGAACTCAAGCCGAACGCGCTCGGCCAGCACCTTGCCGCGCGTGTCATAGAGGAAGAGGAACGAGTTGAGGATGTCCTCCTTGGCGCGTTTCAGCTCGTCCTCAGCAAACGGGCGGGTGGTGAGGCCGGAGATCTCAGACAGCGCTGCCTTGGTGGCGTCCACGGTGCTGGTGCTCTTGGTGAGCACAACCACGCGGAACGTGGCGGGGTGGTCGTAGGAGTAGCCATAGCCGCCGCCCACGGCGTAAGCCAGGCCGAGCTCGGTGCGCACCTTCTGGAAGAGCCGGCTGCCGAAGCCGCCGCCGAGGATGTCGTTCATCACGGCGAGAGCGGGCACGTCGGGATTGTGGCGGTCTGTGCCGAGGCCCACGATCTGCACGTTGGACTGGTTGACGTCGCTCTTGCTGATAAAGAAGACGCCGGGATTGGGATCGTGGAAGACGTCATGACGAGCAGGCAGAGGCTTGACCGTGGGCAGGCCTTCGAAGGTGGCGCGCAGCTTGGCTTCCATGGCCGCAGGGTCAAAGTCGCCGCCGATGCTGATGATGAGCTTGCCTGTCAGCGTGCGGTCATGCCATGCCTTCAGGTCGTCGAGTGTGACGGCTCCGATGGTGGCAAGCTCCGGCTGGCGCGTGTAAGGACTGTTTGCGCCATACACGAGCTTTGCGGCCTCGCGGCCGGCAATGGCGGACTCGTCATCGTTGCGCCGGACGATGCCGGTGGCCTCCTGCTGCTTGGCCAGGGCGAGCTTCTCCGCGCTGAATTTTGGATGAAAGAGCAGGTCCATGGCCAGCGCGTACACCTGGTCGGAGTCGCCCTTCAACGAATCCCAGGAGAGGGCAGTGGAGTCGATGTCGCCGCCGGTCTCAATGTGTGCGGCCTTTGACTCGAGCAGGTCATCCATGGCGTCGCCGCTCATCTTCTCCGTGCCGCTGGTGCGCCACGCCTCGCCGTAGAGGTCCACGAGGCCGGTCTTGGCGGGGTCCTCATCGCGCGAACCGCCGGGAATGAGAACCGAGCCGCTGATAAAGGGCAGTTCGTGATCCTCCTGCAGGAAGATCACGATGCCGTTCTTCAGCTCAATGCGCCTGGGCTGGTGGGGTTTGAACTCGTGCAGCGGAGGAATGGGGATTTTGTCCCACGGCTTGCTCTGCTGGGCCAGCAGAGCGCCGGGAGCGAATGTGGCGGTGAGGACAGCGCCCGTGACGAGCACCATGAATATGGATGGGATGGAAGCCTTTCTCATTCGTGCGCTCCTCCGTTCTTGCTGGCGCTGGCGGCCGGGGCCTGAAAATCAATCTCGGCGCTGGTGCGGTTGGAATCCACAAAGATGCTGTTGGCCACGCGACGAATGTCGGCCTTGGTCACCTTGTCCACGCGATCGAGCTGCAGAAAGAGCTGGCGCCAGTCGCCGTAGCGTGTCTGGTACTCGGCCAGGGCGTTGGCCAGTCCCTGATTGTTTGCCAGTCCGCGCAGCAGGTCGGCGCGGGCGCGGGTCTTGTACATGGCCAGTTCCTCGTCGCTCACGTCGGTGGTCTTCAGCTTGTCGATCTCCTTGTGAATGGCCGCGCGCATCTCCGCCGGCGTGTGGCCGGGCAGCGGCACGGCATAAAAGGCGAAGAGGCTGGGGTACTTGTCGCCGGGGAACGGGCTGAAGCCTTCGGCCTCCGCAGCGATCTGCTGGTCGCGCACCAGGCTGCGATAGAGCCGCGAGACGCGGCCGTTCGACATGATGTCCTGAATGGCGTCGAACACGGCGTCATCGGGGTTGCGATAGCTGGGGCGATGATAGCCCTCGATGTAGAAGGGCTGCGTGGCCTCGCGAATGACGACGGACTTCTCGGCAAACTGCTTGGGCTCGACGGTGGTCATCTCCTCGGGCTTGGGGCCGGCGGGCACTTTGCTGAAGTACTGCTCCAGCATGGGCAGAATCTGCTGCGCCTTGACGTCGCCCACCACGGAGACGACGATGTTGGAGCCCGTGTAGTACTTCCTGTGGAAGTCCATGGCCTCTGTCGCGGTAATCTGGCTTACCTCGCTGGGCCAGCCAATGCCGCTGCGGCCGTAGTTGTGGGCCACGTAGGCTGTTGCGAGGAACTGCTCCACCAGGCGACCGATGGGGTTGGAGTCCGTGCGCATGCGGCGCTCTTCCAGCACCACGTCGCGCTCCTTGTAGAACTCGCGGGGAACCACATCGGAAAGGCGGCCGCTCTCAAGCCACGCCCACAGCTCCAGGCGATTCTCTGGCATCGACCAGTAGTACATGGTGCTGTCGAGACCGGTCTGCGCGTTCAACCCGGTGGCTCCGTTGCGCTCGGCCACCTCAGTGAACTGGTTGGGGACGACGTACTTGTGGGCGTTGGCCTGCGCATCCATAAAGGCTTTGTGCAGCTCGGCAAGCTTTTGCGGATCGCGGCCGACGGGCTTGAGATATTCGGCCTCGTAGGCGTTGTTGGCGGCTTCCACCTTGGCCAGGGCCACCTTCTCATCCGCGTAGTCGTTGGTGCCGATCTGGCTGGTGCCCTTGAAGGCCAGGTGCTCAAACATGTGGGCCAGCCCGCTCTCGCCTGAGGGGTCGTCTACATCTCCGGCGTCCACGAACGTTGTGTAGCTGAAGACCGGCGCTTCCGGCCGCTCGCAGATGATCAGCGTAAGCCCGTTGGGCAGGACCTTGGTGGTGATCCTCTGCTCAAAACTCTTCAGGTCCTGGGCCAGCGCATACTGGCAGGCCAGGGCGGCCAGCATCAGGGCCAAAAAGCATTTCCAGGACCAGGGAAAGAATCTGCTCTGCATCGGTGCTCCTTGGTGCGAAGCGCAGACCCGCTGCCCCGCACTCTTCCAAGCTAGTTTGCCGGAGTGGGGGCGTCAAACTGATGGGCCGCGCAAGGGCAACGGCGCGGGGCGCTGGCGGAAACCGGAACGGGGCCGGCGAAGTAGGGCGGCTGGGGTGGATTGCCCTATACTGATGACTGCGTCTCGAATGGTTTGCTGCCTGCCGGACGTCAGATTTCCGGAGGTTTTCCTTGGCTTCGCAAAAAGGTGCAACATCGGCAAATCGCCCGCGGATTCGCTCCACCACCGTGATATGTGTGCGTCGCAACGACCAGGTGGTGATGGCTGCGGACGGCCAGGTAACCCTGGGTGACCATGTGCTGAAGCACTCGGCCAAAAAGATCCGTCGGCTTTATCAGGACAAGATTCTTGCCGGGTTTGCCGGCTCGACGGCGGATGCGTTCTCGCTGTTCGCGCGGTTTGAGAGCAAGCTGGAACAGTATGCGGGCAACCTGAACCGCGCCGCCGTGGAACTGGCGAAGGACTGGCGGACAGACAAGATGCTGCGCAACCTGGAGGCGCTGCTGGTGGTGGCCGATCAGGCGCAGACCTTCCTGATCTCCGGTTCGGGAGACGTGATCGATCCGGACGAGCAGATTGCCGCCATCGGCAGCGGGGGAAGCTACGCGACGGCCGCGGCGCGCGCGCTGATGGAGAACACCAACCTGACCGCACGCGAGATTGCAGAGAAGGCGATGAAGATCGCCGGCGATATCTGCATCTACACGAATGACCACGTGACGATTGAGGAGTTGAAGGGCTAGCGGACTTCGTCTGCCCGTTTCGATTATGGCCATCTACCTGCCCGCATCCGCTGAAGAACAGGAACTCGCGCTGGACGAGTTGACGCCGCGCGAGATTGTCGCCGAACTGGACAAGCATGTGGTGGGCCAGCGCGCCGCCAAGCGCGCCGTGGCCATTGCGCTGCGCAACCGCCAGCGCCGCCAGAAGCTTCCGCCCGACCTGGCCGAAGACATCATGCCCAAGAACATCATCATGATTGGGCCGACGGGCGTGGGCAAGACGGAGATTGCGCGCAGGCTGGCCAAGCTGACCAACTCGCCTTTTCTAAAGGTGGAGGCCTCGAAGTTTACTGAGGTGGGCTACGTGGGCCGCGACGTGGAGTCGATGATTCGCGACCTGGTGGAGATAGCCATCGACATGGTGCGCGAGGAGCGGCTGGAGGAAGTGGAAGACCGCGCGGAGATGAACGCCGAAGAGCGCCTGCTGGATGTGCTGCTGCCTCCTCCGCCGGCGACGCCCGCACAGGAGGGACAACTGACGCTGCCGGGCGCGGAGAGCCATCAGCGCTCGCGCGAGAAGCTGCGCCAGCAGTTCCGCGAGGGCAAGCTCGACGATCGCATGGTAGAGATGGACGTGCGCGAGCGCAACGGGCCGCAGTTCGGCATCATCAGCAACCAAAACCTTGAGGACATGGAGATGAACCTCAAGGACATGCTGCCGAACATCTTTGGAGCGGGCACCAAGAAGCGCAAGATGAAGGTGACGGATGCCTTCGACTACCTGGTGCAGGAAGAAGAGAGCCGACTGATCGACATGGACCAGGTGAACCGCGTGGCGGTGGAGCGGGTTGAGTCGAGCGGCATCGTGTTTCTGGACGAGATTGACAAGATTGCCGGGCGCGAAGGCGGGCATGGACCGGATGTCTCGCGCGAGGGCGTGCAGCGCGACATTCTACCGATCGTGGAAGGCACGACCGTGAACACGCGCTACGGCATGGTGCGCACGGATCACATCCTCTTTATTGCGGCCGGTGCTTTTCATGTGTCCAAGCCCAGTGACCTGATACCGGAGCTGCAGGGGCGCTTCCCGATTCGCGTCGAGTTGAAGTCGCTTACGGTGGAGGACTTCCTGCGCATTCTCAGCGAGCCCAAGTCTTCGCTGACCAAGCAGTACACGGCGCTGCTGGAGACGGAGGGCGTGCGGCTGGAGTTTGCGCCGGAGGCTCTGCGCGAGATTGCCGAGTTTGCGTTTCGCGTGAATGAGTCGACGGAAAATATTGGCGCGCGCCGCCTGCACACCATCATGGAGCGCGTGCTGGAAGACGTCAGCTTTCTGGCGCCGGATGTTGCCCGCCGCGCTGCGGAATCCGGCCAGGCCGCGGCTTTGTCGGAGGCGATACGGAGTGAGGCAACGGCGGATCTGCCGTACTCGGAGCGCATGTCAAATGCCGGGGTGGAGAAGGTCTTCACCATCACGCCGGAGTATGTGAAGCAGATGGTTGCCACCATCGTGAAGGATCAGGACCTGAGCCGCTATATTCTGTAGCGCGTGGCCTGCAGCAGGTGAAGTGGCCGATACTCGCGGTCGCCTTATTGCGACAACGCTTCCAGCTTTTGCAGGATGGCGAGCATGGCGCTGAGCGCGGTTTTGCCGGTCTGCTTTTCAAAAGCCTTTTGCAGGCTGTCAAAGGCGCTGATAACGCGCAGGGCACAGCGGCGGCCCTGCGGCTTCAGGGTGAGCTGATAGGCGCGCGCGTCTTCAGGGTCGATTTTTCGTTGCAGCAGGCCCTTGGCCTCAAGGGATGAGATGCAGTGGCTGATGTTGCCGCGGCTGGTGTGGAACGTGGCGGAGAGCTGCGATGGCTTGACCATGCGCGGAGCCTCAAAGAACAGAGTTGCCAGAACAAGCCCTTCCAGAAAGGTGAGATCGTCGGCGGCCAGGGCCTGGGCGCTGAGCGCCTCAAACCGGCGCGCCGCGCGGCTGACGGCGAACATGGGACTTTCCCGCAGGAAGGCATCGATACGCATGGGCATTTGTAAAATAGTTTACTGCTGAAACTATTCGAGTCGCTATCAAATCTTCATTGCAATGAAGTTGGCTGCCCAGCATGATGGCTTTGAGCTATTCCATGCGAATCCTTTTCTCCGTCCCATTGTTGAGCCTGATAGCGCTGGCGCTTTGCGCGCCGGTGTCCGTTGCACAGAACCCGCAGGCAGATGCCGCGCAGACTGGAAAGCAGCCCGTCCGGAAGAAGCCCCTGCAGGCTGCGACGGAGACCATGGTTGTGCTGGGGTCGGCGACGCCTGTGCCTCTGGCTGAGTCGCCGCGGTCTGTGCTGGTACTGCCGGTGAAGGAGCAATTGCTGCAGGTGAGTACGCCGCTCGACCTGCTGCGCGAGGACTCGTCTGTGTTTCTGGAGCAGCGGGGTGCGGGCGGGGCGCAATCGGACCTTGTGCTGCGCGGCGGAAGCTTTGCGCAGACGCTGGTGATGGTGAACGGGTTTCGCATCAACGACAGCCAGTCGGCGCATCACAACCTTGACCTGCCGATTCCGCTGGAGGCAATGGACTCCATTCAGGTTCTGGAGGGCGCGGGGTCTACGCTGCACGGCGTGGATGCGCTGAGCGGCGTGGTGGATTTCCTGACCGCAGCGCCTGATCATGCTTCGCTGCATCTGCGCGCGGGGGGCGGCAGCTTTGGCGAGAACGAGGAGTCGCTGCTGGCGGGCGCGGTGCGCGGGCGGTGGAGCGGGCGCATGACGGCGACGCGCAATTTTTCCACGGGCTTTATGACGGACCGCGATTATCGCAACGAGGATGCCTCGGCGGAGAGCTGGGCCGGATCGCGGCTGGGTGTTACGGACCTGCTGTTTGCGGCGAGTGATCGCGCATTCGGCGCAAACCAGTTTTATGGCAACTTCAACTCATGGGAGCGGACGAAGGGGTGGTTTGCCTCGATGCGCCAGGAGTTGGGTACGAGAACGAACGCGGCGTTTGGCTTCCGGCGCCACACGGATGAGTTCATTCTGCTGCGCAATGATCCTGCTGTGTATGAGAACAACCACATCGATGGATCGTGGCAGGCGTCGCTGCGCCACACCATTCCGGTGGCTGGCAGCTCGCTACTTCTGCTGGGGCTGGAGGCCGACGGAGACAGCATCCGGAGCAACAATCTGGGCGTGCATGCGCGCAATCGGGGTGCGGGCTACGCGGATCTGGATCTGCGCCCGGCGCACAGGCGGTGGAATTTTTCAGCAGGCTTGCGCAACGAGATCTTTTCCGGCGGAGTGCCGGCGGTGTGGTCTCCGCAGCTTGCCGGAAGCGTGCGCGTGATGAATGGATTGAAACTGCGCGCCAGCGGCGGTTACGGGTTCCGAATTCCGACCTACACCGACCTGTACTACTCGGACCCGTCGACGATTGGCAATCCCGATCTGAAGCCGGAGTCGGCCTGGTCTGGCGATGGCGGGCTGGACTGGATTGCCGGCGCGAAGCTGACGCTTTCCGTCACCGGCTTTTACGCGCGGCAGCATGACACGATCGACTACGTGCGGCCTTCTTCCGCGGTGCAATGGCATGCGGTGAATTTGAGCGGCCTGAGCTTTGGCGGGGTGGAGTCGTCCGCGACCTGGATTCCGGTGAAGTCGCAGACGGTGCGGATTGCATGGACGGCGCTGCATGGAGCGCAGAGCGCGCTGCACGGACTACAGTCAGAGTATGTGTTCAATTATCCGGTGCAAAACATCCATGCCACGTGGACGGCGCGGGCGTTTCACAACTGGACCATGAGCAACATGGTGCAGATTGCGCAGCGATACAAGCAGACCGCTTATCCGGTTTGGAACCTGGCCGTGGCACACGACGCGGGGCGTATTCGCCCGTATCTTCGACTGGAAAACCTGAGCAACACGGGATACCAGGAGATTACGGGAGTGGCCATGCCGGGCCGCTCCATCACCGCAGGCGTACAACTGGCGCTGGGGCGGTGATGGAGCGGCGAGCTTAATTGATGGGCGGCAGCAAGGCTTTGCGCTTGTTCAACTCCTCGCGTACGAGCGACAGGCCCAGGACACAGCGCTCGAATCCGTCGGAGAGGCGAGCGAATAACGGAGCCTCCTGTTCGTACTCAAAGAGGTTGAACTGGCTCACGATGTAGTAGCTCTCCTTGCCGGCGCGGATGAGATCTCCGAGGCTGGGCTGCGGGCCGCGACGACGGTTGCCGGGAACCATGGCCTCAGGGTACATGCCGCCCACGAACAGCGCGTAGTCGCCGATGTGCTTGCGCATGGAGCGCTCGGCATCAAACGACGGCGCGGTGCCGTTGACGGGATCGGAGGCGCGGAGCATGGCTTCGAGATCCTCGATGGGCTGGCCGTTTTCATCGCGCACGGCGTAGAGCTTGTCTGCCTGGGAGAACTCGCAGAGCAGGTGCGCAACGTAGCTGGTCATCTCAGGATCGTGCAGCCCCAGCTTACCTTCATAACTGTTGCGAACTGCCTGCTGGAAGAAGGGTTCGAGTGGGTGGACCTGTGTTGACATACACACCTCCTCTGACTGCATGCGCAGCCGGATTGCCGCTTGGCACTGGCCGGCGACGCGCTGTGTGCAGCCGGGATCGCCAGCCACTGCCCCTAACTACTTCTTGTTGACACTGAGCTTATCGAAGAAGTTGCGTTGTCCCAAGCGTGCGGGAGAAGTTTGTTGGCAAAGCGCAGGGGCGATTGCGAATGTGCGGTGAGCGCAGAAACAGCAAGGGCAGCCGCGCGGGCTGCCCTGTTGAGGAGATTGCAGCGCGAACTACACGGCTGCGGGCGTGCGCGACTCCAACTCGGCGAGGCGCGCGGCCAGCATGGACTCAAGCTTGACGAGCGCGGCGGAGAAGCCTTCGATGCCTTCCTTCAGTTTGTCGGTAGCCATGCGATCGGCGGCGTGCATGCGATCAAAGGCGGCCTTGTCTACAACGATTCTTTCGAGGGGCACTGCGCGGGAGGTATCGGGATCGAGCTTGCGCGGAAGCTCAGCCACGGTTGCCTCCAGCTCGGCGAGCAACTGCGGCGAGATGGTGAGCAGGTCGCAGCCGGCCAGCTCTGTAATCTCGCCGATATTGCGGAAGCTTGCGCCCATGACGACGGTCTTGTATCCGAATTTTTTGAAGTAGTGGTAGATGCGCGTAACGGACTGGACGCCGGGATCGTCCGCGCCATGGAAGTCCTTGCCGGTGTCCTTCTTGTACCAGTCGAGGATACGGCCGACGAAGGGCGAGATGAGAGTGACTCCGGCCTCAGCAGCGGCGATGGCCTGATGGAGTCCGAAGAGGAGGGTGAGGTTGCAGTGGATGCCTTCCTTCTCCAGGATCTCCGCGGCGCGGATGCCTTCCCAGGTGGAGGCGATCTTGATGAGCACGTGATCGCGGCCGATGCCGGCTGCGTCGTATTGCGCGATGATGCTGCGGGCCTGGGCGACGGTGGCCTCGGTGTCATAGGAGAGGCGCGCGTCTACTTCCGTGGAGACGCGGCCGGGCACGATGTCCAGAATCTTTTTGCCGAAGGCGATGGCGAGGCGCTGGAAGGCGAGATTGGCTACTGCCTGATCGGTTGCGCCTTCTCCCAGATCGTTGCGCGCGGCGATGAGCACGCCATCCACGATGGGCTGGTATTGCGGCATCTGCGCGGCGGCGGTGATGAGGGATGGATTGGTGGTGGCATCCTGGGGGCGAAACTTTTCCATCGCCTCAATGTCGCCGGTATCGGCAACCACAACGGTGAAGGTGCGCAACTGCTCCAGCAGATTCTGCGGCATGGATTCCTCCTTGGGGATGGGGAACGACGCTCCCCGGCCTGTGCGACTTCAAGTGTACATACAGTTGGATGCGTCCCGAAAGGCGCCAGTTTCATGCGGGGCGCGGCGGGAGCGCGACGGCGCCGGGATGCGCGTGCGCAAGCTGCTGAAACGACTGAGGGTGGCGAAGCGGCGCGCAATCGCTTCAGCGTGACTGGTGCTCCACGGTGTTGCCGAGGACGCCGAGGCCGGTGATGGACACCTCCACGCGGTCGCCCGCGGCCAGCGGTCCCACGCCGGCGGGCGTGCCGGTGAGCAGCAGGTCGCCCACCTCAAGCGTGATGGCCGAGGTGATGTAGGTGAGCAGGGCGGGGATGGAGAAGAGGAAGTCCAGCGTGGAGCCATGCTGGCGCAGCTCGCCGTTGACGCGGGTCTCCACGATGAGGCCGGATGCGGGGTCAACCTCGTCACTGACGAGGGGACCGACGGGGCAGAAGGTGTCGAAGCCTTTGGCGCGCGTCCACTGGCCGTCCTTCTTTTGCAGGTCGCGGGCGGTGACGTCGTTGGCGATGGTGCAGCCGCGGACATAGCTGCGCCAGTCGTCGTCGGCGGAGAGCCGGGTGGCGCGGCGGCCGATGACCAGCGCGAGCTCGCCCTCGAAGTCCACGCGGGCTGAGGCTGGCGGCATGCGCACGATGCCTCCGGGGGGCAGCAGGGAAGACGGTGGTTTGAAGAAGAGCAGCGGCTCGGCGGGAACCTCGTTGCCCAACTCCCTGGCGTGGTCGCGATAGTTGCGGCCGACGCAGACGATCTTGGAGGGCGTGACGGGCGGCAGCAGGCGCGCGGCGCTGAGCGGCATGGGCTGGAAGCCGGCGGGGGCCGGTGCGGACGAAAGCCGGCAGGCCAGGTCTTCCTCGGGTGCATCGATGAGGCTGACGATCCACGGCTCGCCGTTGCGGTCCTCCACGGCGCCGTAGCAGACGCGATTTTCGATCGAGAAGCGGCAATACTTCATCAGCGGTCCCTTTCTTGCGGCATAGGTGTCAGCGGCTCGGAACGGTCTCCTGAGCCTCGGCGGAGCGCGCGCTTTCATGCCCGCTCTGGTCGATGGCGCTGACGGCGTAATGATAGGTGTGCCCGGGCTGCACGCGGGCGTCGTGGAAAGCGGGGCCGACCAGCGGCTCGGGCGGCGAGATGCGCTCCCAGGCGGCGTCGTCCTCGCGGCGGTAGACGATGTAGCCGGCGAGGTCGGCCTCTGTGTCGGGGCGCCAGTTCAGGTCGATTGCGGGCGCGAGGCCGTCAGCTGCGGCGGTTGCCACGGCGGCCAGATCGCGGGGCACGGCGGGCGGAAAGATGTCGCGCACGTCGATGCGCACGGGCTGGGATGGCTCACCCGCCAGCTCGAGGGTCTGGCCGTTGGCCGCGAGGCGCACCACGCGCTGGGCCTGATACTCGTAGCTCTGGCCGGTGCGTACGGTGGTGTCGATGGCCGCCGCGGCAGCCAGGCCGGTGTCTACGAGCAGGTTTTGCCGGAGCGGCTCGGCGGGTTGGGCAAGCAGGCCCTGCCGGGGCGGAGTCTGCGCGGGGTTGAGAAGGGTGCGGCGAAGACGGACGGCAGTGGTGGTTCCGTCGGGTGTCCAGCGCAGAGCGACACCGTTTTTGCGCAGCTCGGCGGAGAGGCCGGTGACGGGCGCGGGCGCCTGGCCGGCCAGGACCACGGAGGGATTCGACGGGCCGGCGGAGCGGCCGTTGTCATTCTTCAGCTCCACGAAGTAGCGGAGCGGGCGCGGTGTGCCTGTGGCGAGTTCGGAGGGCAACTGCTCTGCGAACGTGGCGGATTTGCCGGGCGCGAGCTGCAGGTTGGCGACGGCCGCGCACTGCCCCGTTTCCTGCTGGCGGCAGATGCCTGCGCTGACGTCGCTTTTGAGGGGCAGCTTGTCGGTGTTGCGGGCAGGGACGGTAAAGGTAAGCGTGACGCGGTTGCCGGTGCGCACAGCGGCCAGATCCGTGACCCGCGCGGGCAGGTTGAGCGAGGGCGGCTGCGGTGCGCCGGGGGTGCCGCAACCGGAAAGCGCCGCGGCCAGCGCGACAGCCAGCGAAGCCAATATGCGTGGATGCGCCGTACTCATGCCCTCCCAGTCTAACGGAGCGGCGCGGAGATGCCGTGGCGGGCTATCTGCTACGATTCACTTTTAACCGGCAGGATGGGCGCGTGCGCCGCGGAAGACCGTTGGCCGTGCGGGCGGCATCGCGGCCGGCTGGGCGGAAGAAAGACAGGATATGACTGCCAGTGACTCCTCCGATGTAACCGCACTGGCCGACGACCGGACCCGTCTCGGCTATAACCGCTTCCTGATCTTCGTGGCCGGACTGGGCGGGCTGCTGTACGGCATCGATGTCGGGATTATCGGCGGTGCTTTGCCGTATCTTGAGGCCACGTCGGGACTGACGCCGGGCGAACTGTCTGCGATTGTGGCGGCGGTGCTGCTGGGGAGCGTGTTCTCCACGCTGTTTGCGGGGCTGCTGGCCGACCTGATGGGACGCAAGCCGCTGATGATTCTGAGCGGGGCGGCATTCATCCTGAGCATTCCCATGATTGCGCTGTCGCACGGCTACGGGCCGCTGTTTTACGGGCGTCTGCTGCAGGGCATCAGCGGCGGGCTGATTGGCGTGGTGGTGCCGCTGTACCTGGCGGAGTGCCTTTCCGCAACGAGCCGCGGCAAGGGCACGGCGGTCTTCCAGTGGATGCTGACGCTGGGGATTGTGACGGCGGCGCTGGTGGGCATCTACTTCAGCTATCGCGTGGCGGCGGTGGCGCAGGCAGCCAATGCGGCGGCGCTGTTCGCGTTCAAGGACCAGGCGTGGCGGAGCATCTTCTGGGTATCTCTGCCGCCGGGCATGTTGTTTGTGGCCGGGGTGTTCCGGGTGAGCGAGTCGCCGCGCTGGCTGTTCCGGCACGGGCGCAAGGACCAGGCGCTGGCGGCGCTGCTGCGCTCGCGCACGCCAGAGCAGGCCGAGACGGAACTGACGGAGATGCTGGACTCTGCCCGAGTGCTGGAGTGGCGCCGCGCAACGGGCGAGAAGGTGCGGGACTCGCTGCTGAGCCGCAAGTACGTGGTGCCGTTTCTGCTGGCGTGCGTGATTCTGTTCTGCAATACGGCCACGGGGATCAACTCGATCATTGGCTACAACACGGGCATCCTGCTGCAGAGCGGGCTGTCGGACCTGCAGTCGCACTGGGGCTACGTGCTGTTCACGGTGGTGAACTTTGGCATGACCATGGTGGGCATGGCGCTGGTGGATCGCAAGGGACGACGGTTTCTGCTGATTCTGGGCACCGGCGGCATTATTGCTTCGCTGGCGGTAGTGGGATTCCTGTTCCGGCAGAACGAGAGTCAGGGCGTGGACTGCAGCGCGCTGGTGCAGATGATGGTGACGCCGCAAGAGGACCTGACGATGCGGTTTGACGCAGAGCAGGCGCGCAAGTTGCTGGCGGCGCGTGGCGCGGCAGAGAACAGCATCGACGGCGGACACGCAACGTTTGCCATCATCTACTCCTATGGCGACTTTACGGCGGCCACGAGCTACGTGCGCTCGGATGATCCGGCGGCGGCTCCGCTGAAGATCAGTCGCGCCAGTTGCGTGCCGGGCAGCAAGGTGGAGGCGTTCTTCAAGAACCCCTTTGGCGACCTGGCAGAGGCGCAGGTGGCTCCGCTGAAGATTGAAAAGGCCGTGCTGGCGCCGGTGCCGGACGAGGCGAAAGGCTGGCGCGTAGCACTGGGGCTGTACGCCTTTATGGCGTTCTATGCGCTGGGGCCGGGCGTGGTGGTGTGGCTCGCGTTGTCAGAGCTGATGCCGACACGCATCCGATCGATCGGCATGAGCATTGCGCTGGTGATCAACCAGCTTGTCTCCACCACGCTGGCGGCGATCTTTCTGCCGTTTGTGGGCAAGTACGGCTACTCGCCGATGTTCTTTCTGTTCGCGGGCTTCACGGTGATCTACTTTGTGACGGCGGTGTACTATCTGCCGGAGACGAAGGGCAAGACGCTGGAAGAGATTGAAGCGTACTTTGAGAATCCCGAGGCGCAGGAAGAATAGCGCCGGAGCGGGATTACGCCTCGATGACAGCCTTGGAGAGATTGCGGGGACGGTCCACGTTGACGCCGCGCTCGATGGCCATGTGATAGCTGAAGAGCTGCAGGGGGATGACCTCGGGGATGGGCATGAGGTGCTCGCCGACGGGGTCGATCCAGATGCAGTCGGCGGTGAGCGCGGCTACGTCGCGGTCTCCGGCGCTGGCGACGGCGATGACGCGCGCGCCCTGCTTTTGCAGGTCTTCGAGGAGCTGCAGGGATTTTTGATAGCGCAGGACGGAGTCGGGCAGAGAGTGGTCCACGGTGGCGAGAGCGACGAGCGGGACCTGCTCGCTGACGAGGGCGTTGGGCCCGTGCTTGAGCTCGCCGGAAGGGTAACCCTCGGCCTGCACGTAAGAGGACTCCTTCATTTTGAGCGCGCCCTCGCGGGCGATGGCGTAGTGGACGCCGCGGCCGAGGTAGAGGAAGCTGCCGGCGTTGCGGTAGCGGCCGGCCAGCTCGGCGGTCTGGGCGCGCCAGGCGTCGAGATGGCGCTGAATGTGGTTGGGCAGAGCGAGTAACTCGGCGAGGCGGCGGTCGATCTCCGCGGGACTGAGCGTGCCGAGTTTTTGCGCGATATAGAGCGCGAGCAGATAGAGCGCGGTGAGCTGGCAGGAGAAGCTTTTGGTGGCGGGGATGGCCAGCTCAGGGCCGGCGGCGAGCGGCATGGCGGCGGAGGCTTCGCGCAGCATGGTGCTGCCGCTGACGTTGGCGATGGCGAGCGTCTGCTGGCCGCCGCTGCGGGCGCAACGGAGCGCGGCGAGCGTGTCGCTGGTTTCGCCGGACTGCGAGATGACGAGGACGGAGGGCTGGCGCGGATTGGCGGCGGGCCGGCAACTGTACTCGCTGGAATATTCGACATCGACGGCGAGGCCGCAGAGGTCTTCGAGGATGATTTCGGCAGCGAGGCCGGCGTGGCGGCTGGAACCGCTGGCGGCGATGAGAACCTCTCCGCGGGGGTTGAGCCACTGGGCCAGCGGCGCGAGGGCGTCTGCGCGGAAGGCCGTGCCGCTGAGATAGAGGTCGAGGGTGCGGCGGATGGCGGCAGGCTGCTCGTAGATTTCGCGAAGCATGGCGTGAGGGAACTCGTTCACGGTGCGGACCTTTCTGAGCGGCTCGGATGGCGGGTGAAGCCCTGCGGGATGATTGTATCCGGGCAGGGCGGTGAGGTCGCTGGCCGGCGGGTCAGCGGGTCAGCGAGCGGGTCGGAGTCGGACCGGATTGGTCGGGGTTGAACCTCGTAATTTTTCGCACGATTTTCTGTGGAAAACAAAATTTTCAGGGGGGGGGTGGGGGGTACCGCCTGGTTTCCGGCTTGCTGCGGGTTGGCGTGCGTGGTTCGGCATAGTTCAAGGTTAGCGAATTGGGTGGAAATGGTTCGCACGTTGGGGTGCGGGAATTTTCGCTTTATTTTGAGTGGGTTAGAGGGTGGATGGGGATTTGAGGTGTTGACAGGGGTTTCCTTCGGGGGCTGAAGCCCCCGTACCCTTCCCGGTGGAGTGGGCTGGGTGGGGGCTGTGGATTCCCACCCATGTCGTCCGCTGCGCGAACGTCATGGATGGGGCACCCGGCTGGGTGGAGCACGGTCCCAGGTCTCAAAAGCGAGACCTGGGGCACCCGGTTTGGGATGTCCGGTGGAGGATTTGAAAGGCAACCGCGGATCTTTCGACTCGCTGCGCTCGCTCAAGATGACAGTGGTTGGGGTGGGGCTGTGGATTTCCACCCATGCCGTCCGCTGCGCGAACGTCATGGATGGGGCACCCGGTACTTGGTGTGCTGCGGAGTGTGTGAAAAGCAACCGCAGATCTTTCGACTCGCTGCGCTCGCTCAAGATGACAGTGGTTGGGGTGGGGCTGTGGTTTCCCGCCCTATCCTTCGCTGGCGCGAAGCACGAGGGTGGGGCAACCGGTGCATGATTTTGGTGGGGTGGCCGGCGCCTGGCGGGTTAGCGGGTGGATGGGCTAGTCAGTACTGGGGCGGCGTAGCGGGGCGTGCTGGACATGAGCTCGAGGATGCTGTCGACGGCGCCGATGTCTCCGCGCGCGCCCTGGGCGGTGCAGTTGAGGGCGGCGGCGGCGCAGGCGAAGTCGAGGGAGCGCGAGAGGGGCCAGCCCTGCAGCAGTCCGTAGATGAAGCCGGCGTGGAAGATGTCGCCGGCGCCGGTGGTGTCGGCTACGTGGACCTGGTAGGCGGGGCGGAGGTGGAAGTTGCTGCCGTCCCAGGCGAGGACGCCCTCGCGGCCGAGGGTGGCGGCGGTGACGGCGCATCCGTAGCGGCGCATCAACTGCTGGAGGGCCTGCTCGAGGTGGCGCTCGCCGGTGAGGCGCTCGGGAAAGTCGCGGCTGACGATGAGGTAGTCGATGTTGGCGATGAGGTCGTCGACGCCGGGGTAGAGCTCGTCGAGGTCGGCGATGGTGGGGATGCCGGCGGCGCGTGCCCAGCTGGTGGCGAGGGTGGCGGCGGCGGTCTCCAGGCCGTCGACGTGGACGGCGCGGGCGTTGGTGATCCAGGCGCGTTCGAGGTCGGAGGGCTGGAGGAGGAGGCGGTCGTCGCGATGATTGAGGACGGTGCGCTCGCCGCCGGCGTCGACGAGGATGAGCGACTGCGGGCTGGCGGCGTTGGGCTCGAGGATGAGGCGGGCATCGACGCCGGCGCGGGCGAACTCGCGGCGGTGGAGCGCGCCGGCCTCGTCGTCGCCGATTTTGCCGACGTAGCGGGTTGCAAGTCCCCAGGTTTGGCAGGCGATGACGGTGGTGGCGGCCTGGCCGCCGGGGAGGACGGAGAACTCGGTGTACTTGATCTTTGAGCCGCGCTCGGGGTAGGTGGAGACGGGGATCAGGGTGTCGGTGGCGTTGAGGCCCACGCCGACAAGATCAACCAGGGACGGCTCGGTCATGGATTTATTGTAATGGGGTTAGCGGGGTTGGGGTTCGTGGTTTCCCACCCATGTCGTCCGCATGCTGCGGACGTCATGAATGGGGCGCCCAGATTTATGGCAGGGAGTTACTCGAAGCGGGATTTGGACCAGAGGGCGCGGGCGCAGATGGTGGCGGAGACTACGAGGAGCGCGGCCAGGATGGCGGTCCAGGTGAGGTTCATGGAGAGCGCGGGGACGCGGGCTTGGAGGCCGAGCCAGAGGAAGATGCCGAAGGCGCAGGCGAGGATGAGGTAGTCCCACCAGGGGCGGCGCTGGGGCTGGTCTGCGGGCGCGATGCCGGCGAAGGCCTGGAGGGCGGCGGTGTAGTCGAGGCCGTAGCGGTCGCACTCGCGGAGCAGGGCCTGGTTGGTGGAGGCGTGTTCGCGCTCGGTGGCGATGGCGGTGCTGACGGCGAGCGCGCCGAGGATCATGACGGCGGAGCCGAGGACGACGAAGAGGCGGTGGGTGGCGTCGGCGTGGGCGAGCTCGCCGAAGACGAGCGCGCCCCAGGCAAGGCCCCAGAGCTGATTGGTGTTGGAGAGCGGGATGCCGCGGCCGATGCCGAGGAACTTGGTGGCGTACTGCTGGAAGATGTCTCCGATGACCCAGACGAAGCCGCCGAGGAAGAGCCAGAAGATGATTGTTTTGGTCGCGGAGGAGTGCGTCAGCAGGTGCACCGAGCCTGGATCGAGGGCGAAGACGAGGGCGAGGACGGTGCCGAGTTCGCCGATGGTGAAGACGGTGACGAAGGAGAGGGGATTCATGCCGCTGATGTAGGCCTTGCGGTAGGGGATGTACATGGTTCCCCAGAGGAGGCTGGCACCGGCGGCGGCGAGGATTCCGCCGAGGGCTCGGCTGGCGTGCGGACCGCTGGCGTGGATGGTGCTGAAGCCGAGCAGGACGGCGGCGGCGACGATGGCGGTGGCTCCGAGGACGACCTTGGCAATGTTGCGGGAGCTGGCGCCTTTGAGCTCGCCGAAGAGGAGGCGTCCCCAGAGGATGCCGACGAGGGAGTTGGTGTTCCAGAGGGGGAAGGCGATGGCCAGGCCGACGTCGCGGATGGCGAAGACGGTGAGGGTGTTGGCGACGGCCCAGAGCATGCCGGCGAGGATGGCGGTAGGGATGAGGTGGCGGTTGCGGCCGAGGTCGGCGAAGACCTGGCGGGTGCCGTGGAAGAGCGTGGGGAGCGTCCAGCGGGCGGTGAAGACGCCGGCTACCATGCAGAGCGAGATGGCGTAGGGCGAAAGGCCGGAGTTGACGAGCTTGGTGGGGGCTTCTGCCGCGCCCAGCCAGACGCCCGCGCCGAGTCCGCAGAGCACGCCGATGCCGTGGACGGAGCGGAAGCCGGAGGCCGCGTCGGTACGGGTTGTGGTGCGTTGAGGCGCGTTGGCGTTGGGCATCAGTGGAGGGTGATGAGGAGCGCCAGCCCGATGCAGAAGACAGCAAGCGGAATGAGGAAGTGGCTGTCTGTGAGGATCGACCCGGTTTGGTTAAGAAGCTTCATCGGTAAGGGATGGGTTGGGACAACCGTAAAGACGGGGTGGGGCGGGTGTCAAGGATGAGGCGCTGAGGCTAGAAAAACAACTGCGGGTCTTTCGACTCGCTGCGCTCGCTCAAGATGACAGATGTTGGGGATTTGTGGGGTGACCGTGATGATGGCTCGAAGTGGTTGATCCCAGGTCTCAGAAGCGAGACCTGGGGCACCCGGTGGTCTGTGACTACTTGAGGGAGGTCATGTCGATTACGAAGCGGTATTTCACGTCCTGTTTGAGCATGCGCTCGAAGGCTTCGTTGATTTGCTGGATGGGGATGACTTCGACTTCAGAGGTGATGTTGTGGTGGCCGCAGTAGTCGAGCATCTGCTGGGTCTCCTCCATGCCGCCGATCATGGAGCCGGCGACGGAGAGTCGCTTGCCGATGAGGGCGAAGGGGGCGACGGTGGGGGGCTTCTCCGGGAGGCCGACCATGGTGAGAGTGCCGTCCTGCTTGAGGAGGGCGAGGTAGGGATCGAGCGAGTGGGGCGCGGAGGCGGTATCGAGGATGAAGTCGAAGGTGCCGGCGTGGGCCTTCATGGCTTCGGCGTCGGTGGAGAGGATGACCTCATCGGCGCCGAGCTTGAGGGCGTCTTCCTTCTTTTTGAGCGAGGTGGTGAGCTGGACGGTGTGCGCGCCGAAGCTGTGTGCGAACTTGAGGCCCATGTGGCCGAGTCCGCCAAGGCCGACGATGCCGACCTTTTTGCCGGGGCCGACGTTCCAGTGGCGGAGCGGCGAGTAGGTGGTGATGCCGGCGCAGAGCAGCGGAGCCACCGCGGCGAGGTCAAGGTTGGCGGGCACGGTGTGGGCAAAGCGCTCATCGACGACGTAGTTGCTGGAGTAGCCGCCCATGGTGATGGATCCATCGACGCGATCCTTGGCGGCGTAGGTGAGCGTGGCGCCCTCGTGGCAGAAGTGCTCTTCGCCGCGGTTGCAGGGTTCGCAGTGGCGGCAGGAGTCGATGATGACGCCGATGGCGGCGATGTCGCCGACCTTGAACTTGGTGACGGCGCTGCCGGCGGTGGTGACGCGGCCGACGATCTCGTGGCCGGGGACGAGGGGATAGATGGACTGACCCCACTCGTTGCGGGCCATGTGGAGGTCAGAGTGGCAGACGCCACAGTAGAGGATTTCGACGGCAATCTCCGTTGCGCCAGGCTCACGGCGGGTAAAGCCGTAGGGGGCGAGCGGGGACTTGGCGTCAAGGGCTGCGTAGCCTTTGGATGCTGGCATGTAAATCGATCCTTTCGGAGTGAAGTCTACAACACGGAAGTTTGCTTTGAGCGGCTTGGAGCGCGCTCGAAGCCGCGTTTTGCTGTGAATAATTTCCGGTGTTTTCGATGAGGCTCAGGGGCGCAAGGATGCGAGCACGCGGGGAATGCCTTGCAGGTCGGAAATGGCGTGGATTTGCTGGAATCCGGCGTGGGCGAGCAGGGCCTGCACGGCGGCGGACTGGCCGTAGCCAATCTCAAGGAGGAGCCAGCCACCGGGAGCGAGCGCAACGTGGGCGGCAGGGATGAGACGGCGGTAAACGTCGAGCCCGTCGCCGCCGGCGAAGAGCGCGAGATGGGGCTCGTGGTCGCGGACTTCGACGGAGAGGGTGTCGCGGTCTTCGGCGGCCACGTAGGGCGGGTTGGAGACGATGAGGTTAAAGGCTTCGCCGGCGACGGGGGCGAGGAGATCACCCTGGAGGAAGCGGATATTCACGCCGTTGCGGAGGGCGTTTTCGCGCGCGAGGTCGAGGGCCGCGGCGGAGAGATCGATGGCCGTGACGCGAGCGCGGGGCAGGTGATGCGCTAGGGCGATGGCGATGGCTCCGGAGCCGGTGCCGACGTCGAGGACGGAGCCGGGCCAGGTAGCCGGGTGGGGTTCGTTGCTTTCGCACGTCTCAAAGGCGAGACGTGGGGCACCCACGGATGGGTTGGAGGATGTGGTTTCCCACCCTTGACCCAGAGAGCGGGCCAAGGATGGGGCACCCGGGGTTCGTTGCCCCTGCCTCTGCGAGACTTGGGGCACCCGGGGTTCATTGCTTTCCCACGTCTCAGAAGCGAGACGTGGGGCACCCACGGCACCCACGGCGGCGTTGGAAGATGGGGCACGCGCGATCTTCAGGGCTGTTTCGACGAGGTGTTCGGTTTCAGGGCGGGGGATGAGGACGGCGGGCGTGACGTGGAAGGGCAGGCCGTAGAACTCGCACGCGCCGGTGATGTACTGGATGGGCTCGCCGGCGAGGCGGCGGTTGAGCAGGGCGGCGTAGCCAAGGGCAGAGCAGCCGGCGAAGTCGTCGTCGAGATGGGCGAGGAGCCAGGCGCGGTTTTTGCCGAGCAGGTGGAGCAGCAGGGTCTCGGCGTCGAGACGCGCGCGCTGGGGGTGCGGCCCCTGCTGAAGGCGCGTCTCGGCCTGCCGGATTTGGTGACGAAAGGAGGGCATGCGTGCCGGGTTATGCCGCCTGGCTGTCTGCTTTGAGCTGCTCGGCCTGGTAGTGAGCGATGAGGGCATCGACGATGGGCTGCAACTTGCCTTCCATGATGAGGTCGAGCTGGTGCAGGGTGAGGCCGATGCGGTGGTCGGTGAGGCGGTTCTGCGGGAAGTTGTAGGTGCGGATCTTCTCGCTGCGGTCGCCGGAGCCGACCTGCTGCTTGCGGGCCTGGGCGAGCTCGGCGTTCTGGCGCTCCATTTCAACTTCGTAGAGGCGCGAGCGGAGGACGCGCATGGCCTTTTCGCGGTTCTTGATCTGCGACTTTTCGTCCTGGCAGCTGACCACGGTGTTGGTGGGCAGGTGGGTGATGCGGACAGCGGAGTAGGTGGTGTTGACGGACTGGCCGCCGGGCCCGGAGGAGCAGAAGGTGTCGATACGGATGTCCTTGGCCTCGATTTTGACGTCGACCTCTTCGGCCTCGGGCAGGACGGCGACGGTGATGGCGGAGGTGTGGACGCGGCCCTGTGTCTCCGTGGCGGGCACGCGCTGCACGCGGTGGACGCCGGACTCCCACTTGAGCTGGGAGTAGACGCGGTCGCCTTCGATGATGGCGATGACTTCCTTGTAGCCGCCGACGCCGGACTCGGAAAGCGACATGACTTCGACCTTCCAGCGGTGCTGCTCGGCGAAGCGGGTGTACATGCGGAAGACCTCGGCGGCGAAGAGGGAGGCCTCGTCGCCGCCGGTGCCGGCGCGGATTTCGAGGATGACGTTCTTCTCGTCGTTGGGGTCTCTGGGCAGGAGCAGGATCTTGAGCTCTTCCTCGAGGGCGGCGGTGCGGGGCTCAAGGGCGGCGATCTCCTCCTCGGCCATGGCGCGCAGGTCGGGGTCGGTCTCGGCGAGCATGGCGCGGGCGTCGGCCAGGCCCTGACGGACCTGCTTGAGCTCGCGGTACTTTTCGACGGGGGCCTCGATTTCGCGGATGGCCTTGCCGACCTTCTGGTACTTTTCGTGGTCGTTGAGGACCTCAGGCAAGGCGAACTGCGATTGCAGCTCAGTGTAACGAAGCTCCATCTGTTCCAGACGATCAATCATGTGGCCCCTCCGGGGGTGAGTTTTGCAGGGATTCCGGGAAAAGAAAAAGACAGGTGCTTGGCGGCGGGAGCCGCTAGAGGAGAGCCGGGATGGGCTGGTGGAGAAGCACTTCGCTCTTTATTTTAGCGCGAAATGCCGGGTGGAGGGGCGGGGGGATCTTTCGACGGCTGCGCTTGCTCAAGAGGACGGTGGTTGGGGACGGGCTGGGTTCCCACCCTGTCCTTCGCCGGGGCGAAGGACAGGGGTGGGGCAACCGGGATTACCGGGAGAAGGCAGATTGAGGTTGGCGGTTTCCCGGGTGCCCAAATGCGAGGCACCCGGGGCAGCCATGGTCGTGGTGGAACGGTTGGTTGGCACCTGGGCCACCCGCCCACCCGCCCACCCGCCCAATCCCACTCGTATTCCCAGGTCTCAGAAGCGAGACCTGGGGCACCCGGCTGCCGCGACTATTGTGTTGATGCTGCGCGGCTCAGAAGCAGGCGATCTGGTCGCAGGCGTTCATGAGCGGCATCTGCAGGCTGGATTCGTGGTCGGGGTCGGAGTAGAGGGTGATGGTGGCCGGTTTGTAGTCCTCGGGTTTGGCGGCCATGATGCTGGGCACGAAGGTCTGCGGGTTGCGGTCGTAGAGCGGGAACCAGCTGCTCTGGATTTCGACGAGGACGGTGTGGCCGGCCTTGAAGACGTGATCGACGTCGTGGAGGCTGAAGCGGTACTCGTGGATGGAGTTGGCGCGGAGGGGCTCGGGGCGGACGAAGGACTGGAGGTAGCGGCCGCGGAAGATCTCAGCGTTGGTGATGAGCTGGTAGCCGCGCATCTTCGGGTCGGGGTCGTCGTCGGGGTACTGGTCGATGAGCTTGACGACGAGGTCGGTGTCTGTGCCGGTGGTGGAGGCGTAGATGTCGGCGAGGACTTCGCCGGTGAGGATCATGTCCTTTTTGAGCACGGGCAGGCGGAAGACGGCGACATCCTTGCGATCGGTGACGAAGCGCTGGTCCTCGGTGAGCCAGTTGTACCACTGCGAGCCGGGGCCGTAGGTGGGCTGGATGGGCCGGTGGCGATAGGGGACGGGGTTGGCGGGGTCGCTGACGTAGGTCGTGGTGGCGCGGGCGGTGGGGTCGTTCCAGCTGAGCTGGCCGTCGCCGAGCAGATAGAGGCTGGTGGGCTCGGACTTGAGCGGGGGGAAGTGGGAGTAGTACTGCCAGGTGTTGGAGCCGGTCTGGAAGCTGGCGGTGTCTTCGAGGTGGAAGCCGGGCTCGTCCTTGAGGTAGTGGCCGAAGAATCTGGCTTCGATGTTGGCGCGGAACTCCTTGCCGATGGGCTCACCGTAGTTGAGGTTGCCGAGGTGGCGCAGCGGGGAGGACCAGTAGCCGTGGCGCCAGGGGCCGAGGACGAGGAAGTTCTGGTGGTGGTCGTCGTGGGGCTCCAGGCTGGCGTACTCCTGCTCGGGGCCGAACATGTCTTCCTGGTCGTAGTAGCCGCCGACGGTGAGGGTGGGCACGGCGACGGAGTTGAGGTGGCTTTGCACGGCGCGGGAGGACCACTCGGTGTCGTAGGAGGGGTGGTCGAGGAAGATCTTCCAGGTGGGCAGGAGCTTTGAGCCGGACTTCTTGACGTCTTCCGCGAAGGAGCCGCGCTCGAGGAAGTAGTCGAATCCGTCGACGGGGTTGCCGTCTTTCTGCTTGCCGTAGCTGACCTCGGTGCTCTCGCGGGTGGATTCGAGGCCGAAGACGTAGTCGTAGCCGTAGCTCTGGCGGAAGGCGCCGTTGTGGAAGAAGTCGTCGCCCATCCAGACGTCGATCATGGGCGCCTGCGGGGAGATGGCCTTGACGGCGGGATGGGGGTCGATGCCGGCCATCATGGCGAGGAATCCGGGGTAGCTGGTGCCGACGACGCCGACGCGGCCGTTGTTGCCGGGGACGTTTTTAAGCAGCCACTCGACGGTGTCGTACGTGTCTGTGCTTTCGTCGATGGCCTTGGGGTCATGGTGGTCGGCGAGGGGGCGCATCATGATGAAGTCGCCCTGGCTCTTGTAGCGGCCGCGGATGTCTTCAGCGACGTAGATGTAGCCGTCGCGGGCGAGCTCGGGGCGGTAGCCGAAGAAGGAGGCGCGGCTGGTGTTGTCGACGCCGTAGGGAGTGCGGGTGAGCAGGAATGGCAGCGGGGCGGAGATATCTGCGGGCTTGAGGAGGACGGCGTGGAGTTTGACGCCGTCGCGCATGGGGATCATGACCTCAGAGCGCTGGTAGTCGTGAAAGACATGATGGACGGGCTCGCCGGTGCGGTGGTAGACGGCCTCGGGCTCAGGGGAGGCGACGACGGTGGCGCCGCGGCCGCCGGCGTCGAGGGTGAAGGTGAGGGTGGCGCGGGAGCCGGGCACGTCAAAGGTGGTGGGCGAGTCGGACTTGAGCGGAGTGGGCACGCGGTTGTCGGCCTCGACGGTGAGCTCGCCGTTCTGCACGTAGAAGCTGATGGGGGTGTCGGGCTCGTCGGGGTTGGTGTACTCGCCGGCGAGGGCCTGCAACTGCTGGGGCGTTGCGGTCTGGGCCTGGAGGGAGAGTGCGGGGAGAACGGCAAGGCAAAGCAGCAAGGGAAGTGCGCGACGGGGAATCAAACGGATGGACCTCCTGTGCAGGGCAGCGTGCTAGTGCGCATGTCCGTGGTGGCTGTGGGCGTGTCCGCTGGCCATCTCCTCCATGGGGACGACGCAGCCCTCGAGCTCGCCGCAGCCGATGTGCTCGAACTGAATGGTGGTGTGCCGGATGTGGTAGTGATCCTGCAGCACGTGGTTGAGGTTGGCCAGGATGCAGGCGCTGGCGGAGGGCGGAATGTCCGCGATGGTGACGTGGCAGGCCAGGGCGCTGGAGTGGGAGCCGAGGCTCCAGACGTGGAGGTCGTGGACGTTGATGACGCCTTCGACGGCCTGCATGGCGGCGCGGATTTCGCCGAGGGAGATGCCGCGCGGGGTGCCCTCGAGCAGGATGTTGAGGGTTTCGCGGACGATCTCAAGGCTGGTCCAGAGGATGAGCGCGGCGATGATCAGGGAGAGGACGGGATCGATCCAGTTCTGGCCGGTGTAAAGGATGCCGATGCCGCCGGCGATGACGGCGGCGGTGGAGAGGGTGTCTCCGGCCATGTGGAGGAAGGCCGAGCGCAGGTTGACGTCGCGGGCGACGCCCCAGAGCATGGCGGCGATGACGCCGTTCATGAGCACGCCGGCGGCGGCGACGTACATCATCATTTTGGGATGGACGGCGACGGGCTGGCTGAGGCGGTGGATGGCCTCGACGGCGATCCAGAGGGAGATGACGATGAGCGCGGCGGCGTTGAGGAAGGCGGCCAGCACGCCGGCGCGCTGATAGCCGAAGGTGCGGGCGCTGTCCGCAGGGCGGTTCTGGAAGTAGACGGCCGCGAGGCTGAGCAGAAGCGCGAGGAAGTCAGAGACGTTGTGGCCCGCCTCAGAGAGCAGGGCCAGGGAGTGCGCGCGCAGGCCGGCGACGAAGGTGACCACGACATAGGCGAGCGTGGCGACCAGGGAGAAGCGCAGGACGGACTGTGTCCGTTTGGCGCTGGGTCCCGTGGGTGCGGCGTGGACGTGCATAGGGGCAGTGTAAATGCGGGCGGGAGTGCGCGCCAACGGGCGGCAGAGCGGGAGCCAGGCGGCGGAATCCGGGAGTGCGGAGCGGGGCGGGATCAGCCGCGGCCGGCCTCGAGACGGGGGAGCCGGGACTGGGTGGGGTCTTCCATCTGGGGAAAGAC
Organism: Acidobacteriota bacterium; assembly: GCA_021781495.1. GTDB lineage: Bacteria > Acidobacteriota > Terriglobia > Terriglobales > Acidobacteriaceae > Telmatobacter. Next base: position 4,682 of record JAJXWS010000003.1, on the reverse strand, counting down.
GGGCAGGCTTTCGCGAAGGCCGTTCCAGCCTTCCGCGACCACGATGCTGTTGTGGGGCGTGCCGGGCTGGAAGCGCACGGAGCAGGGAAAGCCGATGCGAACGCGGGCGGGGTCCACGGTATCGAGGATGGCGGTGATGTCCTGGGAGCACTCGTAGTCCACGCCGCCGATGCGGTAGTTGTAGGCGAGCAGGGTGAGGGTGCGGCCGTCTTCGGCGTCCATCTCGAAGACGTCGAGGAGTACGCCGTCGACGAGGCGGCCGGACTGGGCGAGGAAGCGGCGGCGTGCGCGCTCGATCTCCTCGGGCGTGGCGCGGCGCCGGATGAGCAGCCAGATGGCTACGGCGGCCATGCCGGCTACCAGTGAATACCCGGCGGCAGTCTCCCATGTGGTTGCGGTGAGGTTCATCGAAAGGGCGAAGCTCCCCCCGGAGCTCCAGACTACCTAGAGAATACCGCACGGGCTGCGAGGGCCGGGCGCGGGGTGTGGATTGCGGCGGAGGGTGGCCGCCTTGACCCGGCGAAGCAGCCTTCCGTATTCTCGGGAGCGGTTCCAGCGCTGCCGCGGGGTGGAGTGGTTCTGTGCGCGTGCATGGAGCGGCGGCAGCGGTTGGGTGGCGGCGAGCCTGTGGCCCCGGCAGGCGATTGCCGCATCCTAGTGGATGTGTCTTGGCGCGGAGACCGGGATGGGATGGAACGCGCGCAAGGAGCACTTGCATGAGCACGACCACTGCGGCTGCCGGCATGGGCATGGCAGCTCAACCGATGCTGGTGCGGCGCGCGGCCGTACTGGGCGCGGGCACGATGGGTTCCCGGATTGCCGCGCACCTGGCGAACGCAGGGATTCCGGTGCTGCTGCTGGACATGGTTCCGGCGGGCGAGGGATCGCGCAACCGGCTGGCAGAGGCAGGCGTGGCCGCGCTGGCCAAGGCCAAGCCTGCTGCCCTTTACGAGGCGGGGCTGGCGGCGCTGATCCGGCCGGGCAACTTTGAGGATGACCTGCCGCAACTGGCGCAGTGCGACTGGGTGATCGAGGCGGTGGCCGAGAACCTGGAGATCAAGCAATCGCTGCTGTGGCGCGTGGTTCCGCATCTGGCTGCGCAGGCGGTGCTGACGACGAACACGTCTGGGCTGCCGGTGGGCCGGATTGCCGCGGGGCTGGGCGGCGCGCGGGAGCGCTTCTTCGGGACGCACTTTTTCAATCCGCCCCGGTACATGCGGCTGCTGGAGGTGATTCCGACGGCGGAGAGCGATGCGGCGGTGGTGGCGCGGTTTGCGGCGTTTGCGGATCGCATTCTGGGCAAGCAGGTGGTGTTTGCCCATGACACGCCGAACTTTATCGCCAACCGGATTGGGATTGCGGTGATGTTCAGCGCCGCCACACTGATGCTGGAGCAGGGACTGACGGTGGAAGAGGTGGACGCGCTGACGGGGCAGGCGATTGGCTGGCCTCGGACGGGCACCTTCCGGCTGGCGGACATGGTGGGCATCGACATTCTGGCGCATGTGGCGGCGAACTTTCCCGCCGGGGTGACGCCGGGGGGCTTCTTGACGGTGCTGGAGGAGGTCGTCAAGCGGGGCTGGCTGGGCGACAAGGCCGGGCAGGGCTTCTACAAAAAGGTCCGGGGCGCCGATGGGAAAGACGTGCGGCTGGTGCTGGACCTGAAGACGATGGAGTACCGGCCAGTGGCGAAGCCCGCGATTCCGTCGCTGGAGATGGCGAAGAACGCGGCTACGGTGCCGGAGCGGCTGCGGCTGCTGCTGGCCAACGACGCGCGGAAGGACAAGGCGGCGCGGTTCCTGTGGCCGTTTCTGGGCATGCTGTGGAGCTTTGCGGCGGACCGGATTGGCGAGGCGGCCGACGACGCGGTCTCGATCGACCGGGCGATGCGGGCGGGCTTTAACTGGGAGCTGGGCCCGTTTGAGATGTGGGATGCGGCTGGCGTGCGCGAGACGGTGGTGCGGATGCGGGCGATGGGGATGGCGGCGAGCCCGGCGGTGGAGCAGCTGCTGAAGGGCGAGCCGGAGACGACGCCGGTGAGCTGGTACTCGCCGGTGGGGCCGCAGTGCTACAGCCCGAAGACGACGCACTGGGAACCGGTCCGAACCGAGCCGGGGCATGCGCGGGTGGCGGACTACCGCAGGTCGAATGGGGTGGTGCGGAGCAATGCGGGCGCCTCGCTGGTGGACCTGGGCGACGGGATTGGCTGCGTGGAGCTGCACTCGCTGAAGAACGCGATTGGCGGGGACGTGGTGGCACTGGTGTCGTCGGTGCTGAAGGCGGATTCCGACGCGGTGCGCAACTTTGCGGGCTTTGTGATTACGGGCGACCGCGAGCACTTCAGCGTAGGCGCCAACCTGATGCAACTGCTGCTGGTGGCGCAGGAAGGCGAGTGGGATGAGGTGGATGGGGCGATTCGCGGCTTTCAGCAGATGACGGCGGCGATCAAGTTCTGCCCGCGGCCGGTGGTGGCGGCTCCGTTTGGGATGACGCTGGGCGGGGGCGCGGAGATCTGCCTGCACTCGGCGCGGCGGCAGCCGCATGCGGAAACCTATCTTGGTCTGGTGGAGGCCGGGGTGGGGCTGATTCCGGGCGGCGGCGGAACGAAGGAGATGCTGCTGCGGGCGGTGGATGCGGCGGCGGCGCTGGCTCCGCCGGACCCGAAGGACCCGCCGTCGCGGTTTGCGCAGTCGGCGGAGATGGGGACGGCGCTGCGGCGGTCGCTGGAGACGATTGCGATGGGGAAGGTGTCCACGTCGGCGGCGGAGGCGCGGACGCTGGGGCTGCTGGCGACGACCGACCGGGTGACGCTGAATCGCGAGCGGCTGCTGCTGGACGCCAAGGAGCAGGCGCTGGCCCTGGCGCAGGCGGGGTACGCGGCTCCCGCGCCGAGGACGCAGATGGCCGCTCCGGGCACGGCGGCGCTGGCTATGCTGGAGACGGGCATCTACCTGATGGGCGAGGCGGGGTACGCCTCAGAGCACGACCAGAAGGTGGCGCGCTGGGCGGCGTACGTTTTGTGCGGCGGACGGGTGACGCCGGGAACGCCGGTAAGCGAGCAGTATGTGCTGGACCTGGAGCGGGAGGCCTTTCTTTCGCTGTGCGGCGAGCGCAAGACGCAGGAGCGCATCGCGTTTACGCTGAAGACGGGTAAGCCGCTGCGCAACTAGGGATTCGCCCGGAGGAGCTCTCCTGAGATGAAGCGAGCGTTGCAGGGCGGGGTGTTGCTGGCGGCGTGCCTGTGCGGCATGGCGGCGCGGGGCCAGAGTGCGCCGCCGGTGGACGAGCAGCAACTGACGGAACGGGGGCAGATCATGGTGGGCGACCAGGCGACGCCGTACCTGATTCGCCGGCTGCCGGTGAGCTCGTACCCGGAGCTGCCGGAGCCGGTAGCCCAGGCGCTGACGCAGCGGGGGTGCATGATTCCACAGACCTACCAGGCGCACCGGCCGGAGAACGTGATTCACGCCAGCCTGGAGCGGCCGGGCAGCTCGGACTGGGCGGCGCTGTGCGCGGTGAAGGGAACGGTGTCTCTGCTGGTGTTTTTTGGCAGCGCGCCGGGGGCGCCGGTGGTGCTGGCGTCGGCTCCGGAGACGGAACGGCTGCAGGCGCATGATCCCACGGGAGTTCTGGGCTTTAACTGGGGGATTGACCCGGCGTCTCCGCAGCAGGTGCATGACGCGCAGGCGGGAATGGAGCGTCGCCCGGCGATGGGCGACCACGACGCGCTGCGGGACGCCGTGATTGATGGGCGCAAGGTGTTCCACTACTACACCCGCCATGCGTGGATTCTGCTGGATATGCCGGATTAAGACATGCCGGAGTGAGACATGCCGGCCCGGGCGGCGATGGATTGCGTTGGCTGCGAGGGGCCGGGAGGAGAAGGGAAGATGCCGGAAGCCGTACTTGTAAGCGCCGTGCGCACGCCGGTGGGACGCGCGCCGAAGGGCGCCCTGTCCACCAGCCGTCCGGATGATCTGGCGGCGGTTGCGCTGAACGCGGCCCTGGACCGGGTGCCGGGACTGGACCGGGCCGAGGTGGAGGACGTGATTCTGGGCTGTGCGCAGCCGGAGGGCGAGGCGGGCTGGAATATCGCCCGGTTTGCCGCGCTGCGGGCACAGTTGCCGGTGGCGGTGCCGGGAATGACGGTGAACCGGCTGTGCGCCTCGGGGCTGGAGGCGATTGCACAGGCGGACATGCGGATTCGCGCGGGGGGCTGCCGGGTGGTGGTGGCGGGCGGCGCGGAGTCGATGAGCCTTATCCCGATGGGCGGGCTGAAGCCGAGCCCGAATCCGTGGCTGGCGGAGAACTATCCGGCGGCGCTGCTGAGCATGGGGCTGACGGCGGAGCGGGTGGCGCGGCGGTATGGGGTGTCTCGCGAGGACCAGGATGCCTTTGCGCTGGGCAGCCACCAGAAGGCACTGGCCGCGCAGGCGGCGGGACGGTTCGACGAGGAGCTGATGCCGGTGAAGGTGACGAGCGCCGTTCCGGGGACGAAGGCGGGCAGGCCAGTGGTGACGGAGATGGTCTTCGCGGCCGACGAGGGGCCGAGGGCGGACACGTCCGCGGCGGCGCTGGCGGCACTGAAGCCGGCGTTTCACGCGCAGGGGACGGTGACGGCGGGGAACGCCTCGCAGACCTCAGACGGCGCGGCGGCGGCGGTGCTGCTGGCAGCGCAGCCG